>JAHKLQ010000009.1 GCA_020854975.1 Methanobacterium sp.
AAGATTCAAATAGCTTAAAATAAATTAAAAAATGGAGGGAGTTAACCTCCACCATCACAAAGTTCTGTGCTCATATCCACATCTTCAAAGTCCTTTTTGACTTTATCAACTTTTTTCTTGGTGATTTCCCTTTCATCAGCATCTTCATTGAATTTACTGGTTTCTCTTTTTGTCTCTCTGGATTTGAGTTTCATGTATTCATTTTCATCCATGACTTCTAGGTAACGACTATTATACCAGAGTTGAGTGGTATCCACTTTAGCCCAAACACCCTGATCATCACTGCGGATGTCTAAAACTTCCCCTGCACTACCCGTACCACTGTATCTTACATGAGCACCGATAATAATTTCTTTTTCCATGTTAGATGATTCCACTCTTTTCACCCCCTAATTATCTATTGCTGTAAAATATTTAAATTACATTTTAAGTTTAAGATCATATTTTGGGGTTATTATTTAGACCTGTTATTTTGGAATTGATTCATTATTAAGATTTAATTTACTGAACTTAAATGATTGGCAAAGTTTTATCACTTTTTTATTGATTAATATCAAGTCGTTTCTTCTCTTGTTTCTTACTTGATTCCGCTCTTAACTCCAGCTCTTCCTTTTCAACATTTAATAATATATAATCCCCCACCTCATCAATATCTGCAGTTACTATCTCCAGATCTTTCCTAGTGAGTCCAAAGTCGCTGGTTGATATAATCATACTGAGTATAATGCCCTCTTTTGGTTCTATGGTCATATCTGCAACTTTACCAATCTCGTTAGCCTTTTTATCCAAAACTCTTCGCCCGAAAAATTCACTTACTTTCATGTTAACACCATTTTATATTCTGTTATTTGATGTATATAATTATTGTCCTTTAAAAGCGATTATAACCCCCTAATCTTACCCTAGTTTATGTAAAGATTTTAAAGGGAAAAATAACTCCCCAAGGCCCAATATATCCTATTAAAATCTCCTATATTACCTGTTTTAGGTTTTCGTATGCCCTTTTATACCATTGAAAATAAAATAATATACAAATAAACATAGGTTAAATAAACAGGTGAAGAAATGAAGTACTCCTTTAAAATTTTTAGTGTTTTTGGCATCCCGGTGGAACTGCATATTTCCTTTCTTCTTTTGATGCTTCTGATTTATGCTGTGGCTATTCTAAATTTAGCACCTGGAGTGGACTTAACTGCAGCTTTACTCATCACTTTACTTTTTGTTACTGTTGTGCTGCATGAACTGGCACATTCCTACGTAGCCCAAAAATATGGGATTAAAATTGATAGGATCATACTTCTACCCATTGGTGGGGTCTCGGCTATGGAAGAGTTACCTGAGGATCCTGGTGAAGAATTACGCATATCTATTGCCGGACCACTGGTAAACTTTGTTATAGCCATGATCTGTTACGGGATTTACTTTGCATTTATAGGGTTTGGATCTTATCCTTACATTTTCGAATTTTTAAACAATTTTGCACTGGTTAACCTGATTCTGGGGGTTTTCAACCTGCTTCCTGCTTATCCCATGGATGGTGGGAGAGTTTTACGGGCCATTCTAGCAGGACGTATGAGTTATTTGCAAGCTACAGAAACTGCAGCATCTATAGGTAAATTTCTGGCCATATTCATGGCAGTGGTGGGAATATTCTGGAATTTTTTCCTGATACTCATTGCATTATTTATTTACATTGGAGCAGATGCAGAGTACAAGGAAATAATGATCTCCACCATACTAGAAGGTGTTAAAGTAGGGGAAATAATGACCCAAAAGGTGAAAACTGTCACAGGAGAGACAACTGTGGAAGAGATGATGAAGATCATGTTCCAAAATAAACATATGGGTTATCCAGTTTTTGAGGGAAATAAACTCGCTGGAATTATCACCTTCAATGATATTTCTCAGGCAAAACATGGAGATGAAAAGAAGACTATAACCAAATTCATGACCCGTGATCTGGTAACAACCAGTCCTGATGAACCTTTAACTGATACTATGACTAAATTAAACAAGACAGGTGTGGGGAGGCTGCCGGTAATGGAAAATGGAGAACTGGTGGGGATAATTTCCAGAACAGACATTGTTAGGGCCCTGGAAATACTTAAATTAAAAAAAGGTAATTAGGATTTATGTTAAAGATTTATTATTTGAGCTGTTAAAATTAAGTTTTTATTGGATTAAGAACCAATTTATAGTTAAAGATAAAATAAACAATAGATTTTTCAAAAGAACTGTTTTCCCATAATAACTGTTAAAGGGAAAAAATTTTAATGGGAGATTTGGAGAGAAAAATGGAAAAAGCAGGAAGATCCATAATAAAAGCCATACTGGCCGGGGAAATAAAAAATAGGAAGGATCTGGAGAAGGCTAAATTCCAGGTGTGTCGTGATTACCAACTGGACAGGTTCCCCCGTAACTCAGAAATACTTAAAATGGCTCGTGCAGATGAAAAAGAATTTGTTATCCATATTCTAAAGAAAAAACCCACCAGAACTATTTCAGGTGTGGCAGTGGTGGCGGTGATGTGCCCTCCTCATAATTGCCCTCATGGAAAATGTCTTTACTGTCCTGAGAGCACAATAGCTCCTCCCAGTTATACTGGAGAAGAACCTGCAGCATTAAGGGCTCGAATGTATGATTTTGACCCTTACAAACAGGTTTACAATCGCCTCCTCCAATTGGAAAGTATTGGACACCCCCTGGACAAGGTAGAACTAATCATTATGGGCGGAACATTTCCTTCCCGGTTTCTGTGTTTCCAGGAATGGTTCATCACCCAATGTCTTCAGGCCATGGTAAATTTTAAAGTTAAAGAACCGAACCTAACCTTAGATGTGAAAAACCAGGACCCTGAAAAGTTACACGGATTTCATTATTTGGAAGATGTTCAAAAGGTTAATGAAAGTTCCAGTGTCCGTTGTGTAGGTATGACCTTCGAAACCCGACCAGACTACTCCAAAAAAGAAGATGTAGATCGTATGCTTAAGATGGGTGTTACCCGAGTAGAACTGGGTGTGCAAACCATTTATAACTTCATTTATCACCGCATCCAACGTGGGCACCGGGTGGAAGATACTGTAGATGCCACCAGAATTCTGAAGGATTCTGGAATTAAAGTAGCCATGCATCTCATGCCCGGTCTTTTTGCTGACCCCAAACGGGATCTGCGGATTTTCAAGAGGATATTCTCGGATGAACGTTTCAAACCAGATATGCTGAAGATCTATCCCTGTCTAGTAACCGAAGGCTCAGAACTTTATGAATTATGGAAAAAAGGAGAATATGAACCTTACTCCACAGAAGAAGCAGTTGACCTCATAGTTCAGGTGAAAAAGATACTCCCCAAATGGGTGCGTACCATGCGTATTCAACGGGACATTCCCTCCCAGCTCATAGAAGCCGGAGTTAAAAAGTCCAATCTGGGAGAACTGGTCTACCAACAGCTTAAAGATGAGGGAGTGCAGTGTAAGTGTATACGCTGCCGAGAAGTGGGGCATCAGGCCGCTCAGGGAACTTATACCCATGCCGAAAATATCCAACTCCTAAAAGAAACATACAAGGCAAGTAAGGGCGAGGAAACCTTCATTTCCATGGAAGATACCAAGTCAGATGTTCTTTTAGGTTTTCTAAGACTCCGTATACCCTCAGAAAAGGCTCACCGACCAGAGATAGATCATAATACTGCTTTAGTACGTGAATTGCATGTGTATGGTCCTATGATACCGTTAGGTGAAAAAGAAGATGAACTATGGCAGCATAAGGGTTATGGTGAAAAATTATTGAAGGAAGCAGAAAGGATCAGTTGGGAAGAGTATGATAAGAAGGAAATACTCATCACCAGTGGTATAGGGGTTCGAAATTACTACCGTAAATTTGGATATGAACGTAAAGGACCTTACATGGCTAAAAAATTAGTTTAAACGTTCATAAAACAGGGTTATAATATTTAAAGTGTTAAAATTTAAAAAATGGAGGGATGTTATGATATCCATAGAAGAACTGGCAGGAATGATTGACCATACTAATGTGCAGCGGGATGCCACTGATCAGGACATAGAAAGTCTCTGCCAGGAAGCAGATGACTATGATTTCAGTTGCGTCTGTGTAACACCCACTCAAGCTGCTCTTGCTAATGAATTATTGGAAAATTCAGATACAGAGGTTTGTGTGGTTATTGGATTCCCTTTTGGGGTGCAAACATCACATGCCAAAGCATTTGAGGCGGAGGAAGCTGTGGCCAATGGTGCCTCTGAACTGGATATGGTGATGAATATTGGTGCTTTAAAGTCAGGACATTTATCCCTGGTGCAATCTGACATAGCTGGAGTTGTAGGGGCAGCTAGAGGATGTGTGGTGAAAGTAATTCTGGAAACAGCTCTACTTACCATGGATGAAAAAATAACCGCCTGTCAACTTGCTAAAGAGGCAGGGGCCCATTATGTGAAAACTTCCACTGGATTTGGAGTAACCGGGGCCACAGTGGAAGATGTCAGGCTGATGAGAGAAACTGTTGGTATGGAAATGGGTGTGAAAGCCTCTGGGGGTATCCGAGACCTGGAAACAACCCTGGCCATGATTGATGCTGGTGCCAGTAAAATAGGAACCTCCACTGGTGTACAGATCATGGAAGATCTCTTAAATCAGAGTTGATTCACTGATTTCCCAGTCATATTCAATTATGATAGACTATTATTGAATGTGAAAGATAATCCGAGAAAAAGGTGAAGGTTAGAGAAAGAAGGTGAAGGGGGTAATGTGAAGATGAAAATAGAGATAGAAATATTGGAAAAAGGAAAGTTAACTGCACTCTTAGATAACAGGAACCCACTAACAGCTCAAGCATTCTATGATAGTCTCCCCCTGGAGGGTGAGGCTCAGTTATGGTTGGAGGAAATCTACTTCCCCATACCCCTGGATCAGGATTATGAAAACCCATCATCATCCTCAGAAAAGGGAGACATATCTTATTGGCCACCAGGAAAAGCATTCTGCATCTTCTTTGGAGATTCACAGCCTGCTTCAGATGTGAACCATATTGGACTGGTTGTTGATGGTTTGGAGATTATGCAGAAGGTTGAAGAAGGGGATTGGGTGGTTATACAAAAAATTTAGTATGGGCAAAATTTAGTATTATAATCTCAAAATAATTATATGAGCTTTATATTGAGTTCAAATAAAGACCAATGGAAATGATAATTGAAACTGTGGGTTTACTTGCCAGTATCTTTGCTGTGGTGATGTTTTTAAGTCCAGTTGCCCAGATACACACTGTAATAAAAATTAAAAAATCGGATGAGGTTTCACCAGCACTCTACATGGCCATGGTGGTGAACTGTACACTATGGACCATTTATGGAGTGGGAATCAACAACTGGTACATTTTCACCCCTAACTCTATTGGAGCAGTTCTAGGAATCATAACCCTAATCGTCATATACCATTATCGTTAAATGGGCATTATCTTAAATTTTTAACAATATGGTTAAACTTCCATACTAATTATCATTAAACTTTTATAACATTATTAGATTTGATAAGAAGCCTTATCAGAATAATTTATCAAATCTTACCAATCACAGATTCTCATCATCAGAAAGAAAATAGAAAAAAAATTATAAGATTCTTATATTCTTATAAAGAGTATCCCTTTCAGCAGGTATCCTTCCCAGATCCCGAATGATACGCTGTAAATCTTCTGGAGGTGTATATACTCCATGTTGGGCTCCTGCAGATCGGGAAATGTTCTCTTCTCCCAGTGTTCCTCCCAGATCATTAGCCCCTGCTGTTAAACATATTTGTGCAAATTTGAATCCCAGTTTAACCCATGATACCTGGATATTTTTCAATAAATCTCCAAACATTAACCTAGAAACAGCATAAAGTTTCAAATCTTCAGTGCCAGTAGTTCCTGGACTGGAGATACCCTGTTGATAGATTGGTGCCATCTGGTGCATGAAAGTAAGAGGAACGAATTCTGTGAATCCATCTGTCTTTTTCTGAATGTTTCTAAGGATTTCCAGGTGTTCAATTCTGTGCTCCACACTTTCCACATGCCCGTACATCATGGTACAGGTAGTGGGTATACCAGTCTGGTGGGCAGTTTCAATCACCCTGATCCACTCATCTGTGGTGAGCTTACCCGGACAGATAACCTTTCTAACTTCATCATTTAATATTTCAGCGGCAGTTCCAGGCACGGATCCTAAACCTGCATCTTTTAACATCTTTAAAGTTTCTTTAAGTGTTAATCCGGACTGTGATGCCCCATAATAGATTTCCATAGGTGAAAAGGCATGGATATGAATATCTGGGATTTCTTCTTTGACTGCTAGAATAATTTTCTCATAGAGATAGGCATCCCCTTCTGGATGAAGTCCACCCTGGATACACACTTCCACTGCACCATCTTCCCAGGCAGTTTTAGCCCTTTTAACTATTTCTTCTATGCTTAAAAAGTAAGCTCCTTCTTCTTGAGGGTCTTTACGGAAAGCACAAAAACCACAAGTTCCAGTGCATATGTCAGTGAAGTTGATGTTCCAATTTTGAATATAAGTGATTTCATCACCTGCCAATTCCTGCCTTCGCAAATCTGCTGCTTGAATTAATGCCTGTGATTCTGCACCAGTAGTTTTAATTAGCTTTAATGCTTCTTCTGATGAAATAGGACCTTTCATTGCCTTATCTAATATCTCTTCTATGGTGGGTTCAATGTCCGGAGTCTTATACATAGGAATTCCTATTAGTATTTGTACCCTTAATAGTTTTGGTTGATTGATGATCACACTTGGTGAGTGTGCATGCTACATGCCATGGCCCATCATGTCATGAAAACCGATATATTTAAATATTATAGAGTCCTAGCTAGATTAGGAGGTGAAAATATGGCTGAATTACCAATTGCTCCAGTTGGAAGGATCATAAAAAATGCTGGTGCACAAAGGATTAGCGATGATGCAAAGGAGGCTTTAGCCAAAGCTCTGGAAGAAAGTGGCGAAGAGCTAGCCAAAAAAGCCGTCGAACTTGCAAAACACGCTGGAAGAAAGACTGTCAAATCCGAAGATATCGAAATGGCCGTCAAATCAATGTAACTTTGTTTATTTCTTATTTTTCTTATTTTTTAGGATGATATTCGTTTTTTATCCAATCAGTATTAGGTTTGATCTTATATGGAGACAGTTAATGTTAGGATTGTTCCTCATTGTTATACATCCCACTATTTTCATAGGATAGACTACTTAGTGGAGGAAAATTTAGTATTAAAACACGTTCCCTCTTTTCTATTTGATGCATAATTTAAAATTAATCAATTCAGTGAGGGGGTTAGAAATTTTATGAACACTACCTAAAGTATAAACCTATTTTAGTAAATATAAACCAATTTTACTCATCTATTCCTTTTTCTTTAAATTTTATGCAGAATGTGGTTCCAGGACTTCTTTGAAGTTCCAGTTCCCCACCAATTTGTTCTGTGAGACTAGTGACCAATTGCAGGCCCAGAGAATCTGTTTTTCCAAGTTTAATATCTGAAGGAAACCCCACACCATTATCTTTAACTTCCAGTATGTAATGGTCCTCATCTTTTTTGAATTTGACCGTTATTTTCCCAGTTCTATCTTCAGGGAAGGCATGTTTCATGGAATTGGAGACCAGTTCATTTATTATCAGTCCCAGTGGTATGGCAGTGTTGATGTCGATCATCACATCCTCCACCTCCAGTTCCAGATTAATTCTGGATGGATCAGTAACATAAGTCCGGAATAGATCTCGAGTCAGGGTGCGGATGTAATCTCCATAGTCGATGTGTTTAAGGTCCGTGGAACGATAGAGCCTTTCATGAATTAAAGCCATGGAATGAGCTCTTTCCTGGCTTTCCTTGAATATTCCTCGAGCTTCTTCATCTTTGATATATCTTGACTGAAGATTCAGGAGACTGGATATCACCATCAAATTGTTCTTTACCCGATGATAAATCTCCTTCATGAGCATGTCCTTCTCCTCAAGAGCATGTTCAAGTTTAATTTGAGTCTCCTTAATTTCAGTTATATCCCTTGAGATCACCTGTACACTACGAATTCGATTATCATGACCATAAATCGGCTGTAAACTTGTGCTGAACCATTGATCTTTCCCACCATAGGGGACAAACATTTCTATATCTAAACCCTCTTCTGTGCTAATCACTTTTCTTATTAATTCAATCTGTTTTTCAGCAAGTTTAAGGGGGAAAAAATCCCGGAGTGAATGACCTAATAGTTCAGCAGGTTCTTTACCCATACTATGTGCTCCTGACTTGTTGGCCATTAAAAAAATACCATTCTCATCATACAAAGCAATTGGATCCTTAGCTGACTCAATTAGAGTTCTATATTTTTCCTCACTCTCACGCAGTGCATCTTCTGCATTTTTCTGGTTGGTTATATCACGACTGTTACATACAAATCCACTTACAGCCCCCCTTGTATCAAAGATTGGTGTTCCTTTGGTACCCAACCATACATAACTACCATCAGCGTTCATGTAACGGTGCTGAATGAACTTAGTCATAGATTTCCGAGAAACATCATTCATACAGGAGGTAACTCTTTCCAGATCATCAGGGTGTATCCACTCAAAGATTGATTTTCCTATGAGGTCTTGGGGTGTGTAGCCAAGAACTGATTTTACTGAAGGACTTACGTAAATATAAACACCATCAATACTGGCCTGACATATAATATCTGCCATATTAGTAGTGATCATCGATAATTGAGATTCACTTCTGGCTAAAGCTTTTTCAGCAGCTTTTTCTTGAGTTATATCTCTTGATATTGCTGATAATCCAATTATTTTTCCCGATTTATCAGTTATGGGAGAAACTGTAAAGGATACATCGATCATTTTTCCTGTTTTGGTTACCCTTTTGGTTTCATAATGATCAATTTTCCCCCCATCCTCAATTATCCGTAGGATCTGCTGGAGTTCACTAGAACCTGTAGGTATTATTATGGAACCTGATTTTCCCAGGACTTCCTCTTCCTTGTAGCCATATGTTTGTTCGGCTCCTCTATTCCAGCTTAAAACATTACCCTTTAAATCCATACCCATAATTGATTCTGCTGAGCTTTCCACAATGGCTGAAAGTATGGCTCTTGTTTTTTCAGCATTTTTACGATAGCTTATATCTCTAATAATAGAAGTGGTAAATATCTCACCATTACCTTCCCAGTTGGTGATGGACATTTCAAAGGGGAATTCATTACCATCCTTCCTTAAGCCAACTGATTCAAAAGTTCCAACCAGACGATGCTTACCTGTTTTACGGAAGTCTTCCATTTGTTGATGGTATTTATCCCTCAATCGAGGAGGAATAAATTTTTGCACTGATTTACCAAGGACTTCCTCTTCAGAGTATTGGAAAAGTTTATAAAAACTCTTATTGGCAAAAACCACATTACCTGAAATATCTGTGGTGATAATTCCATCTATAGCAGATTCAACCACCGAACGGAAACTTTCTTCACTGGTTTTCAGTTTTATTTGTGATTTTTCAATCCTTTCACTTAACAAAACAGTTATTATGCTAACTGAGATGAAAACCACTGCCCTGAAAAAGTCATAATAAAGATAATCACCTGTAAGAGGGCTGAGTAAACTAGTGATAATAAGCATTCCTGCCAGGAAAAATGCCACCCATAATCCTTTTCGTTTCCACCATACAGCAGCTAACACTATGGGTATGTAATAAAAATGAGTGAAAAGAAGCCCTGACTTTAAAATAAAATGGAAGTAATAGGTCAACACACAGGATAAGACAACTAATGCTAGGATCAGGAAAGTTTCATAGTCAGATCTTGATCTTTTCCCTGCTAAATTCACAGTTAGAAACCCCAGAACTTATTTTAAAATTATTCTATTGAAAGAAACATAAATTCTTTCTTCTTAAATGAAAGTTTCATTTTTAGTGGAGCATTCTAAAAGATGATTTCAAAAAGAATAGTGAATATCCTAAACTAAAATTCATTAAATATCTTAAAAATCAGACCTCATACCTTAATCATGTCCATTAAAGTTTCCAGCTTTTCCGGGTCATCAAACTCTTTCATAGGAAGGATGTATTTCATATCCCCTTCAATAACAACTAAAGCTAGAGGAGATAAACAATGAAACTCTTCCTGATTATGTTTCCAGTGTGTAACCTTAACCAATGGATAAAAAATCCTTCCATCAATTTTAAAGGTTTTACCAACTTTTATTTCTTGACTTCTCATTTTTTTATTATAATTCATTTTTTCATAAAAACACTAGAAAATTTCTTTATAAAGTGGCTTTTTATGATAAACTCCTTATTTCACTAATGAACTGCCTTACTGGTTTTTTCATGTAGGCTCTTATGGCTTCAGTCACAATCCCAATAAGTTTCAATCGTACTTCCACTTTTAACTCACCATCCAGAACTCTCCGCTGGAAATCAGGTGTTATAACCATTTCAATACCTGTCAAAGCATTGAGAGGATAAGTAAAAGACCATATATAACCTGTGAATAGGGCTGTGTCTGCAGGGCTCTCCATTCCCATGGTCAAGTTTAGGGAAAACTTTTCCAGAGTGAACGACCTAACAATAGCAACCAGGACCCGGTAAAGATGGGGCCAGGCATCCAAAAATAAGTTTATAATCTTTAAAATACGTTTAAGGTCAAATTTACCTTTTTCTTCCTCTTTTTCAGCTTTCTCTTTCTTTTCTTTTTTCTTTTTTTTATCCTCTTCTTTTTCTTCCTCTGGTATTTTCTTGGAAAAGAATCGGATCCCTATCCAGTATAAGCTGAATCTTCCTTTAATCTGAGAACCGTGTTTATTTAGGTGTAAAGATATCTTTAGGGGAATTAAAAGAAAAGACAATAGAATAAGCACCAAGATTAATATAATGATGCCTATTATAATGTATATCAAATTTAACCCGCTCTTAGGTTATTTATGGTAAATTCCTTTCTCTTGAAAAGCAAGGCTGCTTATTGCAGATTAGTGTTATTCTTTTGCTTCAGCCTCTTTTTCTTCACCTTTTTCCTCTTTAGTTTTTTTACCTTTTTTCCCCAGGCCCATTTTCCGACTTTCTGCCATAACATCAACAATGGCTGAGCCAACTTCACCTATGGCTCTAGTCAGTGGGTCTGCAGATTTAAGAGAGAGTACTTTAACACCTTCAGGTCCGTCAACACCTTTAAAAACCACTACCATTGCCACGGGTTCTATGCCTGCACCTCCACCAGCACCAGCACCAGAACCACCCTCATTACTAGCACCTCGTCCTTCACCCATACCTGCTCCAAATGCCATTCCCATGCGAGTAACAGGTATCAGAATTTTGTCTTCACTTTCTATTACTTCCCCAATCACGTTTTCGATATTTAAAACCTTACGTATCTCTTCTACTGTGGTTTCTATTGGATCATTGATATCCATTATTTTCTAACCCCCTTTTCTAGGTAAGATATCTTTATAGGAAGTTACGACATATACATTTTTGGTTAGTACCTTTAAATGGGAACTACTCATTTTTTCGAAAAGATTTAAAAAATCGCAAAGGTTTATATAGGAATACAACAATAATGTTTGAATGCGGGCCCGTGGTCTAGGGGTATGATACCTCCCTGACACGGAGGTGATCACGAGTTCGAATCTCGTCGGGCCCATTAT
Source organism: Methanobacterium sp. (assembly GCA_020854975.1). Taxonomy (GTDB): domain Archaea; phylum Methanobacteriota; class Methanobacteria; order Methanobacteriales; family Methanobacteriaceae; genus Methanobacterium; species Methanobacterium ferruginis. Next base: position 11,674 of record JAHKLQ010000009.1, read on the forward strand.
GCCGTGGTAGTTCAGTTGGGAGAACGCCAGACTGAAGATCTGGATGTCGCTGGTTCAAGTCCGGCCCACGGCACTTACCTCTGATTTTGATTATTTTTTTTATATTTAATAAAATAATATATCTGATAATAGCTGTTTACACAAAGTTAGGGTTATTGATAGTTTCTTAAGCTAATTATGAGGTGTTTATTGGTAGATTTAACATATAACCGGAACATTATACATAACTTATTAATCAAATTATTCCTGTGTGTTTACGCACAGCCACAGCAATCAAACCACCAGCTCCTGTTAAAATTCCATAAACAATGCATCCTCCAATTAATATAGTTAGCCATTGAATAATTCCTAGATAAACAAGTATTAGAGCTCCCGGAATAATAGAAACCACAATTGCAATACAAATACCTACGAGGGCCCCATTCACACCCCCATCTATGTAACTCCTGGTGCCAATGGCAGCTGCTGAAATGAATCCTGAAAGTAGAAATAGAGTTAAGGAGATAAGAGATACTCCCCCTAAAAATGCAAACAATGTGGGTTCGTTGGCATTCTGAACTGTTAATCGTACTAGTCCTAAAAATATAATGATATTACTGATAACCGTCATGACTATCAGGAATATAATACCACACCCAACCCCCCATAGATCAATACGTTCATATAAACCTCTTAAGCTTTTTTTCCTTTTTTCACGCTCTTCTAAAACATGTGAATAATCATATCTATTCGAACCCCTATTTTTAAGGATTTTCCCACATTTAGAGCAAAATATTGCCTTTACTTTATTTATCTGTCCACACAATGGGCATATGTTTTCTGACAGGTTTTCTGAATGACGAATATTAACTTTGTAATCCTTTTCAACTTTTTTAGTTGTTTTTTTAATGCCTTTAGGAGTTAACTCTGCATAACTTAGACTACCACCACATAAACAACTTTCAAAGTCCTCAATTGACTCTCCTTTTTCAAGTTCATAGAATCCACCGCATTCATCACATATTATGTACTTCACAACCATTCCACCTTAACTTGAACCTATGATACATTTCATCAATATACTTCAATAGTAATATACTTTATTATCATAATTTATTATGCAATATAAATGTACCATAATATACAAAAACACCACAGGAACACATAAAAAAAAACTTAGTATTCACCTTTTATGATTAGGACCAAATAAAAATAACCTAAAACATTATAAACTCATCTCTTATTTGATTTACGCCTTGTTGAAGTTATTTCAGTTTACTTCGCAGGAAGATCCCGATCACTCCTCCCACTGATGATAACGCACCCAGAAGGGGAATTCCAATAAATATCAATAAAATTCCCACAATACCCATATAAATAAAGGTTCCGTAAATTCCCACAACACTAGCACTGATAGCCCCCACCAGAAAGCCATTGACTAATCCATCTACATAATCCCCCATTTTACTTATATAACTAGCCAGAACACCTGAAAATATTCCCAAAACAAGGATGAAAACTATTAAAAGATGGAAAAAGAATTGAAACTCATTATAACTCAAATCCCCATAATATGAATAATTCCAGGATAGCACACTTACCAATACATAGAAGACTATAAAAATCCCAATCACCAGGAAAATTACCCCTGTCAAAACTCCAAATACTTTGATCCGCTCAAAAATTGAGTTTAAACCTTTAACAGGTTCACTTTTGATATTTGTGGTCTTTATTTTCTTAGAAATTTTTTTAAGTGCTACATGATCTTCATTTTGTCTAGTACGAATCACTTTACCCTCTTTAATCGTTAATAATTTTCCACCACACTGTGAACAAAAGATATCATCTTCATTCTCCTTCAAACAGTTGGGACAGATTGATTTTAGTTCTTTATCTTCTTTATCGTTCATTACAACAGTTTTACCATCACTGTTTTTCTTAACCAGATCTTCATTAAAACTTTCATCTGGGTCTTTTTCAGGAATATTTTCAATGTACTCTAATTTCCCACCACATAGACAACTTTCAAAGTCCTCAGGTGATTCTCCTTTCTGGAGCTCATAGTATCCCCTACATTTTTCACAGATAAGAAAAGACATAAGATCAAAATTTTATTAATTATCTAGGGTATTAATATTTTTGCATAATTCAATAACAAAATAAAATAAAA
>JAHKLQ010000108.1 GCA_020854975.1 Methanobacterium sp.
AGGATATAAGACTAACATTGGTTTTATGCTACAGCAAATGGACCTTTTCTTTTCAGCTAATGGTTGGGGTAGCTGCTGGCAAGGAATACCAAAACCCCGTAAAGAGGTTTTAAAAAGTTCAGATCTTGAATTTATAATCTTAATGGCCTTTGGAAATCCAAAAGAAGCATTACACCGCAACAATATTCTGGAATTCAAGCGAAAACCTCTCCAGAAGATCTATAAAATTAGTGATGGTAAAATTAGTGAAATACTGGAAGCAGCCCGTCTAGCACCATCTGCAACCAACAGCCAGCCCTGGTTTTTCACAGGCAATAAACATGTAATAAATGTTTATGCAGTTAAACCTAACATCATCAGAGCCATAATGTTAAAAAGATACATTCCTATTGATATGGGTATTGTACTCTACCACTTGACAGTGGCAGCCCATCATTTCGAAAAAACCACTAAAATTCTTTTTGATGAAAATGCCAATGCAAATTCTCCCAATGGATATACGTATGTAGCTAGTTTGAAAATGGACTAGATCTGGATACCTATCATTCAAATATAATTTTGGGAACAAATCACAGTTTATAGCATAATATATAACTCAGTAGCTTTAATTATATTTAACAGTTAATAGCTTTGTATAATATTATGAGTGCAACTTACATTGGTGGTGAAGTTATTGCGTAAGCTTTCCATATCTGTGTTATTTATTTGGGTTATAGTTGGGCTTAGCCTAGCAACTTTATATCCTCTTACTGAAAATATTGCAAACTTAAAAACAGGCACAGATTCTGGAAATTCCGAGTCAGGTATTAGTTCTGAAAGCTCACAAACAAGTATTGATTCAGGAAGTTCAGAATCTGGGGATATCTCTAGAATTTCTCAGTTAAACACAGGGTATAGGAGCTCACAAACAGGTATTAGTTCTGAAAATTCGGAATCTGTGGTTGACACAGAAATTCCACAGACAGACACTGGATCTGGAAACAAATACTTGGTGAATAATTTTAATTTGAATATCACCAGTTTCACAGCAGAAATAACCAACCCACAAGACAGGGTTACTGAAAATGGCTTTTATGAAATTAAAACTAACCCTGCAGCTAACCATAAAAATGTTCTACAGTCAGGGACATTCTCACACTCCCAGGGAACATTTACTATAACAGATTCCTTGACTTTCGTTCCTGCAGATAATACTAAATACCATATCTTAATCTATACCAACTATCCTGAGCATGATAATAGGGTAGATAAAGATGGATATGATTATTCATCATGATGTGAAGTGGAACACAAAAATAGTCATTTTTTTATTATTTTTATAATTATTTATTTTAAAATGGAAAATAAATAGAACATTCAATAAAGCTTTAATAAGCGGGAAACAGCTATAAATCAGGGAAACAGATAATCCTTGAGACTGGGAAACAGCTATGAATCAGGGAAACAGATAATCCTTGAGACTGGGAAGCGGGGCTAAAATTTTAAATCATCACTCCCAGAAACTTTTCACTTTTTGAGCCAACTTTTTTCCCTGTTTGCGTCCGGCCATGGCAGATGAAGCGCGTAAATTAGCATCCAGGGGATTGTTTCCTTTAGCCTGCATTGAATTTCCATCAGGGGTAATGATCATAAATTTAGATCCAGAATGTTCTAGTTCTGCTATTTCTTCTTCAAAGCTGATCCTGTGCATGGTAGGACCCATTGCACGATGAGTCATGGTAGGTTCAGCAACAATGATAAGAACCAAGTCATAGCCCTTTGCTAAATCAGCATTGGTCCCTGAACTCATACTCCCATCAATATAACGGTGCCCATTAATGGTGGTGGGGGGATAAACACCAGGCACAGCTGAACTGGCTGTTACTGCAAGTAAGAGTGACACATCAGAATGCTGGTTGAAAGTAACCCATTCACCATTTTCCGCATCCACAGCATTGACAATGAGATTTCTTTTCAGATTCCATTCATGACTGGGCAGGCGAGAAGCTATTAATTCTAGACGTTCTTCTTCACTCATGGTGGAAGCAGCCAGAGCAGCCTCTCCAATACGAATTCTTGCTGTTTTAGGATCAGGAGAACTCATAATGGCTGCAGCCATCATCTGCCTGAACTGAGATCCATCAAGAGGCTTCTGATTTTCTTTACTTTCCTTCACAGGTTTCAACTGGAGTTGGTAAAGTTCTTCCAGGCTAAGGCCACTGGTGATCTGGGCCCCTACATTGGATCCGGCTGAAGTTCCAACCAAAAGTTCAACTGAAGTAACATCAATCCCACATTCTTCCAGTCCAAAAAGAATACCTAACTCCCATGCAATCCCAGTAACACCACCTCCACTCAGTACAAGAGCTTTAGATGGTTTTTCATCCTTATTAATCATCATACACCTCCATATGAATTGAAAAGGTAAGGAACGTTATTTAAGAACCATATAATTATAAGAGCAAAGTGGTTTAAGTTTAACTTAAACTCACCCTCCCTCACTTTGAATGATGGGGAATTAAAGCAATAACTTTCATCTTTGTTTCAGGGTCCATGGTTTTTTTCTGGTTAAGTATGAATGGGATAACCTCATCTGGGGGCATCAAATTATAATGGAGTGGTGGTTCTTCAATGGTGTAACGATCTGGGGAGAAAGCTACAATGGGAGTAATCCATGCATAATCTATATTAACATTATGGGACTCTAAAAACCTTTTCAAATCAATACTATTCATTTTAACCAGTTTTCCAGGATTTGAAATGGTTTTCGTCCTTTTATTTGTTTTACTACGCCACCATTCATCATTTCTGATAATGAAATTCCCTGAGATAGATCTTCCCTGAATTATAAAGATTCCATTGGGGCCTATGATCAGGTGACTAATTAGACTTCTGGTTTGCGGAATTCTCACCTTATGGAATATGGTGTAATTATCAGGGAGTTCATTTAAATATTCAGAAATAACAGGAGATTTGGCCTTTTTCTGAGGACTCCTTCCTAAATTAACTATAATGAATATAAACGTTCCCAAAACCATCAAAATAATAGATATCAAATAAATCCAGACAGTCTGTGTGAATAAATTGAAAATATTATCCGGATTATCGACTAAACTTCCAAAAAATAGGAAAGGATAAAAAAAGGCAAAAATCAGAAGACAAAAACCCACAAACATTAACATAAGGCCTAAATTTGATAATTGATTGTTTTTATAGTTTTCTTTATTGGCAGAATCAGATTTTTCGATTTTATTTATGGTTTTTTTAAGATCAGAATCATGGGGCTTGTCTTCAGAATTCGTCTTTCCATCTTCTAATTTTAAGGGACCTGTATTTTTTTTGGAAGTCTTTTTAGGAACTTCCGGGCGTTTATTAGAATTATCTTCAAGATTTTTTAACCCAGCAATGTTTTCGGTGTAGATTAGGTTACCACCACATGAGCAGTGTTCAAAATCAGCCAGAGATTCTCCTTCATGGAGTTCATAGTAGCCGCCACATTTTTCACATTGTAAGTATCCCGTACAACCAACTCCTTAATTATATAATCCTAATTGGATCCCATTAATGATTATAACCTATAGTTGTGTATTAGTTTAAGTAATGGAATAATGGTTAATCTGCCATATCTTTGAATTTGGAAGCAATTTCAGCAAAGGAATGTGCAATGTAATGCACCTGCTCCTGGCTGAAACCATAAACACTGCACTTAAACCATTGGGTCTGCCCCCGTTTGATACCCACAATATTCCTCTTCTTAAGCTCTTCATACAGGTAAAAACCTTTTCGAGGATGTTTATCAGCTATACTATGGAAAAAGGGGGTTTCAAAGCGCACCAGATCATGTTCTTTTGGTCGTACACCAATCTGTCTCACTCCACTTATTTTTTCCATCTCAGAGACAAAATATAGGGTTTTTTCGATTTCAAAATCCCATTTGCTCACTCTATCTATGATATGGGGGAGAGATGCCATTAATGTTGCAACAGGCGCTCCTCTACTGGTGCATCCCAACATTTCCAATTCTTTGACATGGTGTCTATCAGATCGTTTAAGAACCATATCTGCCCATTCTTCCTGAACTCCCAGGACACCGATGGGTCCTGAAGCAGCCATACTTTTATGACCACTTCCCACTACGAAATCCACATTCCATCCCTTAGCATCTATAGGCATCCTTCCCATGGAGTAAGCACAATTCAAGAGGAAGGGAATCCCTGCATCATGAGCAATTTTACCAACAGCCTGGGCATCAGTCAGGTTACCATAATCACCATCTACATGGGTTAGGAGAACCAAGCTCACTTCTTCACCCCGGTCATAAAGGTTGTCAAGTACTTCCTGATAAGCTACTGGGTCTATCCGGTATTCTGGTTCCCCACTACTGGGAACTTCCACTATGTTAAGACCATTACGTTCTGCTGCCAAGTGACTGGTGTAATGGGCGTTACCATCCACCACTATGGTATCTCCTGGACGGCAGACAGCATGCATAACTGCAAATTTCCCTTCCCTGGCACCGTGGACAGTTCGAGCATGATCCACATTAATGAAATCAGCCATATCCTCCAGGAAACCATGTATGGATGGTCTTGGTATTTCATCCAGACGACCAGAACAGTAATCACAAACACTGTAACCATCTGAAAATTCGTATAATGCTTCACGTGATTCAGGAGGAAGCACCCCTCCACGTTGAAGGGGATTAAGGTTTAAGTTATCTCTTTCTGTTTTTCGACTAAGGGAGTAATCCTGACATTTCATATATCTTCACCGGTAATGTCATTAATTGATAATTAGATTATTACTTGAATTGACATTTTAAATGGGTATCCTGCTGATACTATTTTTACATAAGAATTTCTAAACTAATTCTCTTTTTTGTTCTATATTTCATTTATTATTCCTGGATTATATTCATTGATTAGAGATAGTAAAAAATTATTAAAAAATTAGATTTTAAATTTCTAAATTAATCAGTAACACTTCGGAATATGAATCCACCAATCTGAAAATCGATTTTTTTATCTTTAATGTCCGAGTAATAGATGTTCAGACCATTAGAAAGTTTAATGGTTTTAACTTCTATTTTCGATTGTAATTCCTGGAAAAATTCTGACCTATCATCTACTATCCATACTATTTTTTCAGCCGAAGAGTTGATGGGAATTTCCAATACATCAGATTGGGAACTGTTACTGGTATGGTTTTTCCCATAGGAAAAGGAAACTTGATTCTGAAGTTTGTTACTTTTAAGCTGGGAATTCTCCCCATCCAAAAGATAATAAACATCGGACCCTGGAAGCTGATACATCGCTTTTCTCCAACTGAAACCCTGATCTTCCCGGATAATATCCCTTATAATAATTTGGGTGTTATTGGGGTTGGACCCTGACAAATTTTCCAGGGTTTGCAGGTGTAATTCCATGTTCTGATCATTAGCAATGATTTTCTCGTTGTTATACATGAAAAACATGTCTAATCCTAAAGTAATTTTCTGTGAAGAGTTCATGTTGCTGACCTGGGTTTCCCAAGTGCTTTCTTCATTCAAATGATAAGGATAAAGGAAATAGATGCCATTTAAAAGGATGTATACTATCAAGATCAAACTTAAAACAGATCTTTTGGAAAAGTTAAATTTACCCCCTAGATCTCTGGAGACTTCGACTATAACATATCCTAATATTAAAGAAAGGGCAGGGAGGAAGGTTAAACTGTACCCTGGTTTTGATAGTGGTATGAACACTAAAAAAAGGAAAGAAGGTAGTATCCATAGACTCAGGAAAATGAATTTTGGGTTTTTAAGCATTCTTTTATTTAGAACGGTTTTCCTTTTCATAATAAGGAACAATATTATTAAAAAGCCTCCAAGAAAACCAAGCCCTATCATGAGCCATGAAACCAGCATACCATCCATTAACAATTGATTACTAAGGGAAGCCCCGAAAAGTATGGAACTGGTTTTGAAAGAAGCTGAAAAATGTCCACCAGCATTAAGATAAGTTTCCAGGCCTCCTGCTAGAATGATAGTGGGTAAAAGCCAGAGTAGTATGGAGATAGCAAGAAGTGCAAAGGCGGTTATTATCCTTTTATAATGACGATTCTGATAAAACAGGCAAAAGAACCATAATGGGAACATGAAAGGGATTAAATCCTGTCGAAATCCGCCGGCCAGGCCTAAAATAAGTGTTGAGATATAAAAAAATTTTTTATCATTTTTTAAATTACCTTTAAATGCCATATATGAAGTGTAAGCTATTAAAATAGCTAAAAAAGATTCACTGGGATAAATGGTTGCGATTTCTCCATAAAACCAGAATATTGGGCTGAAAATAAGTAATATTGCTCCGATAATGGCAATTTTCCTTGAAAATAGCTGTTTACCCAGGAAGTACAGTACTATGACTGTGAGAAGACTGAACATGATACTCATGAATACCATGGTGAGATTGGCATCATGGAAGAACTGGTTTAATAGTTTACCCAGACCTACAAAGAGGATGTATCCTGGTGGTTGGGGTTGATGAAGAAGTATATCATATTTTTCAAAGGCAAGGGCAAAGTTTACAGAGTCCCATTCATAAAGAAATTTACTAGTGAAAGGTAGGCGTGTAATAACCATTAAAATAGTTAAAAATAACATTATGAAAATATCACTTTTCCAGTTATTCTCCAAAATTAAATTTTTCACCTGATCTAGCATGTAAACTCCTAAATTCTAGTTTCATTTATTTTATCTTAACTTTATCCATATTTACCTACTCATCTAATTTTGGATAGTTTACAATGGAAGTTCGCCAAGTTTTAAGCATTTTAGTCACCACCAGATTTACCAGGGATGATTTTTCTCCGAAAATATCCAATTTGCCCTTTAAAACGGATTTTCTGAGATTATTATCTTCAATTATAACTCCTGCTTTTCCAATTTCTCGGGCAAAA
>JAHKLQ010000169.1 GCA_020854975.1 Methanobacterium sp.
ACTGATCAGGATCGAGTGGAAGATATAGTGGGAGATATTGAAGAGGAGGATGTGTGTACCTGGAGTGAACAGGATTGGATCGAGGATATCTCTGAAAATATTGCTGAAGAAGTGATTGAATGGTTAGAACCCATTAAAAAAGCTAAATAAGGTAATTATATCTTTTTTTGGCCTCTAACTATTAATTCACTATTTAGGATGTATACTTGAAAGGTATAACCTAAAGAAATTAATACATAACACTAACAAGTTTACCCCAATGAGATTGTAAAGCCAATGCCTATTGGAGGAGCTTTGCACTTTCATTTAACCATAAATGTTTTTTTTTGAATAGGACCTAATTTGACTAGAAAATTTTATATAAAATTTGTCAACCCCTCATAACTTTACAGTCCCAGATAATAGAAAATTATTTATTACTGCCCCTTGTATTAACAAACATGATTCAAGTATATCTTAATAATTTGTAAAGTAAATTTGAGTTATGGAGGGGTATAAATAATACTAAAAGAAATAAAAACTATTATCTTGACTGTTATTTTTTGTCTGTTTTTACTTGTTGGTATCCGTGAGGTCAGTGCGGCTAGTGTCTATAACATTACTAATGATTCGTATGGGGATTATTTAGGAATCTCAAGAAGTTCCAGAAGATCCGCATAATCCACGTAAATGGATTAAAGCAGCTGTGGATATTGGTATAGGTACTATTCCTGGAGGTTTAACAGCGGAAGAGTTAATTATTATATCAGAAACACCCTGGATCCTGATGAAATCTAATATGGTATATTCTGGAGGGAAATATGTTTTTATAGCTACTGCTGGTGGTTCTTTAACTGAAGGAACCAAAAAAGTTGCAGGGGACTGTTTAACAAGTTACACTTGATAATGTTGAAGATCAAATAATGGATTATATGGGAGTACCAACCTAATTGGAGTTGTTTTATTTGAATGCAGAAAATAGATATCTATTAAAATGGAGTAAAGTGCTGTTAATTATCATTATACCTCTTTCAGTTTTTGGGATATACATGGCATTGATATCAGGCAGGACTTCCATTGTTTTTATTTGTATCGGATTAATAATAGGAATGTTATTCAGTTTCTTTTTAGAAAATAAAATTTTCAGTAAATTGGAGAAAATCCTTGGAATTCGACTTAAAAAGAATAAAAGCTTTAGTAAAGGAAGTTACACTTATGAAGGACTACCTTGGCTTTTATTATTCATGGTCTTGATTGCAAATATTGCCATTTTTTATCCTTGGGCTATAGGATACAAAAACTTCCCTGCCTATGTAGGATTTTTATTTATAGGTATTTACCCTCTTGTAATAATGATTCTTCGTAGAAATACTTTTAGTGATAATAGTATCCCCTCTGCTCGGAATCATGTTTATGTTGGTTCCAACAGGGTCAGCGGTGGTCCAGGATACAACCCATTATATTATCTTTTGTTTTCATTTGCAATCGGTTGTGCATCTACAGTTTGGGGGTTTTCCATGCTGAATTTCCCAGACATACCATTACAGCAAGGATTGAGTTTGGTTTTTATGGGTTTAATTGGTCAAACACTGGTTCTCTTCCCAGATAAATTCAATAAAATCTCACCATATGACACAAGAACAAGAAAAGGCTTGTATTTCATGATGGGAATTACTATTGCCATTATTATCTGTATAGAAATATTATCAAACATTTTTATGTAATCTTTGGCTAAGAACATTCCTTAATTAACTTTAACTAATTTGAAGATGAGAATAACAGGAAATGAAACCATATACTACATTAATAATCCGGATGCGGGTTTTGAAACTATTCAGACCTTTGCCATTACCACAGATAACGTAACCAATAGCGTGGTACAGTACTGGCTAGACAAACAATTATTATACACGCTCCACGGGCTATGAAAGCAGCCTCCGGAACATTCCTCACATCCCTCCTTGTAATCAGATGACATGACATGGTGGCAGAACAGGCAGCAGAGGAGTTTAATGTCACCTGGAGTCGTACCACTCCTGTGGTGGTTTCATGTCTTGATAATTTATATCTACTCCTATCATATGAGAATCAAACCTTAAAATTAGAATGGATGTGAATGGTGCAGTTGATAATGTTTAGACTTCAAATTCATATACTCAGTTCATTTTCAGCTATCAAATACAATATCAGATATCACATATCTGAAAATATTGCTCGAGAAGTGATTGAATGGTTAGAACCCATTAAAAATAACTGACAATATGATGTGTATGTGGAAATAAAAATAAATAAAAAAAAGGTGATGGTACCAGATTATATTACTAATCTGTAACCATCTGGGACTTAAATTAATCCTCAATGGATTCTAATTGTACCTCTTTCATGAATTCTGTTCTTATCACAGATCCTAATGCCCCTCCAACTGTTGCTACAACTATTTGAAGTACTAAATTCATGAGAGAATAAAGTAGTATACTGCTTATATAATCTCCGTACCCTAAATAGTAATAATAAGCAATTAAAAAGACATTAACAATTAATCCACCAATTAATCCTAAAATAACTCCATTAACAGCCCCATACTTTTCAGATCCATTAATCATGAAACCAACAATGATTCCAGCTAATAGGAACGTGGGTAATATTAAACTTATTCCTGAAATAATGTCAGAAATAACATATAATGCCACAACTATGATAACTCCAATTATTATTGGTCTCCATTTCACTAGTTCTTTAATCATGTCTTTCATATTTATCCACTCCTGATTTTAAATATTATCTGAGTTCGTTTGAAATATTTACTTTTTAAATATTATTTTTCTAAGAAAACAAACTTCAGATACAACATTAACACCATCTTAACGGGTAAATTTATTTTTAATTAGTCCAATCTATTGTTAATTGTTTTTTAATAAGACTATTTAAATAATTATTCCAAAATTTCTACAAATTACTCCCAAATTACTCCCAAATTAGTTAAACCAGTATAGACTTAAAAAGAAAACTATCATTATAAATTGTATACTCTAAAAAAATATTTAATTGTGTCAAATTATCATTTTCAACAAATTATCTCTTCTTTTATCATCTAAAAATTTTAAACTATGCTTCAAAATCCATTTTGTTGCTTTGTTATCATTTTCAGCCCATTTAACCAGGAAATCATAGGTTTCATCGGGATGATATTTACTGACTACCCTTAGAGCCCATGCCGCCTTTTTCTGCACATTTTTTGCAGGGTCCTCCATAACCAGGTCCATCACCCCCAGAACCTCCAGGAACTCTTTTTGGCTTAATATTTTTCTCTCTACAGGGGCATGCACTGCAAACGCTGCTGCATTACGGATCCAATCAGTTTCATCAGTAGCCCAATCTTTTAAAACACTGAGTATGTACCTAAAACGTTCTTTGAACATACGGTTAAAGGTTTTATCAGCAAATGTATCTGATGATGACCAGTGCAAACTTAATAGTATATACTCCCGGGTTTTCTTTACAACTTTTTCAGGATGATCACGACTCATCTCATTAAAGGCTAACCCCACAATTCCTGCTCTCCAACCCCAAACCCTGGATTTTTGAACCTCTTCCTCACTCATCTTCAATTTGGCAGTGTTGTAAAGACCTTCACAATACCCATAATCAAGATTTTTCCTGAAAAATTTGTCCAATACTTCAAAGTAGAGTTCTGGTGTCTCCAGACCACGCAATCCCAGATACTCACCTAAGGGTTTCAGTTTTCCAAAAGGGATCTTGGAAGTTAATAATACCTCTAATTCATCAAAAAATTCTTCTTCCCCACCCTTTTCTAATTGATCACAGGCATGTTCAATTATTTGCAATATTTCCTTTTTATGAAAGGTTTTAGGCTTCATTTCAACACCGGGAATATCAATTATATTAATTATTCTCTTCTTTTCTGCTTTGTCTTCTATTATAAATGATAAACCCAACCACCACCAGGATAATAATCACCAACACCACATTACCTAAAAAGGATACTTTAGCCTCTAAGGCCTGGTAGATGTTTCCAGAGAACCAGGCGAGTAATCCCCAACCCAGTATCTGCACTGCAGATCCAAAAAAGGTGGTTACGAGATATTTTTTGATATCATATCTGATTAAGCCACAGAACAGGTTAATAGCTATGGCTGGAATGATGGGAAGACATCTGGCAATGAAAATGAAAACATCATCATAGCGGCTTTCATTGATGTGTTCACCAACTTTCTCCACATCTTCCACTGAAACCCCTAAATATTTGCCGGTTCGCTCTATAAAAGGTGTTCCTAATTTATAAGCTAAAATATAATATACTAGAGATCCTATAGTTATTCCTAGTGATGCTGGAATGACTATTTTCATTATTAGGGTTCCTAAAGCCATAATAGAAAAAGTGGCTCCTTGCATAACCAGGAAGGTGGAACTTAAAACTATTAAACTGGCTGGGATGGGGACTATGATTTGCTCCAGGATACAGCCTACAAATACTGCCAATGAAACATTACTAATGATGAAGGATTCTGCGCTGTTTATAATTGTAGATAACATGATGCTCCCCTTTAAATTTATATTCCAGGTATTTTTCTATGAAATATTTATCCATTCTATTTTTTTAGGTTTCATTCCCATTTTTGTATAATATGAGTATACCCACCAACATCAACACCCCAAATAATAGTTGACTGGCTTTTAATGGTTCTCCAAGTACAAAAAATGCTATTAAAGCTCCGAATATGGAGCTGGTGGAATAAATGGACCCTGTACGTGTGGATCCGATTTCCCTTACTGCCAGGTAGATGAGAACTATGGAAAAACTCATGCACACCAGACCAATGAATAATAAGAGGGGGATCATGTTTACAGGGAGAGTGAAACTTAACCCCAAATACCATGAGATTAAAAAGAGGACCAAACCCCCGATTCCACATTTAAGGCCAGTGAGGAAAAATATGTCCCTTTTATTACTCAAAAATTTGGTTAAAATGGTGTCAAGGCTCCAGAAAAACCCAGATGAAATCACCAAAAGACTTCCCACTAAACTCTGGTCAAATGAGAGATTTTGAAGATTGTTTGTACTTAAAAAAACTGCCCCTATCAGTAAAAAACCAAAACCAACTATATCTTTCGGTTTAACTGTTTCTTTGAGGAAGAATATTCCTAAAATAAGGATAAACAACACCTCAAAATTGGCCAGAAGAGCAGCATTAACTGCAGTTATCTGATTTAAACCCGTTAAATAAAATGCAGGAGCTAATACTGCCCCGAATATGGCTGTTAAAAATAGGGTTAAATAATTTCTACGGGAGATGTGGATTTCCACCTTACTTTCCCGGTGGAGGATTTCCAGGAGTTTAGGGTGTAAAGGTGATAATCGAATTAAAAATAGGAAGGCACTTGCCAGTGTGTAAACCATGGCTGCCAGGGCCAGTGGGTGTAGATAACCCAGTAAGGTTTTATCCAGAGTAAACCAGATCCCAAAGAGCAGTGCCACCATTACTGCACTTAAATATCCCCATAAACGCTTCATGTTCCATCTACCCTTCTGGTTACATAAGTATAATTCAGATAGTCAGTTAATGGTTTAGGAACTTATCAGTAAAATATTAATCTGGGCATTGATATGTGATAATTAAGGTTTGGTAAAATTATCAGGAAATAGTGGTGTTTTAATGAAATTATCAAGGACACATATTGAATTAATAATTATTGG
>JAHKLQ010000105.1 GCA_020854975.1 Methanobacterium sp.
CGCGTTTCATTTCACGAGATAATGTCAAATCTTCAAATAATAAACTTTCCATGGTATCTTCCTTATTTTCAATTCAAATAAATATTCATTAATAATGTATTTAAGTAAGTAAAATCAGGCCCATCCAATTATAACGCTATGCATATTAAGATCTTAAAAAAATAGCAGAAATAATCAAAAAATCCACATTTACTTTTTCTATATAATTGTTTGTAGTCCGCTGCTTTTATAGTAATCGCTTTTCTGGAGATTTTTGGATCTGAATTTCAAGCTCCTCGACTCCAATAAAAATATATCCCCCATAATAGTACTTTAAAAAATAGTTTAAAATACTTTAAAAAAGTAAAAAAGTAGAAAAATGGGAATAACCCTCAAAAAAAAGTTAATTAGTGGCGGGTTTTTGTAGTATTCCCTTGGGCACCATATCTGATATTTTTTGCATCTTGTCCATAAGGCCTTTTTTACCTTTACCTATAAGGGTGTGCTCCAGGACCTCACTTAAAGTTTCAACAGGCACGATTTCTATCTTTTCCCGATAGTGATTCTCTATTAAGACATCTTCCATGTTAGATTTAGGAATCAGAACTTTGCGTATGCCTGCCTCTGCTGCAGCTTCTATTTTGCCTGTAACTCCACCAACAGGGAGTACATCACCACGGATACTTAAAGATCCAGTAAGGGCTACTGATTGGTCAACAGGTATGTTTTCCAGTGCAGATACAACGGCGGTGGCCACAGATACACTGGCACTGTCTCCTTCCACTCCTTCATAGGATTGAAGGAATTGGATGTGAATATCATAATTGGATATGTCAGTTCCAGTATGTTTTTTAATCAGGGCACTTACGTTTTGCACTGCCTCTTTAGCAATTTCTCCCAGTTTTCCTGTGGCAATGATTTTACCTTCATCTTTACTTTGGGCTGGTGCTGCTTCAGCTGCAATTGGCATTATAATACCACTACGATCTCCGATAATTGCAAGGCCGTTGACTTTTCCAACCTCGCCACCTTCTGATTTGAATACACGGTAACGTTTCTTTTGTACTATGTAACGGTCTGCAATTTGTTGTTCCAGTGTTCGGGCCAGTTTTTTAGCGCTGAGTACATGTTCCAAGGTGACCTGATCTGCTTTTTCACCTTTGGCAATGTCACCAGCAGCTCTCACCAGACCACCCAGGTCTCTCAGTCTTAGGGTTAAGGATTCTTTTTTACCCGCTCTGCGCTGGGCTTCGTGTACTATTTCCGCAACTGCTTCCCGACTAAAGTGAGGTATGCGGCCGTCTTTTTTAACTTCCTGGGCCACGAACTGAACCAGTTTATCACGGTTTTCTTGAGTGTCTTTCATGCTGTCCTTCATGAAAACTTCGTAACCATAACCACGTATCCTGCTTCTGAGTGCCGGGTGCATTCCTTCCAGGACGTGCAGGTTTCCAGATGCCACTAGGACAAAGTCACAGGGTACTTCCTGTGAACGGACCATTGCTCCGCTGCTGGTTTCACTCTGACCTGTTATGGCATATTTTTTTTCCTGCATGGCTGTTAGGAGTTCTTGTTGGGTTTTCATTTGCATAGACCCTATTTCATCCACATAAAGAACTCCTTTGTTAGTTTTGTGAATCATACCTGCTTCTACTCTTTCATGAGCTGGGGTTCCCAGTCCACCTGACTGATAAGGGTCGTGTCGAACGTCACCTAAAAGAGCTCCGGCATGGGCTCCAGTGGCATCCACAAATGGAGCCATATTTTTTTTGTCATTATTTATCAGTAGTTTAGGAACCATGACCGTGCTGCGGGGTTTCATCTGCTGCAGAGCCAGGAACACTATACCTGCGGCTATAATGGCTGCTAAGTATTGTGCAATAACGAAACCAATAATCAGTATCATACTGATTATGGCTATCATAAACATGTTTTTGCGCTCTTCCTGTCCTTTAGCCTTGAGTTTGTAGTTGGTCACTACGTTTTTCCCTTCGCCTGCAGGCATTACACCGATCAATGGATTGTGATTGTCTTCCATATTAGGATATACTAATATGTCCTGCAGTTCCTCAGAGGGCAAGAGTTCAGCCATTCCTTTAGCTAGCATTGACTTTCCTACACCAGGGTCTCCTATTAAAAGAACGTTACGGCGTTGTTTAGCTGCCTTTTTTACTGTTTCCACAGCCTCTTCTTGGCCAATGATCTGATCTATGATCCTATCAGGAACCTCTATGTCTCCTGAAGTTTTGTAACTACGAATTTTAGGGGTTTCATTGGTTGAAACCTCAGAATCTGGGTTATAATTTGCCATAGGCTTTAGTAACCTCCATGATTTTAGTTATTAAAAATCAAACTGTTTTTTATAAATTGAATGTATTATTAGATATACTCTAATGGATATAGTAAAACTTATATAAGAACATTTGCTTTGGAGCTGGTTGACACATATTTTTGAATACTGATAACTCCATTCTAACAAAGTATAAACATTGGAAAATTATCTTCAATCTGAAAAAGATAGTTTAGTCAACTATCAGATGAAAAGAACTATAATTTATTGATATATGTAATTTTTAAGTGTTATTATTTTTAATTAACTTTAGTGACAATAATCATGTGTAGATGTTAAATGGAACTTTATAAGTAAATATTGTATAAGTGAATACTAAATTTTGAAATAATGAATATGTTCATTAACTTAATGTGAATATTACATTAAGCTGGAAAATCATCAGCTCTTTCATTACTTGATCAGATCATTATATAAATATTATGTTAATAATTGAAATAAAGTTGAATTATAATATAGTAGAATTGAATAATCATTAGAATTGAATAAATTTGAAAAATACTTAATGCATTATACATATAAACCCTTGAAAATTCTTACAATATTTCTTTAAAGAATTTAAACTTCAAATAATTACATAATAATTTAAGAATAACTAAAAAAGATGAAAAAATGGTGCCTTCAGATAAAACTAAATGCATAATGGTTCAAGGGACTGCATCAAACGCAGGTAAAAGCGTGGTTGTAGCTGCTCTCTGCCGTATATATTCCCAGAGAGGATATCGTGTTGCGCCATTTAAATCTCAAAACATGTCCCTTAACTCCTTCACCACTCAGGAGAACAGAGAAATAGCCATGGCTCAGGTACTGCAGGCTGAAGCTGCAGGGGTGGAACCTCATCATCATATGAATCCTGTTCTGCTTAAACCAAAAGAGGACTTCACCTCACAAGTCATAGTTCATGGTAAACCTGCCGGGGATATGAACTTCTACCATTATCAACACAACTTCCGAAATCAGGCATTGAAAGCTATAAAAGAGTCTTTAGATGCTCTAAAGAAAGATTATGATGTTATTATTATGGAAGGTGCGGGTTCGCCTGCTGAAATTAACATGCTGGATTTGGATCTGGCTAATATGCAGATAGCTCGTCTGGCAGATGCGGATGTAATTTTAGTAGCTGACATTGACAAAGGGGGAGTGTTCGCATCTATTGCGGGTACATTCCAACTTTTACCTCCTGAAGACCGTCAGAGAATCAAAGGTATCATTATTAATAAATTTAGAGGTAATCTTGATATTTTAATGCCTGGGATCAGGCAGATCGAAGAGATTGTAGGAGTACCTGTACTTGGGGTGTTACCTTACGATCCAGGTCTTAAACTTCCTGAAGAAGATTCAGCTTCTCTTTCAGAGCGTAAGTATCGTGGCCATGGAAAGATAACTGTGGGAGTGATGCGCCTACCACGTATATCCAACTTCACTGATATTGACCCTCTAGAATACGAACCAGAAATTGGAGTGAAACTCATTGAAATTGGAGATGAAATAGGGAGTTTGGATGCGCTTATCATCCCAGGAACACGTAACAGTATAAGTGACATGGTGGCACTGGATGAAGCTGGTTTTACCGATGAAATTCAAAGCTTAACCCATGAAATACCTGTTTTCGGTATCTGTGGAGGATACCAGATGTTGGGTACTGAGATTATAGATACCTCCCTTAAAGAATCCAGCATAGGTAGTATTAAAGGAATGGGGATTTTAGATGTTAAAACCATATTTGGAGAGGTTAAAAAAGTTATCAGTCAGAGTAAGGGTACTTTGATGGGAAATGGGATGTTTGCTGATATTAAAGGAGAGATGTTAAATGGATATGAGCTCCATGAAGGGATTTCTTATTTAGGAACGTCTAAACCTCTCCTAAAAGTTTTGAAGGGTTGTGGTAATTATCCTCAATCTGGTTTTGACGGTGCTCAGGAAGGTTTAACTGCAGGGACTTATTTCCATGGAATATTCCACAATTTCCGTTTCCGTAGATCCTTCACAGACTATCTTCGAGAAAATAAGGGTCTTGAACGCTTAGGATATCATCAGGATCATTTTCAGGAGTTAAAAAAATTCTCAATCCAACGTTTATCTGATCTGGTTGAAAATAATCTTGATATGCGGCTTCTCCAGAATGTACTACAATGTGATATTTGAGCTTAAGATTATTCTTTTTATTAATTTTTCTTGATATACTGGTCAAAACTTGAAAAACTAGATCTTGCTTTCATTAATAAATTTTTTATCTTATATTTCCTTATCTTATATTTCGATGCGAAGATAAAGTAAAAAAAGTAATTTACTGAAGATGAATTAACTGTTAAAAGAAGTATATAAATAAATAAGGTAATTATTTTGAAATCATTTTATGAATTATTAATGCATTTAAGATGAAATGTATTTTAGATAAAGTAAATAGTCAAACAAAAATAGATGTAACCTTTTTTACGGATCTAGTTTTCACCAGTACCGATATTTTTTCATTTTCTTCCAGAACCCAGTCATCTTGGGGGATTAACATTTCACCATTTTGATGAATTGCTGCAATAATATAATCATCAGTTGGGCTTAAGTCACCCACTCTCTTGCCACATACTCGGGAATTTTTAATGCTTATATCCAGAAGCTCTGCATTTCCCTTACCTACCACGATTAAATCTGCAATTTTAGGACGGTTTATAAGCTTTTCCAGGTAGCCAGCAGCAGTAAGTTCCGGGCTGATAACATCATGTATACCCACCTTTTTGAAGGCCTCTTCATGGTCTGGATTACTTACCCTGGCGATGATCTTAGGGACTTCATATTCTTTTACCAATATTGAAGAGAGTAAATTAGCTTCATCATAACCCGTAGCCGCCACAAAAACATCCGCATTGGAAATATTAGCTTCTTCCAAAGTCTTTGTATTTGTACCGTTACCACAGATTACCAATGCATCTAATTCTGTTGCTGCATTTCCACATAATGTGCTGTTACTTTCTATGAGAGTTACATCATTTCCAGATTCCACCAGGTAATTAGCCAGGGTTAAACCGACCCTTCCACCACCCATTATCACAACATACATTTAAACACCTTTATTAATGTCATAAATATAAACCTGATTTTTCCAATTAAACATTAAATCTCAATAAAGTTATCCAAACTATTTATGGCTACATAAGAAACATTTAAGTCCATATAAACGATTCTGACATTTCAATTAACTTGTATTGATAATAATATCTATAATATAAAGTTTCCGGCTTATGAATAAAAAACTCGGATAAAGTTAATACTAAAAATAGGGGAGAAAGTTAAGTTAAAAGAATAAAAGTAATTGATTATCTTTTGATAGGATTTTCAACCCCATAGCTGATTTTATTTCGAGTAATCTAGATTATTGACTCGATATCCTTTAAATGAAAAGAATAAAGTCGTGATTCTCTTTCACCCGAAAACAGGTTTAGCTATAGTCATTAAAATCACGATAGTTAATATTATGCCAATAATAGCCATGGGAAATCCTGCTTTAAATATTTCTTTCATATTAACATATCCAGTTCCATAGGCCATGGCCACAGTTGGGTCGGCCATAGGGAACATGAAAGATAATGAACAGGCAATTGCCACTGGAACTGCATAAGTACCTGCATTTAAACCTTGGGCCGATGCTAGAGTAACAGATAATGGGACCAGGATTGCTGATAGAGCTATGTTACTCATCACTTGGGTGATAAACAGTGCCACCACCATCAGAAGTAACATAATAATCACAGTTGATGGATCGCTGCCCATTGATGCTAAAAGATCTTTTATAAGCCAATTTGCAGCTCCTGTGTTCAGTAATGCTGCCCCTAAGGATAATGCTCCTCCGAAGAATATTATGAGTCCCCAATCAACGTTGGTTTGGGCATCTTTCCAGTCAACAACTCCAGAAATAAGGAACAACACAGCACCGATCAGGGCTACAGAATAGCTGTTAAGTCCTGTGATACCAGTAGTAACCCATAATGAAATGGTGAAAAGAAGTAAAATAATGGATATCTTCTCATTTCTGGTCATTAGACCAAGTTGATTGAGTTTATTGGTTACTGTTTCTTTTCCACCAATGATACCTTTTACTTCCATAGGGAATATCCGTCCTAATAATACCCATATTATCAGCATCATTAGAATTGATAGGGGGATTCCAAAGATCATCCAATTAAGAAAGGGAATATTGGTGTAAGCAGCAGCCATCAGGTTTGGAGCTGTTCCTATTTCAGTTCCAAAACCACCTGCTAATGATCCATAGGAAGCACCTAAGATCATGGCCTTAGCAAAATTACTTTTACCTTTATCTGCATCTTTAGCACCCATTAAAGGTACTATTTCCTTTATGATGGGAAGGAACATTGCAAAAGCAACTACATTCTCAATCCAGGCTGAAAGCAGACCCGTAGAAAAAACTGCTACAAAGAGACTCCTATTAGGACTGGTGCCCAGTCTGTCCAACAGACTATAGGTTAACCTTTTGGCCAGCCCACTCTTACGAATTGCCTCAGCAATGATAAAACCTCCTATCATCAGGAAGATGATAGGATTAGCAAAACCGATAACTGCATTTTCAAAACTGGTAACACCAATAATAGGCTGGATGAAGAGTATAATAAGCGAAGTAACTGCCAGATGCACTGTTTCAGTAGCCCACATTATAACTGCAAATACTAACAGTGCTATTGCAGCATGCCCTGGTTCACTTAACCCGGGTGTTGGAACTAACATTACTATGATAAAAGCTATAATCGCTAACGGTATTCCCCATTTCTTAAAATTAAGCATATTATAAAACCCCTAATAATTGCTGTTATTATCTTTTTATTATAATTGAAAAATCTGCAAATATTCACAATGGTGAAATAATTACATCCTTGTTACTAATTACTGCGTATTGTTGCTTTTCCTAATCCTAACGGAATTAAGTTTCCTTTTCACACCCCATATAAAATTAAGTTTCCATTTAATCCCTATAAATATTTAGCGAAAACTAATATTGTTTAATCTAAACCTTACTAATTTTAAAAAAATAGGTGATACTCATAGTTTTGATTTGATATGTCAACAGGGATTGTATTATTGGGTTCTCCTAATAGCCAGAAAACAGAATTAGCTTTTTTATTTATGTTACTTACCTCAAATCACAAGTTTTAATTTAGTGTATGTTTTTTTAAGCCCTTGAACCTTCGTAAGTTGTGGATGGATAAATTTTTCTATCTGCTAGTTCCAGATATTAAAGGATAGCTAGTTTTATCAGAAAACATTTCAAAAAACCTAAACATATAAATAATATGAACTGAAACATGATGGTATGCGGCGTTAGTCCAGCCTGGTTAAGACACTGGCCTGCCACGCCAGCGACCCGGGTTCAAATCCCGGACGCCGCATAGCGGCTGTAGTCTAGTCTGGTTAGGACTTGGGCCTTCCAAGCCTACGACCCGGGTTCAAATCCCGGCAGCCGCACTAAACTATTTTTATACAGTTTATTTTACATTACAGTCCATTTCTGTAAGTAGCATATTTTTTCAAAAAAAATGTAGTCTACTTATTATGAATTGTTGAGTTGAAAGGCATTCTTGTAGTTCATAATTTTTGAAAATATTAATAAATATACATTTTTAATAGTGCTCTCTTATTCTAAATGAATTTCAAATGAAAAAGTCGAAAAATAGGGTATGTAAACAAATTTAAAGTTTAATTTGTTTAAAATCGATTAACATAAGGAATAAAATTCAAGCAATTATAAAAAATTAAAAAATAGTAATTCAATAAACGCCACATTTTTGGGTTATAATAAATTAAACTGTTTTAGGCAGGAATTAGGAGTTCTGCGGCCACCATTCTGCATATATCGGTTTTGGTAATTACACCCACTGGTTTATCATTTTCTAATACTAATAAACCGGATATATCAGCTCTTAACATGAGATTTGCTGCATCTTCAATTCCATCATTTGAAGAAATAGTTATAACTTCTTTAGACATGATATCAGTGATTTGAAGAGATACCGCATCTTTAGCAGATGGTTTAATTGTTCCAAGTACCCCGATAAGATCAGAATAAGAAACCACACCCAATGGTTCTCCTTCATCATCTGTAACGAAAAGTCTTCTCACTCCTTCCTTGTACATCTTTTGAAAGGCTTCTGGTGGACGAATACTTGAATTAATAGTTATAACACCTTTGTTCATGGCCTCTTTAACTTTCATATTATCACCTAAAAGTTTCAAACATCTGAAATTAGATCAGGATTTAATTAGATCATTAATATATCACTCCATTATTAGTAAAGTTTATCACGAAAGATTTAATAGGAAAACATCATCCAGATTCAACACAATTCACAATTATATTATAATTATTGTTTGATGTGAATTAGATAGGAATCAAATTCTTATTACCAGATATCAATTTGAATTTTTTTAAAATAGTAATGATTTCTTATGAGTTCATGTGATTGGAAACTATAAAAAAACAGCAAATACACCACAAAACATGTTATTTATAAAAAATCAATTTTTATAGTTTGAATTATCTTTATTAATGGTTTTATTCTGATTAAACCTATTATAATCTCAAAATAAGCCTTTGCACCAATTGTGAAATTAATAAGATATGAGAAAGTTTATATATTAAGATTTTTATATTAAATCCAAAATTGTTCATATCTTATGTTTAAAAATTGTTGACTGTGAACAATATTTGAATTTTTCTGCAA
>JAHKLQ010000050.1 GCA_020854975.1 Methanobacterium sp.
ATCTGCTTGAATACAGGAAACCCTATCTGAAAGGTCACTGGCATTTGATGAGTGAGTTCATATGACAGACAGTCCCAGCTAGAGGATATATCCAGCACCTGAAACATGTTCACATCTTCCTGGATAAGTTTATCTAAAGAAGCATCGGCAGACACATCTAAATCATCTTGTTCGCCCATTCCACCGGCATCAGCAAGATTAATAGCCTGGAAAAGGTTCACAGCATCATGGGGTGTGGTGGACTTCATAATCTGATGTATTTTGTCCCTTAATTCATTAACCTCATTAACCATGCCTGCAGCAACACAGATTGGGGTTAAAAGCATTATTATGCCGAGATTGGTGTTGTTAGCTACCCAGTGGTCAGTTTCTGTAACTGCATCTAATATCAACTGACCAAGACCTATTTTATCCCAGTGTTCTGGCTGGTCACAGTATTTAGAACCAGTTTCTGCTGCTTTGCGCATGGTATCGCCTATGGCAATTCCACTTAGGAGAAAATCCTCGAATACCATGTCATCAAAGTCCTGGGTACGGTGTACATTACCTGGTTTTGGATGTCCACTCACCTCCAGCACCGATGCTATCTGGGCACACTTAGCCACAAAATCATGATCCAAACATCCCACCTCAGCATTTTTCTATAATTTTTCCTTCTAAAAAGTCAGGGGCAAAATGTGTGATTATAAGGTCTGCTCCAGCTCTTTTTATGGATAAAAGGGATTCATAGATGGAGTCTTCAGTGAGGTATTCAGCTTCAATCCCTGCACGGAGCATTGAATATTCTCCACTCACCTGATAAGCAGCAGTTGGTACTCTGAAAGTTTCTTTCACCTTACTGATAACATCCAGGTAGGCCATGGCTGGTTTAACCATGACTATATCTGCACCTTCTTCCAGATCCAGTTCTGTTTCCAGTAGTGCTTCTTCCACATTGGAGGGGCTCATTTGATGAGTTTTACGGTCACCAAATGATGGTGCTGAACATACAGCATCCCGGAATGGGGCATAGAATGCTGAAGCGTATTTAGCAGCATAAGACATGATTAAAGTGTTTTGAAACCCAGCATCATCTAGCATGTTACGGATTACACCCACTCTACCATCCATCATATCTGAAGGGGCCACTATATCCGCTCCGGCTTCAGCATGGCTCAGAGCAGTTTTTGCCAGGAGTTGCAGAGTTTCATCATTGATGATCTCACCTTCTTCCACTATTCCACAGTGACCATGGGTGGTGTACTGGCAGAGGCAGACATCGGTGATGACCACCAGATCTGTTTCTGCTTTAAGACGCCTTACAGTCTGCTGTACTATCCCATCAGTAGCATAGGCTGAAGTTCCCATTTCATCTTTCTCTTCAGGCATCCCAAAAAGCAGCACAGACTGGAGACCAAGTTTTTCCAGTCTTTTAGCCTCATCCACTGCATCCTCCAGACTGTAACGGTACTGTCCTGGCATGGTCTCTATTGGTTCCCCTGCTCCTTCTTCAAGCTCTTCCTTGATAAAGAGAGGGTAAATAAAATCTTCTGCCTGTAAAGTTGTTTCACGGAGAATTTTCCTTATCTGGGAGCTTTTTCTAAGTCTTCGCATGCGACGGGTTGGGAATTGCACGTTGATCACCATTATACAATTATATACGATTATTATACAACTAAAAGTATAATTAACTATCCTATGATGCATAAAAAGGATTTATAACAATCATAGGATTAATCAATCCAAGATAACCAATTTAATCTATAAAGGCAATAATTAATCTTTAACCTTTCTATTTAATTTAATCAATCAACTTAATATATCATTTCAAATCATTTCAATTATATTCATTTCACTATATTGCGAAATATCACCAACAATTCTTCACAACTTTAAAATATTATGGTAAGGCTTTTTACGATAATATCTTTTAGCATGTTCCACTATGAGTGCATGATATTCCTGGTAAATAGGCACATTCATTGGTAGATTATCTTCAAAGATTTTTTTAAGGGCCATGTAACTCGTCTTTTCATCTACAAGTCCTAAGTGGCTGAAAATTCGCTTGGTATATGCATCCACCACAAATTCTGGTTGGTTATAGGCATAAAGAAGTACAGAATCTGCAGTTTCATTTCCCACCCCTTTCACCTTCAGGATCTCCTTTCTGCTGGGTGTTCTACCGTCCAGTGACATGAAAAAATTAGTGATATTGATCAGATAAACTGATTTCTGGTTGAGGAAACCAGCAGGACGAACTGCTTCCTTTAAAACATCATCTTCCAGTGCCAGGAGTTTTTCAGGATGGATAGCATCTAAATTTTTAAGATTCAACAGGGCTTTTTCTGCTGAAGTCCAGGCAGTGTTCTGGGTGAGTATGGTTCCTAAAATTATTTCATATTTCTGTTTTTGAGTTTCAGGAAGGTTGTAATTTAGAGGATGGTATCCATGGGTGGCACCGGTTTTTGATAGATTCTCTGATTCCAGATCCATTAAGGGCCACCAGCCCTGAGGACCATAAAGATCATAGAGTTTTTCATAGATTTCATGCACTGATTCATTCATGCCATTGACTCCTGAAAAATATCAGATTATGTCAAAATTACAATATCTGATTGACACATCACAACCCCTTACCTAACCGGCACTGTCAAAAACTTGATGGTTTTTGATTTTCCATTTTTGATAAATAAATTTTTTTTATTCTGTTAAAATTTCTTATTTTCTGAAATAAAAACCTAAAAGCTTTTATATTAAGTGGAGCATAGTAATTTTCATGACTAA
>JAHKLQ010000051.1 GCA_020854975.1 Methanobacterium sp.
GAATGTAATATGATTTTTATGATTTTTTAGATCATAAACTATTTTTTCATAGTTTAAACCCGTAAAAATGATTTTAATCAGATTATTTTTAGTAAGTCTGTAGTTAATTACATAATATTTTGACATATTATGATTAAAGAGTGTACGAACAGTTCGTAAACACAATTTATATAGTATGAACAAGTATATGATGATGTTTTAGGAATATTGTTGGCGGACAATATTTAAAAAATGTTCATATGGTGATCAAATGTTGGGGTCTGAAGATAAAAAGAATAAGATAGCTTTGCTTTTTGTAACGATCTGTGCTGTTTTCATAATGTTAAGCACAGTTTCTGCTGCTGAAAATGTAAATGAAATTCCGAATACCACTTTAAACGATTCATTAAATGATTCAGCATCATCCTATAACACAACTGGAATGAATGCTGAAGATAATCAAACTAATCTTAATTATGTTAACAATTCTGGATCTCTTCAGGATCCCTCTCAATCACCTTCAATTTCCCCCAACTCTTCTTCCTCATCTTCATCAGTTCCTAATTCTATAATCAGTGGTAATGTAATTACCTGTACCAATGGAAGTCCCTTCCCTGATGTTACCATAACTGTAACAGATGTGGATGGATCCCAAATTGCTCAAACCACCACAAACTCCAATGGATATTATCAGTTATCCTTCTTGAGTAATGAACGAAATTTTTATGTCACGGCCAGTTACCCGGGGCATATGACTTCTCGCAAAATGGTAACAATGGAAGAAAGTGTCAACCCATCAGATCTGAATTTATACGGATGGGCGGACTTTCAGCTGGGTCCAGAACCTACTTTATCCATTGATGCCCCAGAAGAACAATTCTTAAATGAAAGTTTTAACTTTACCCTCACTTTCAATAACAATGGTAACGAGACTGGATTCGGCCCCACAGTACAGTTGATCTTACCCCCAGAAATACAGTTTAACAGTGTTAACTTTTTAGGAGCACCAGTAAGTGTTACCAGTGTGGGAACCTTCCCTCTAAGTGGCACCTTAACCGATCCCTTATCAGGACTTACAGTGACAGGAACTCCTGGATATCAGCTTTACATAATAGAATATCCTCTGGGTAGTTTCACCACAAATCAGCCCAGCGCAGTTCTGGAAGTCAATGCATTTTTATTAGGTAACTCCACCCTGGGATTACCCCTCAATATCACAGCCTACCCTGTATTCCGTTTTGGTGCTAATGAAACTGGTGGAACACCTATCAGAGGGAATGAGACATCAGCACAGGTAACTCCTACAGTGATCAAAATCATTAAAAATACAGTTAGTCCTCATGAAGATGAAACTGCCACGGGTTCCAATTATCCCTGGAATTATACTCTGACAGTTGATGTGGCCAATGGTCAAACCGTCACTGCAGTTGAGGTTATAGA
Source organism: Methanobacterium sp. (assembly GCA_020854975.1). Lineage (GTDB taxonomy): Archaea > Methanobacteriota > Methanobacteria > Methanobacteriales > Methanobacteriaceae > Methanobacterium > Methanobacterium ferruginis. The sequence continues at coordinate 1,420 of JAHKLQ010000051.1, forward strand.
TAATCTCCCTGGAAACCTGCAATTTTTACAAGTTGTTGATACTGATGGTGGTAACCTCATACAGCAACCATCCACCACCGCCCCTGGTGGATTATTATGGATAACCTTCAACAGTATTACTGGAGTTTTAGGTTCCGATAAAACTATCATTTACCAAGTTTATGCCCCTAAATTTGATAACAACTCACAGTACGTACTGGACCCTGACACTGGAGCCTGGGTTAATGCCACCAACACAGCTACTGTCACTGGAAATTATAGTAATATTCCTGTTTCATCCCAAGATGATTACACTCTCACACTGAAACCACTATCCATCCAGAAAAGTGTTGATGATGAGAGTACAGATCCCATCCAACCCAAACCCACTGACATATTAAGATACACACTCAACTTCCAAGTCTCAGATTATTTCTCCCTCAATAATCTGGTACTTTATGATATTTTAGGGGATGGTCAAAGTTTCCTGGATTCTTTAACTTACAATCCCCGACTAAACTTACATCTACCCGGTATAGACATCAGTAACCTGTTTGTTAACCTGACCAATCCCAACCAGTTCCAGTATTATCATAACTCCACCACAGGTATCACCTATTTAATGTTCAATATCACCCAGTTACTCATTGACAATGGATACACAGGTATTGTGGAAGGTGGAAATTACACGGGAACCAACAACGGAGCAACCACTGGAAATCTAACTTTCTGGGCCAGGATCAATGAATACTACGAAGGAGTAACACCACCCACTCCCCACCCAATAGTATCTAATGATCCTATAACTAATGCAGTAATTGCTGATGCTGTTTTAACCCATAACAACAATCCGGTGACTGATACTAGCGGAAGTCAGGTTATAATAGTGGCTCCCACACCGGAAAAAGATATAATTGAAATTAATGGAGAGGATCCTACTGCTCCTTATGTGATAAGAGCTGGAGATACTGTGACCTTTTCCTTACTGGTAGATGTGCCCACAGGCAACCTACACGACTTTAACTTAATTGATTATTTACCCATACCATTACTAAGGGCTATCCAGTTTACCACAGGCCAGGCACAGAACACCACCCAGGCCATACCAGCTGCTGGACAATGGAGACTGGGTGAAGATGATACTTTAAGCAATTTGACTGGTGTGATACCCACATTAATTGTGGATGCCACCCAAAACACTCTCACTTTCAGTTATGGTAATGTTTACAATGCCACCCAACCCAATGCCACGGTTCACATATTGTTTACCATCACTGCCACTGGAGATCCCATGGCTGATAGTTTATGGCTCACCAATCTTTTAAACATCAACTATGAAAACAGTCCTGGGGAAATGTTCTGTGATAATCGAATAGTGTCCCTAATAACTGGAGAGCCAGAACTTAACATAAACAAGACCGCAACACCCACCTCAGATCTACAGGCAGGGGACGTGGTTACCTACACTATAACTATAAACAACACAGGAAATGCTCCTGCTTACAATGTGGTGGTTACAGATGATTTATTAAATTCTAACTCAGGATATATATTATCTATCAGTAACCTAACAGTCCATTATGATAGTGGAACACCCATCACTGGATTAAACCTGATGGATCTTTTCACCAGTACCGGTCTGGACTTTGGTTCACTGTACCCTATATATGCAGTTAACAGCACCAACAGTTCCATAATAATAACTTACGATGCCATCTTGAATGGCACAGTTTACCCTCGGCAGGTTATCAACAACACAGTAAACATTACCAAATTTACATCATTAACCCCACCTGAAAGTCCTAATTACGTAGGAAACCCTGCAGTTGATCAGTCCCACCTTTCAGACAATGCATCAGTACAGGTGAAAGATGTTGATTTCCAGAAAAATTACATAGGATCACTTGATGGAATAAGCTCCGGATCGAATTTAACAATAGGAGAAACCGGATTATTCCAGATAGCTGTCACTCTACCTGCAGGACAAATAAATGATATTTATATAAGAGATGTACTGCCGGCTGGATTAAACTATGTTTCATATGCACTGGATCTAAGTAGTTTTAGTGGGATACTGGCACCATTAACCTTCACTCAGATAAACAACAATCTTGAATTTTTATTCACTGGACAGACCAACACCACCAGTAGCAGCACATTCTACATCAATCTAACAGTAAGCATGGCCAATAATTCAACTGCCAATCCACCTCACACCACTTCTAGAACCAGAACCAACAGGGCCACTATGGACTGGAATAATCCAGGTCATTCATCCTTAACTGATAGTGCAACGGTTTACATAGTGGAACCATGGTTAACAGTAGTTAAAAGTTTCAACCCTAACACCATTGAAGGGGGGCAGACAACCACCGTAACCCTCCAGGTGAGTAACACCCGTTACAATGCAAGATCAACGGCATATAATGTAATCATAACAGATTCATTAGCTGGATTTAGTCAAATATTCAATTTAAACAGTGTAACACCGGTTTTAACTCCAGCCGGATTTGTATTTAACTACAATCCTTTAACTGGAATTTTAACTTACACAGGAGGAAACATAAACCAGGGTCAAACACTGTATTTCACCTTTAACATAACTGCCCTGGACACGCCTTACATTGGACCCAATTATAACAACACGGCCAATGCCACTTACTGGTCAATGCCATGGGTGGGAGGAGTTCCTGATCCTGATAGTCGTAACTACACTGACTCAGGATGGGCTGTAATCAGAACTGGAGATCCACAGATAACTAAAACAGTGGAAGACTCTACCCTACATGGAGATACAGGAGATCTGACCATAGGTGAAGTTGTCACCTATAAAATACTGGTCACATTACCTCAGGGATTGAAAACCAACCTCACCATCACCGATACATTACCTGCAGGGTTCAACTATAATTTAGGTGAATATATCTTGAACACCACAGGATTCAGTGGTACCTTAGGATCATTATCAGTTTCTGGAAGTGGGCAAAATGTTATATTCACTTTCAACGGACTCACAAACAGTACCACCACCAACAACACATTCTACATATTGTTTAACGCCACAGTACTCAACCACACCAGTAACATAAATGGCACCACCAAAACCAACAATGCTGCACTCAACTGGAACGAAAACACCAGACCACCATTCACCACATCAGTGAATACCACCATTGTAGAACCCTTTTTAACTGTTAACAAGAACGTGACACCCACCACCGTTGACGGTGGTGACCTGGTCACTGTTACATTAACTGTCACCAACACAGGCAGTTCACCAGCTTATCAGATGGAATTACGTGATGTTCTTGACACAATACTTTTCAATTCATCTACAGTTTCCCTGATATCTTCACCATCAGGTTTTAATTTCACACCAGGAAGTACTGTGACTATCAACGCACTGCCCAGCACCATTATTAACCCCGGTGATGTGTTAACTTTTGTTTTCACAGTTCTGGTGAATGATAACGCTCCAACAGGTTCCATATTCCAGAATCAGGCTAATATTTCATTCTCATCAATGCCTCCAGGTTACAATGACACCCGGAATTACACCAACACCTCCAACGTGGTGAACATCAACACAGTCACACCATCTGTCAGTAAAACAGTGAACAATACATCTGAACCTGATTCCACCACTCCCAACGTGATGGTGGGAGAAGTAGTAACCTATCAACTGGAATTCACAGTCCCAGAAGGTGAAACATTCAACGTATCACTGATAGATGTGTTAAGATCCAATCTTGGTTACAACGTAGGAACTGCACTTATTAAAAGAAGCGATGTCAATATAATAGCTTCAGGATTTGACTTCGGATCATCAGTTGATGAATTTTTAACCATAAACCCCAGTTCTATCTCTCCACTCAATTTCTACCTGGGTAATATAACTTACCTGGGAGGTCAAGGCCTTAAAAATGGAACCATAACTTTAATCTTCAACACTACTGTTCTGAATATAGCAGGAAACCAGGCAGGCACCAAAATACCTAACAATGCCACCTTTAATTTCACCACTGCCACAGGTGGAAGTCAGAACGTGACTGGAGTATGCCCCACCACTCTGAACGTAATTGTTCCTCAAATTACATCCACAAAAACAGTAAATCACACCACATTAACAGATTCAGACACAGCAACCTTCAATGTGCAGATACGAAATAATAACAGTACTAATGGGGCCCCTGTTTATGATTTGATTATAATGGATCCCATGAATGGTTTCACCATGGATTATCTGAACATGGTCATCACCCCCAGTGACCCATCTATAATCTTCACCAACTACTCCACTGCAGACCTGATCTACATACTGGTTACCCAAATGAACCCTGGCCAATACCTGAACATAACTTATAACGCCACAGTAAAACCGGAAGTAGTGTTTAACACCACCCTCAACAATACAGTGAATACAACTGGAACCAGCCTACCAGGACCACACGGTACTAACAATGCCACACCTGGAGATCCTGGTACCAGTACTGGTGAGCGAACTGGAGACCCCACACAACCTGCAGGTACTGTGAACAATATAAACACCACAGCTACAGCTCTGGTAACCACCAGAGCACCAAGAATATCTAAAAAGGTTAACGGAACCGAAACAGTGAACCGCACCATAGGTGAAACTGCCACAGAATCTGTAACAATCACCTTGCCCGTGGGAAGCACAACTGAACTTAAAATCATTGATGTCCTACCCAACGGACTTTTATTAAACGGAGGAACCAGCGGATTCACCTATACAACCACTTCTGGAGTTAATGTTAACCAGTTTGTGGTGACTCATCTAGGTGGAAACACCTACCAGATCAGCTTTGGAAATTTAACCATCACCCAAGAAGGGAATATAACCATAAACTACACAGTTCTGGTTCAGGATGTACCTGGAAACTACAATGGCCAGAACTTGATTAACAATGCCACCTTATACTACAATAATCAAACTGGTCAGAGTGTCAATGGAGGATCTGACACAGCCACAGTGCATGTGGTTGAACCCAACCTGCAAATCACAAAAACACCAAGCAAAACCAACCTGAATATAGGCGAAGAATTCACCTACACTATACAGATTGCACACACTTCTTCCAGCACTTCTGATGCACATAACCTTACAATTACCGATATAATACCATCAGGACTGCACTATGTTCCAGGTTCAGCAGTTTTACCATCTGGATGGAGTTTAAATATTGTAGGGAATACTTTAATCTTCATCTCACCTCTGTTAACCTTAAATCACAGTGCCCTCTTGCTTTTCAACTGCACAGTGGACAGTAATTATCTTCTGGCAGGTGGAAACATCACCAACACCGCCAATCTGAACTACACATCTATCCCTACCGGCGGAAGAAACTACACCACAGATAACAACACCCAGATACATGTTATAGGAGCAGATCTTCAGGTACAAAAAGAGGGAGATGCACAGGTTAATGCCGGAGAACAGGCTACCTACACCATCACCATCACCAACCTAGGACCAGACACAGCCCAAGATGTCACCTTAAATGATATTTTATCTAACCCCTGGTTTGGATACTTGAACAACCCTGAGTATTCATTGAACTATGGAACATGGACCACCATACCCACCAACCCATGGAATATATTTATAGGAAATATAAACTCTGGAAATTCAGTTAATATACGGATAAGAGCCATAGTTTCATCTGCAGCCCCAATTGGAATCATAAACAACACAGTCAACGTGACCTCAAACACCCCAGATCCTAATCCTGATAATAACAACAGCACTGCCACAACTAATGTAACCCAGAGTTCTGCCCTAACCTTGATAAAAGAAAACAATCCATCAAACACGGTTATAGCTGGAAATAATTTGACTTACACCTTAACTTTAACCAATATTGGTCCAAGTGTAGCTCGTGATGTGATTTTAAGGGATGACTCATTATCTTCCTGGTTAACAAACACCTATTATCAGTACAGTATTGACGGAGGTAGCTGGAGTAGCTGGACTTTATTTACTGGACCACTGGTTTTGAACGTTACAAATCTCATTGGAGGGCCAATGGCAGTAAATCAGGTGTTCATGGTCATGATCAACAGTACAGTGAATGCATCAACACTCAACGGAACAGTTCTCCTGAACAATGCAACAGCCAACAGTTCAACCAGCCCCAACAACGTAACTTCCAACACAGTACAAAACACAGTAGAAACTCAAGCCTCATTGAATGTAACCAAAACAGCTCCGGAAACAATTATTGCTGGAAGTAACAGTCCTCTGGTTTACACCATTGCTGTGACTAATTATGGTCCTAGTGATGCTTTGAATGTGAAAGTGAGTGATACTCTTGATTCTCGCTTAACCAATCAGGAATATAGTTTAGATAATGTGTCTTGGAGTGCTTGGCTGGCTCCTTATGAGTATGTATTCAGCCGTGTAGATACTGCTCAAACTGTGTATCTTTATCTGCGTGGTTGGGTGCCTTCCAGTGCTTTGGGTCTGGTTAATAATACGGTGTTTGTGTCTAGTAATGAGACTAATTTGACTGGTAATTTGACGGATAATACGACTACTGTGGTTAACACTACCAGTGAGTTGAATGTGACTAAAAGTGCACCTGAGAGTGTTATTGCTGGTCAGGATGGGCCTGTTGTGTTCACCATTACTGTAACCAATTTCGGACCTTCTGATGCTTTGAATGTGAAAGTGAGTGATACTCTTGATTCTCGCTTAAC
>JAHKLQ010000091.1 GCA_020854975.1 Methanobacterium sp.
CACTCGTAGTGGTACGGAAAGTGTGGTTTTCAACCTAAAAAAGAGGTATCCTGATAGTTACCATGACCAGAATATAATGGCCCACCATTCCAGTCTTTCCCGGGAGTTAAGACTGGAAGCTGAAAATAAATTAAAGGAAGGAAAACTGAAGGTGGTGGTATCATCCACCAGTCTGGAGTTAGGAATTGATATTGGTTACATTGACCTGGTTATACTGGTTTCCAGTCCTAAATCTGTTTCCAGAGCTCTGCAAAGGATAGGTAGAAGTGGGCATCAGTTACATGAAAAGTCCAAGGGTCGGATGATGGTTGTTGACCGGGATGATCTGGTGGAATGTGCCCTTATTCTTAAAAATGCATTGGAAGGGAAAATTGATGAGATCCACATTCCAGAAAATTGTTTGGATGTTTTAAGTCAACAGATATATGGTATGGCCATTGAACAACGCTGGGACCTGGATGAAGCCCTGCAACTTATCAGGGGAAGTTATCCCTACCGTGAGCTTAGTAAGGAAGATTATAACAGTGTCTTGAGTTATCTGGCTGGTGAGTACACCCGTCTGGAAGACCGTTATGTTTATGCCAAGATCTGGGTGGATTGGGATGAAAACCGTATGGGCCGGAGAGGAAAGCTGGCCCGTATGTTATACTCCACCAACATTGGAACTATCCCTGACCGCAGTGCTGCAGTGGTAAAATGCGGAGGAGAAATAGTTGGCCGTATTGAAGAGGATTTCATGGAAAAACTCCGTAAAGGTGATAGCTTTGTCCTGGGTGGTAGGATATATCGTTTCAACTATGCTCGGGGTATGAGTGTTAATGTCAGTCCTGCTTCAGGTCCACCTACTATTCCCTCCTGGTTCTCAGAACAATTACCACTATCCTTTGATCTGGCCATGGAAATCCAGAAATTCCGGGGGATCCTGGAATGGGAGTTTAAAAAAGGCAGAAGTAAGAAGGAAATAATTGAATTTATTCATGATTACCTTTACCTTGATTATAATGCTGCTCACTCTATTTACCAGTATTTCCGGGAACAATATCTCTATGCTGTGGTTCCCAACCTGAAAACTCTGCTGGTGGAATATTACACTGGATTTGGAGGTCGTAAATTTGTGGTGTTCCATTCACTCTTTGGTCGTCGAGTGAATGATGCCCTGAGTCGTGCCCTGGCCTATGTGATAGCCAGAAGGTACCGTCATGATGTGATGATCTCCATCTCTGACAATGGATTCTACCTATCCAGTGAGGGTAAGATTGGTGGTTTGGAGGCCTTCCAGGAGCTCACCCCTGAAAATCTGGAGGAATATCTTAAAGAAGCCATTGATCGTACTGAAACACTGGCTGGACGTTTCAGGCATTGTGCTGGACGTTCTCTCATGATTCTACGGCGTTACAAGGGTCAAGAGAAATCTGTGGGACGTCAACAAGTTAAGGGTAAAATTCTGCTTAAATTTGTTAAGGAACTGGATCCTAACTTCTCCATCCTTAAGGAAGCCCGGAGAGAGGTTATGGAAGACTTTATGGATGTTAAAAATGCTAAAAAAGTCTTAGAATTACTTGAAAGTGGTAAAATGGGGATTAAACGTATTGATACCAAGATACCATCGCCATTTGCTTTTAATCTGGTTTCCCAGGGGTACTTGGATGTGTTGAAGTATGAAGAAAGGATTGAATTCATCCGCAGGATGCATCAGGCCATTATTAAGGAGATTGGTGGTTGAAAACCACCAGCACTAACCATAATAAAGATTTTCCTCTTGAAAAGAATCATCTAAAAAGGATTTAAAACTAATTTTTACACCCCTATTACTGGGTGTTTTTTTTAATTCCATAAATTAAATATAGGGTTATTGATAATTATTATAAAGGCAAAGGTGACCTTATGAATGAAATTAAAGATATTTTCAACTCTAAAACCCGTTTCATCCGTGTCTTATGGTGTGATAATGCCAATATCATCAGAGGTAAAGCTGTTCATGTTGATTCTCTTCAAAGTTCAGATTCTACAAAGGATGTGGATATTAAGGTAGGTATTTCTCGTGGTCAGCAGGGTGTTCCTGTAATGTATGATGGTGTGGTGGAGGGATCCAGACTGGGTCCTGTGGGAGAAATAAGCCTAAAAGGTGATATGTCTACTTTAACCATCATACCCTATGCCCCGGGCCATGCCCGAGTTATGGGAGATATGATGGAAAATGGGAAGATCTGGGGGAATTGTCCACGGGGATTCTTAAAAAAGATGACCAATAAAGCTTTTAATGAGGGTTTGGAAGTTAAAGCTGCCTTTGAAAATGAATTTTATCTTCTTAAAATGGATGAAGAGCAAAGTAAATGTGAAGCATCAGATACCACTCCTTTTGCCTCAACCTACTCCATGGACCTGAATCAAGAAGTTATTGGAGATATTGTTGAATCTTTAATTGCCCAGAACATCACAGTAGAACAGTATTACCCTGAATCTGGTCCTGGCCAACATGAAATAACCATGAAGTATACAGATGCTAGGAAAGCTGCTGATAACCAGATCATCTTTAGGGAAACAGTTAAAGCTGTAGCATTAAAACATGGATTGCGAGCTTCTTTTTTACCTAAAGTCTTTCCAGATACAGCAGGGAGCGGATGTCATCTTCATTTGAGCCTGTGGCAGGATGGGATGAATATCTTGCAGGACACTACAAATAGATACCATCTTTCTGAAACTGCCCAGCACTTCCTGGCTGGAATACTGCACCATTTACCTGCATTAATGGCTATCACCACCCCTATTCCTCGATCATATCATAGGATCCGGCCGCAAATGTGGAGTGGGGCTTTTCAGGTGTGGGGTTTTAATAATCGTGAAGCAGCCATCAGAGTTATCAAAGGGGATGATGGGGCTGTGGAGCATTTTGAATTTAAGACCATGGATGCATCTTCCAATCCTTATCTGGCTCTGGGTGCGGTTATTGCAGCGGGACTGGATGGTGTTTGCAATGAAATGAACCTGGCAGAACCAGTTGGGAAAGATCCTGCTGCTTTATCATCAGTTGAAAGGGACAAACTAAAAATTCACTCACTTCCCTGTAATATGAAAGAATCCATGGATAATCTTAAAGAAAACAAAGTGCTCCTAAAAGCTATGGGACCTGAACTTTCTAAATCATACTTAGCAGTTAAAAAAGCAGAATATGAAGCACTTTGCAAGTTACCAGCAGGAAAAGAAGTGGATTTACTTCTTGAAAAGTACTAGGAATAATAAGTTCTTATAATTCACTTCATAATCACTTATAATTCCTCTGATAATAGTTATAATCCGCTTATAATAGTTATAATTCCTTTAAATAATTAATATTCCATTTAATATCATCAGATCATATGTGCAACCATCATAAAGAGAATACTGGTTCTTCTTTGATGGATTGTATGATCTTTTGTGCAGCTTCCACTTCTTGGGATTCGCCACTAACAAGCAACCAGATGGAACCTTCTGCCCCTGCAACTCCACCTGCAGCCACTAATTCTGCTTTGGCACCGGTTAAACTGGAAATAGCGTCAATTTCTGTGTGAATTTCACCTACCACTGGTAGGAATCGGGGTCCATGGGCACCTGGAGAGTTTAGTTTAAGTGCAAGACCGTCCAGATCAGTGTTAACTCTTTTTTCAAGCCCCACAGGAAGAATTAAATACACACGACGACCAATTACAGCCTGTAATGATGTGCCAATGGTACCACCTTTAGGGTGACCTATGTAAATTGCAGCCTTCTTCTGAGTAACATTCAGGGCATTAGCACCCTTTATAATCACGTCCCCATTTTTAAGTTCATCGGCAACATCGAATATGGTTAAGCCTTTCTTCCAAACACCATTAACAATAACCACATCCCCGGGGAATTCATTTTCACCCTTTAGTCGTCCTTCGTCAGTGGTGAGTCCCACGGGTGGTAAGATTATCCCCCTGAAAAATCTTTTTCTGGAGAAACCTTCCAGTTGGCCTAGGTTTTTTAGGATTTCTTCAGCCACGTAACCATTGGTTGTTCCTGCGATTATAACCACGGTTCCGGACTTAAGTGATTTTTCAATGGCAGGATGATCAGCTAATGCCTTAGCAATTAATCTCTTACCCATGGCTGGTGTGATTAAAAATTGTTCCATAAAAACTGCTCCTTCCACTTATCTTTTATCCCTTATTAATTTATATCATGTAAATAAATTAAATTATGTTTTTTTATTAATTTCAGTAGGTTTATCATTGACACAGAGTGTGGATGATATTTATAAAACTATATAAACTACTGGAAAACTGTATAATTCCTAAAAATAATTTGGCTTATAAAAAAAATGGAGTTGAAATGAATAAATAAGATTTTGAATGAATAAATAAAATATAATCAAATATGAAACTGAATTATATTTTTTTATCCATTACTATTTTGGATACACTCCACAGAGTTGTTAATGAATCTTTCTAAAGATTCATTGTAGTTAATAACTTCACTCTTTTTTTCTAGATGGAGCATGTAAATAAATCCTGTAATGGTCATTACAAAGGTCCCAGGATCTACTTTGTCATTGGGGATTTTATCTGACATGTATTCCGTGAATTGATTAAATAATTGAAGTGAAAGGGAATTGTTTATCCTGTTTCCTTCATTGATGGTTAAACAGAAAGTATCAAAATTATTATCAAGAACATTGGAATAATTTTTAATAAAAGTTTCCAGAAATTCCCTGGAATCTTTATAATCATTATCTAAAAGTATAGCACTAAATTCCTGTCTCATTTTTTCATGATTTTGATCTAGAACTTTCTTAAAAAGATTATCTTTTGTTTTAAATCGCCTGAATAATGTTAATTCACTAACACCTGCTTCTTGTGCTATAAGCCGAGTGGTAGCTCCAACATATCCTTTCTCAGCAAACAATTTTAAAGCCGCGTCTAAAATTTTATTTTCTGTGTCACTCGTCATTGTACCTGCCACCGTATACTGCATTTTCTTTTATACTCGTGAATTCGGATCTTCAAATTTAATTTAAAAATATGAACAATATAAGTTTTACAAAACATGGATATTCTGATAAATATTCCCTAAAAACTTGTAAACCACCTTCATCTAACATTGTCCGACAATTTTTTGAAACAACATTTATTATTAGCCTATTTCAATTTTAGGTAAGAAAAGATGAAGAGGAGGTGCACACAAACATGTATTAAATTATGCTTTTTTTAAATTTTACAGACCGAAACTACTTGTTATTGCAAATTCTCTTATTAATTACCTTACTCAAGTGTTTTTAAATCTTTTTCGGCGGAAACCACATGCGGAAACATCCTTCCGGCAAAATAGGAAGGGTTTATTCAATTGTTAAGATGCCATTGAACTAGTAAACTTGATGAAAAATAAAAAATTAAAGAAATTTTTACTTAAATTAAAAGATTAATGATTTTCAGGGCTAGTTTAATCATTGGACATATTGTTTAACATTTTCCCTTACAATTGCCGAAGCCCCAAAGTTTTTTATGGCTTTTAACATTTCAGGAAATTTATTTTTAGGAATCAATACGTTAACCTGGGAAAAAGTTGTTCCTACCACTACTGTGGGCTCATCAGAACAGTATTCATGGGATAGGAGGAAATCTTTAACCTCATCCACCTGGTGATTGGCTAAATTAAATTTCACATCAAAATATTCCCTGGCCTTAATAGCTCCAAATAGTTGTTCAAATATTATTTTAGCTTTGTCTGCTTTTTCAGTTGTGCAGCTAGGACCAGCATAGAGTCCTGCACTGGATTCCATAATGGTTTCCAAGATCTTTAAACCTGCCTTCCTCAGACTGCTACCAGTTTGAGTGTTATCCACAACCAGATCTGCCCCCTTAGCAATGTATACCTCAGTTGCACCATCAGAGTTGATTATTTGCACCATTTCATTATCCCCATCCCAGAGTCCTCGAACTTGAACCAGTGGTTTACTCTCACCAAACAATTCTTTATATCCTTCATTTTCCATGAAAAACTGTCGGGTGAGGTTAGGGTACTCTGTAAAGCAAAGAATGGGAGTTTCCCTGTGTTTATTAGCTCTGAAGAAATCTGAAAGTGATTCATAAGGGTCTTCTGTTGGAACAGCGACTATAAGTCTGGTTTGACCATAATTCAGGTCACCAACCTTTCTTATGTGTTCTCCTTCCACGTTAACGGATTCTTCCCTTACCCAATCTTCTCCTATTATGGCTATATCCAGTATTTGTCTGTTAAGTTCCACAGGGGCGCTTTGAGGCCTGGTTAAGAATCCTTTAATCTCTGGATCATTCAGGATGATAATTTCGTTTTCTTCTTTCCCTGGTTCGTATCCACGAACCTCATAACCTGCATCAACGAATAATTGATAAGTGTTTCCTCTGTTAACATTATTTAAACTCCCTTTTGGGAGTCCAAGCACTATTTTTTCCATTTCCATAACTCCTGTTTCACTGTTGATCTTATTAATGGTTTTTAAACCTGATTTATCCTTTTTTAAAATTTAATTATAATTCCTAAACTTTTCAATATATTATTTTTCTTTCATTTCCATATTTAATCGCATATTTTCTCCAAATTTTTTGGAAAAATGAATATGTTCCTTATTCTCCAAAATAATAGTCAATTACCGGGATAATGATGAGATTTTGGGAAAAGGGTTTGAGTATTTTTATAATTTAAAACTATAATCAGTTAAGTTATAAGAGTAGTTAGTTAAGTTGTAAGTTGCCATTAATTTGTCGTATCCCATGGTATAAACTAGTATTACTCCTGCAATCCATAAAATTCCTCCAACCAGTAGGAAAGCATATCCCCAGTATTTAGCATCTTTTTCTTTCTGGGCTATTAAGTAGATCCCTGAAGCTACTGCTAGTGGGAAAAAGAAGATTATACCAATAAGTCCTAGGAGTTTAGCTGAAAAATGTGACTTTTTAATCTCCTGACCCTTGTTTAGTTCATTTAAGTCTCTTTTTTTCCCTTCCTTATCTGTAATTTCAGGAGAGGCGTTTTTAGGATGACCACAGAATTGACAGCGATCAGAATTTTCTGGATATTCTACTCCACATTTCGGACATCGCACATAATTCACCTAAATAATAAGTACATCCCATAACATTTAAATTTGATGCGTGGCACTCCCTATTAATGTTATTACATTTACTAAAAAGAGTTGTATATTAAATCTTAAAGAATTTAAATCTTAAAGAATAATATAATGCGGTAGCTTTAAATTGAATTATTAAGTAATTGGAGATTTGAGATGAATTTTTCCAGAATCCTAAAAAAAGGTGCAGGAACCACGATAGAATTTAAAGAAATTATGCAAGAAAAAGAGTTTAAGACTATATCAGGATTTTCTAACACTGAAGGTGGTATTTTATTCTGCGGTGTCTCTGATAAAGGGGATATTGTTGGTTTTGATTGTAGTGAGGAGTCAGTTCAAAGTATTACCCATAAAATAGTGGATAAGATGGGAATTCGTCCTGTTATCTCCTGTTTTGAATATGATGGAAAGACGATTTTAAGGATAGACATTGCTAAAAGTCCTAATCCCATTTCATACAAGGGAAAATATTATAAAAGAGTCAGAAACACTACTAAAAAAATATCAAAGGAAGAATTAGGAGATTTCTTTTCAAGGGGAAGTAACTGGGATGGTCTGACCAATGATTATAGTTTGGATGAAATAGATGAGGAATCTGTTCGTAGATTCATACGGAATGCCGTGCAAAAAGGAAGATTGGTTGCAGATGATACAGCAGATATATCTGAAATACTCCATAAACTGAACCTTTTAGTTGGGGGTAAACTCACCAATGCAGCTATAATTCTTTTTGGTAAGGATCCACAGAAATATTTCACCAATGCAATGGTTAGGGTGTTGAGATTTAAAAATGACGTCAATGTTTCAGATAGACGAATTGAGGGTAATTTGTTCTGTCAGGCTGAAGAAGCTGAAGAGGCCATTAAAAATTCTTTGAATGTGAAATTTGAAATAAAGGGTAAATTAACTCGTGATGAAGTTTGGGATTATCCTCTTGAAGCCATACGTGAAGCTCTTATAAATTCCATAGTTCACCGGGATTATTTTAAATATGGAATTCAGACCCAGATCAAGATATTTGACGATAAGATCTGGTTTTTTAATCCTGGAGAGTTATTTGGTGGGATGACCCTTGAAAAACTCCGAGATCCTCATCCATCTTCAACTCGAAATCCTTTAATTAGCGAAATATTTTTCAAGGCAGGACTGGTTGAAGTTCATGGATCTGGTATTCATCAGATGATGAAATCTTTAAAAGATGTCGGGCTCCCTGAACCTGAATTTAAAGAGGAATTTGCCGGATTTTCGGTTTATATGATGAAAAATGTGTATGATAAAGAGTATTTGAAAAGTTTGGGTCTTAATCGTAGTCAGATCCAGGCAGTTTCTTACATACAGGAACATGGCTCTTTAGCCATGTCTGACTTTGCACGTATTTCCCCAGGAATAAATGAACGGACACTTAGACGTTATTTAGCTGATTTAGTTGATAAAAAACTTATTATAGCCATTGGGGAGAAAAAAGGAAGAAGATATGAACTTTCCTGATCTGGGACATGATTGGAGATAACGGACATATAACGGACATATCGGACAAATATATTTTCTTTAAAACCTTTGTCAGATACTACTTCGTTATAGTTCTGTTTAACGAAGTAAATTCAGATTTTTCTTTTTGGTTTTTAGTAACATTTTTATGGGAATTAATAAATACCAGTATTGATTATTTCTTTATTATTATTAAAGACAATCTTTTTCATTATAAAAAGGTTAAAGATGAGGAAAGTGCTGTAAAATGGATTTAAAACCCACTATCTGGATAAGTTCAATTGATCATTTAGATGAATTTCAACAAATTCTGGATAATGCTTCTACATGGAAGAAAATGTTTGGATATGATATACCTGATGGGTTTCCAAATATGGGTAGAGGCCCATTAAGGTACTTTTCTCAGGGCGAAATCACTTTCAAAAACGATAATATAATATATAAAGCTTCTTCTGAAGAAAATAGGTTTTTATTACCGTATAATAATCTTAAAGAGGATTTATTAATTGTGTTGAATCGTTCCAAAATTAAATCAATTGAAGCTTATTCCCAAAAAGGACCATTTGTTAACTGGAAATGGATCAAAATTACTTGTGATGAAGATATAATGGGTGGTGAGTTTTTAATCTGTGCAGATGGAAGTGATAATACCGTAAATTTATTTGAAATGTTAACCCAATTTAAAAAAAGTCAAACAATAACCACAAATTTAAAAGATTTTTCCGGAACTAAAATAGTTTTATTAGGTTATATTGGTGCTATTTTAATTGCCACAACCACAATAATCTATTTGATTCACTCAGTTTTCATTCATATAGCAGGACATGGACACCTAAATGAGACTTTCATAGGACTAACAGTCTTTATTTTATTTTTTTTGGGAATTATATTAATAGTTCCAGAAATAACATGGTCTACAAATAAAATATCTCAAAATAGAAAAATTAAATACCACTTTTTTTTAATCGGCTCGATCATGTGCCTCTCATCTATGATCAACTTTTTAATAAGTCATTTTTATCAATGATAATTGAAAAAAATCTAAAATAAAACTTCTTATATTTTTTTAGAAGCCCACAACACCATCCTAGCAACTAGTCCAGGTTTGGCTGGGTTAAGTTCAGGATGAGGTCCCGATAGAATTATCCTACCAGAACCATAAGTATCATCCAGAATAGCTGCAGAACCTGACATAATTGTATCATTCTCAGTATAAATAGCTATAGGTGTGTAGTTACCATTTTTATACAGTCTTGGACTGTTAATCAGAGGAAATGAGAGTAAAGTGATGGTTTCCGTGTCATTAATAACAAATGCACAGGGATTAATGGTTCCCTCTGAATATTTGAGAGTGTTTATACCATAGTTGGTAAGGGTAAGGGGCTGCATATCATCAATACTGGTATAATTACACTCGATGTTGGGTGCAATTCCCCATCCAGAACCATATTCACCATTATAATTGGAAGCAACATAGGCACCCGCGCAGATGCCCAAATAACCTTTCCCTCCAGCTACAAATTCCTTGATATCACCAGGATTAATATCAGGATTGTTAAAAATCAACCGTATATCACCACCAGATATCACTAAAACATCCTGGCTAGCCAAAGTCTTTGAATTGATGACATCAGTGGTGGTATAATTAAATTGAATGTTAGGGTTGTCCTTTTCTGCCTGTTTCAGACAGTATATTATTCCTTCCACACTATCTGTGGTTGAGCCTTCTCCACGGTAAATTAAAACATTAACTGCTTCCAGGGTACTGTTGCAAGTAGTTGGACTATCATTTTGCAGGTTAAATCCATAAATAACCCCAATAACAACACAAATTATAATTATCAAAACAAATAATGTGTATTTAAATTTTTTTATATTTTCAACCCCTTTTACTAGGACAGGTGAAAATTCATACAACCATTTATCAACACACTAATATATCTAAAACTTAATTTAGTTATAGGTTTTGATTAACTGACCATGATAAGTAAAATTCTGATTAGAAGTAGATAATCAAGGTAATCATTAGTAATCATTTACTTTTACCATGTGCATCTTCTTTTAATAATGATTTAGATAAATGTAAATCCATAAAGTTAATAATTAATATTTTGAACAGTTTTTATATGGTGGAACATGAGAATTCCTTTCAAAAAAGATAAATCTGGAAATAATAAACTCGATAAAGAACAGAAGACCTCTAAAGGACTCAGTAAACTTAACAAATGCTTAAAAAAATATTTACATCCACAAAAGGGAAACATAAATATTTTAGTCCTTGCAGTGGCCATTATTGTCTTTATAGGTGTTGTATTAGCCCTTTTTTCATTCAATGGAAACCCTGTGGCGATTTCTACCACTTCTTCCCAGGTGTCCTCAACTATTTTAGCCAAAACCAATGATTCTTATGTAACTAAAGAAGGGCCTTACGGAAATACTAGTTCAAATGTTACCATAGCTTACATTGTAGGTGTTCATCCCCGGGAATCTGCTGCACATCAGGCTATCATTGAATCCATTCGAGAAAGTGACGCATCCCTTGAAAAACAATATTATCTCTACATTATAAATGCACCTTTATATGAAGACAATTATCCCCAGGAAAGGATGAATGGTCAGTTACTGGCAAATAAATATGTAGTGCCGGATATTATCAACAACAGTTATCAGCTGGCTGTTGATGTTCATTCTAGTAATGGTAGTTATTCTTCAAATCGCTTCGTGTTCACCCCCATTCAAGATAACAAATCCATGTCAATTGCCCGTGAACTTAAAAATAAGATTTCCTGGTTGAAATATTACTACCCCCCTGATCCTTCAAGCACAGAATATGTAACCACTCCCCTAATAAAAGCAGGAATACCCTCTATTGTTTATGAAACATATAAATATGACTCCAACACCACAACCAGAGAACATGCAAAAGAATTTATTGAAGTAATTGATGAAAGTCAGTTATTCACCTAGAAATTTTATAAAGCTAACAAATTTGATAAAAAATAAATCCACAATCGGGATCATTCTACATTAGAAACACCATCCACAAAAAATTGACCAACAAAATAAATTAGGATGATCCTGTAATCATAAGCACGCAATTTTGTATTACAATTGAAAACTGACTACCCTTATCCTTCATTTTTTCCTGAAATCCATGTATTTACATTAATACCCATATATGTGGTTAATGATTTGTGATGATTTCTCCAATTTTCCATTTACCATCCCCATTCATAATTAAGTTTAAATTTATATTATAGGATGTTTAAGTTACATTCAACCCTGTAATTATTAACTTTGATTTATTCTTTATTAAATAGGTGGATGTTGATAACCCCTATGTAGGTAACCTATAGGTTGGTAAATCTAAGTTGGTAACCTAACTTGGGAACCTCTAAGTTGGGAACCTTAATGATAACCTAAATTTGATTACAGTTTAAGTTGGATTACACTTCAGGTTAAAACTTTAAAATTTGTCTGGAGGAGTAACCCTCTTTTTTGAATTCTGATTTTAAGAATTCCACCTTTTCCAGATCAATTCTTATGAGGTGTAGATCTACTGGAAGTGATCGTATAAAATCCATCTTCATACCTTTCATTTCAATAACTTGCTGATATTCATCCAGATCATCCACTATAGTGGCCTGTCCTGTGATCTGCATTCCCTTGATATTGTCCATACCAGTATAATCTTCATATATTGCCACTGAGACTCGGGAACTGAACATTAAGTTGGCGAATTTCTCCCCACCCTCACTCAGAATATATAATTGTCCCTGATTATAGACATACTCTAATGGTGTGGCCCTTACTCTCCCCATGAAGCTGGTGGCCAGGGTGCAAGTGTTATGCTGTTTCAAGAAGTTCTCAACTTCTTCCCTGAGCCTCGAAACAGGAAGTTTATTTAATAATTCATCTTTAATATCCTTTAAGCGTAAAGCCCAGTCCACGATGTCTTCTATGTTGAATAAATCCATTCCCTGAGGGGGTAAACCCTCTCTGGAAAGGTATTCTGTCAGGTTCTGGTAATCTTGCTCAGTAAGACGATCCATTTGCAAACGACCACCTAAAACTCCCAGTTCAAGAACATTATCCTCTAATCTATCTTCCACTTCCCTTAAAACACGTAATCCTTCAGAACCATTAAGACATGTACAGAAAAGAGCTATTTTTTTCTCTTTCAGCCATTCTCTTTTCTGATCAAGAAAATTAGCCATTTTTGGGTGTATTTTTCCATTGTAAATGGGAGTTCCCATTATTATGAAGTCAAAGTTTTGGCAGTCTTCTGAAAATTGTGATAGGGGATAACGGCGAGCGGGTCCCAGAATAAGGGAAATTATATTAGCTGCTTCCCATGTAGAACCATATCTGCTTTCATATAAAACAAGTGTTTTAATCAATTATAACCCCCCCTTTTTAAATAAATATTAAACAATTCACCCCAGTACCAGAAAATGACATCATAACCCCTTAATCTGAAACATTTTCCCTAAAAAACTTAAGCAAATTATTATAATTACAGCTATATATGAACCCAACAACCATAAATAATGATGGTTAAATGGGAAATTTATTAAATTGGGAATATCACACCCAAATTAAATGGAATACCACCAGATAAATTAAATGAAATACCACACATAAATTAACTTAACCTCATTCACCTTTTGGAGCCCCTTAATTATGACTGATTCATCTTACAACCCTCAAAATCTTAAAGAAAAGCTTATAGAGAATTATCAGGATAAATCATTGGAAGATCTGGAACATGGAATGGAAATAGAGACGCAATATGGTTTATGTTATAAGTTCACCACTCAAGAGAAACTAAAAATAAAAATCATGGGTGAACGAAAAGTTAATGAATGTATTTTGGGTGATTTGAAATTAATTAAGGGAATTGGTGAAGCAAAAGAAAGGAAACTTAAAGAAGACGGATGTCAATCCATTGATGACTTGCGTGACCATCCAGTTTTTGGTGCTGCTGCCTGTGAATTTTTAAACCATATAGAAAAAGGAGATAGTTCTGCTCTATCTGATTGGATATCTTCCCAGTACTCTCCATCCCACCCGCTTAACTTACTCACATCATCTTTATCTGGGGCAGAGAACTTGCTTTTTATGGATATCGAAACTTTAGGGCTTAAAGAGGTTCCTCTGATACTTATAGGTGTTGCAGAAGCAAGTGAAAATAGTTTAACCATAAACCAGTATTTAATGCGTGACTTGAAAGAAGAAAAAGCTGTTTTGGATGGTTTTATATCACACCAGAAAACAGCGGATCATGTTTATGTTACTTTTAACGGTCGCAGTTTTGATGTGCCATTTATTAGAAGTAGAATGCGTTATCATGGTCTTGAAAAGAGAATCAACAGTCAGCATTTGGATCTTCTCCATTTTTCACGACGCCAATGGAAAGATCAGCTCCCTAATTGCAAATTACAGACCCTGGAAAAATATCTTTTTGATTTGGAACGCTATGATGATGTTCCCAGTAGTTTGGTTCCAGATTTCTATTTAACCTACCTTAAAACTGGTAACATCGGACCATTAGTACCCATAATAGAACATAATCGTGAGGATGTTGTTACTCTGGCTAAAATACTCTCCTTACTCCATCAAAAATCAGATTTTTAATTTTAATGGATTTAGGAGACCATACTCTCTAAATAATCCATTAAACTTTAAATACTCATTGAAACTTTAAATATTGACTATTAACAAAAAAAATAGAGTAATGTTATTCCAACACTTTTAACAGTTTTTTCAAGGGAAGAGTGTTTATAATGTCTTTTTTCTCAGCCCATCCTCGTCGTGCAGTGGCCACACCCAGTTTTATGTTTTTAAGATCATGAATATTATGGGCATCCGTGTTCACCACCAGCTGGCATCCATGTTCTGCTGCCATTTTAACATGTATATCTTTTAAATCCAATCTCTTGGGTGATGAATTCACTTCCAGAACAGTGCCTGTTTCTGTGGCTTTCTGGAATAATTGTTCCAAGTCTAATTTGTAAGCCTGTCGTTCTTTGAGTTTCCGTCCAGTGGGATGGGCTAATATATTCACATATTCATTTTCAAGGGCATTTGAAATTCTCATATTCATTTTTTCTGGTTCCTGACGAAAATCATAGTGTACTGCAGCTATAACCAGGTCCAGTTCTTCCAGAACATCCTCAGATATGTCCAGGTTACCTTGGGAATCTAAATTAACTTCAGAACCTTTTAATATTGTTATATCATCGATTTGGCTGTTGATTTTATCAATTTCACTCATCTGTTCTTTTAATTTTTTATCATTCATTCCCCTGGCCACAGGTAGGGTGGTGTGATCAGTTATGGCCAGATAATCATAACCTCGACTTTTGGCTTCCCTGGCCATCTGATTAATACTGTTTTTTCCATCAGACCAGTTGGTGTGCAGATGAAGATCACCTTTAATATCATTATAATCAACCAGATGAGGGAGTTTTCCTTCCTGGGCGGCTTCTATTTCACCTGTGTTCTCCCGGAGTTCGGGTGTAATGTAATCCAGTCCCAGAGTTTTGAAAACATCCTTTTCTGTCCTGCTGGCCAGACATTCATCACCCTGGAAAACTCCGTATTCATTCAGTTTCATTTTCCAGGATATGGCGATTTTACGTAGATGAATGTTAAATTCACGGGAACCTGTGAAGTATAACAGTGCGGAACCAAAATCTTCCTCCTTGAAAACTCTGATATCTGCATCCATACCATTATATAACCTCACCGTTGATTTGGAATGTCCCTTGGCTATTATCTCATCAACCAGGTCCATCTGGGTGAAAAAATCCATTACATGATTAGGATGGTCAGTTACCGTGAGCACGTCAATATCTCCCACAGTTTCTTTCCTGCGGCGGATGGAACCAGCAATTTCCACCTGACTGACCTCTTCCAGGGCACTGATTCTTCCTTTGATTTCCTGGGCCAGAGACAACACTTTCCCCAGTAACTCCCTCCCTGTACTTTTACGTGCAAATTCCAGGTTTTGAAGAATTTTAGTCTCAGTTTTAACTCCCATGCCCTTTAATCTGCGAATATGGTGATGTTTACCCTCTCGTTCCAGGTCGTCCAGGTTCATGATGCCTAGTTCATTGAAGAGGAGTTTAATCTTCTTAGGACCTAATCCTTCCACTGACATTAAGGAGTCCAGATCAAGGGGGTATTCATCTTTAAGGTCTTCCAGGTATTGCAGTTTCCCTGTGTCCAGTATCTCTTCAATTTTCTCAGCTATGTGTTTACCTATCCCTGGAAGTTCTTCTAACTTCCCTTCTTTAGATATATTTTCTATGTCCACACTGAGAGTTTCTATGGTGTGGGCTGCCCTGCGGTAGGCTTTGGTGCGGAAATCAACCCCATCCATCTCCAGATAATCAGCGACTCTGTGGAGTATGGAGGCCACTTTCTTATTCTGCATAATATCTTTTTATGTGCATTGTTGCTAAAATTTTTATTTATATTTCCTGGGCAAGATAGGGGTTTAAACTGATGTAAAAAAAATCATTTCCATACAATTTAAGTCAAATTATTCCTCTATATCAGGATATTTACCCTATATCATGGTAATCCTCCTACATCAGGATACATGCCCCCATAGTAATCACCCTAATCATGATACATCTTATTTTTTCATCCTTTTTCCACCAGCCAGAGAAGCCAGTACACCGATAAAACTTAGAATGGAGAATATGACAAAGGATAAGGTCGTGCTGGTGATGAAATCAGAGTAATCCTCTGGATTTATGGTGGAACTTCCCATTATTAAAACCAGGACCAATAGAACCACTCCCATACCTGACATCTGCCCCAGAACCCTCATGGTAGTCACAGTGGTGGATGCCACTCCATAGAGCCGGGATTCCACAATACTCATTATGGCATTGGTATTGGGTGAAGAAAAAAGGGCAAATCCCAAACCAAGGAGACCTAAACCAATAACAATCATAAAGATACCAGTTTCCGCTCCCAGGAATGCGAATAATGCACATCCTATGGTGTTAAAGACCATTCCCATGGCAGCTACCTTTCGAGGTTCGATGATATCTGATAATTTTCCTGCCAGTGGTGAAAATATGGTCATCATAACTGGTTGCACAGAGAGCACTATACCTGCCCATTGGGGATCCAGTCCCTTAATATACTGCAGGTAAAGGCTGAGGAGGAATATTAAAGGTGCCGCAGAACAGTAACTGATAAAAGCCGCTATATTGTAAAGGGTGAAACTCCAGTTACTGAAAACCTTCACATCCAGAACTGGACTTTCCATATGATTTTCAACAAAATAGAAGAAAATTAAACCTATTAATCCTGCGAAAACAAAATAAAACCCATCTGTTTCTGGTAAAACAGACATACCATACATTAATGTTATCAGAGAGCATCCTAAGATAATTGCACCTGGAAGATCGAATTTTTGTCCACGGGCTTCGATCCATTCACCCTCAATCCGGGTTACTGCAATGCTGGTCAAAATACCTAGAGGTACATTGAAAAGGAATATACTCCTCCAACCAAAATAGCCTGTCAGGAAACCTCCCAGAACTGGACCCAGAAATAAACCCAGGAATGCTCCGGTGATGGTTATTCCCAGTGCTTTACCCCGTTCACCCGAGGGGAAGATGGAGGCAACAATGGCGAACAGGTTTCCAAAGATCATGGCACTGCCTACACCCTGCAAAACCCTAAATATGATAAGTATGTCCACTGAAAAAGATAATGTAGCCAGAAATGAGGATATGGTAAATATGACTATCCCATAGGTGAAAATCCTTTTTCTCCCATAAATATCTGCTATTCTGCCGAAGGGTACCAGGCAAACTGCCAGTGCCAGAAGATATGCAGTTGGTATCCATCCTAACAGTATGGCACTGGCTGCGAATTCATTCCCAATGGACGGTAAGGCTATGTTGATGGAGGATCCCACAAAGGGGGTTAAAAATGAGGATAAAACCGCCACTATCAGAGCATATTTTTTGGGGGAAATAGACATGAATAAACTACCAAAAAGTTATTTCTTCATTTAAACATAATTATATCATGGTATTTGTCTTTCTTAAGTGATAAAATTATAGAAATTAAATTAAGGAAAAAATAAGATGAATAAATGATTATAAAAAGAGGTGGGGTCTATGAACAAAGAGACAATGCAGAAAGCCACATTTGGTGCTGGTTGCTTCTGGGGAGTTGAGGATGCATTCAGAAAACTGGAAGGAGTGGTTAGTACTATGGTAGGTTATGCTGGTGGGGATTTTGATCATCCTTCCTATCAGGATGTCTGTTCCGGAGTTACAGGTCACGCCGAGGTGGTTGAGGTGACCTATAATCCTGCTATCACATCTTACACCGATCTACTGGATCTTTTCTGGAATATCCATGATCCAACCACCCGAAACAGGCAGGGGCCGGATATAGGTGCACAATATCGGTCAGTTATATTTTATCATAATGCTGAACAGGAAAAATTAGCCCGTGAAAGTAAGGAGAAATTGAATGCATCTGGACGTTACCCTGAAAAGATTGTGACAGAAATTCTACCAGCAACCACTTTCTGGAAGGCAGAAGATTATCATCAGCAGTACCTGGAAAAAACTGGTCAAAAAAGTTGCCGTTTTTAACAAGTGATTTCCTAATTTCACCAGAATAATCAGAAGCGTATCAAAGGGTTAATATCTCATTAACCCAATTACTTAATGAGTCATTAACCAGTTCTCAATTAATGATTCATTAACCAGTTCTCAATCAAGGGGTTAATCCTATGAGTTTAAACCGAGTAGTTTCTTAAGGTTTCCAAGATTATGCTCAGCATATATTAAACGAGGGGGTATGCTCCGCTGTATGGAACCTTTTATTCCTAAAAGTTTTTCCATTGGAGGTGAAACTGCATGATATCTTCTACCGATTTTATTTAATTTTTTTTGACTGATTAATATGCCTTTTTCAAGTAATTTGCTTTTTTCAGGGTTTCCCACGACTAGTGCCATGTCCTTGATATCAACTCTTTGAGGATGGGAGTTAGTGGGATATTTTTTACGTATGACCCTGATAGTGGCGGTTCTCCCCGGTTCATTGTTCTTACCCCAAATCTTCTTGACTGTGAAGTAACCAATAATATAAAGTGCCTCTGGATATTCACTTCCATTGTAGGGTGTAAGGCCTGCATAAAATACCAGAAGGTCTTCAGGGTTAAGTTTCCTCAGGTAATTGGATTTTCTGCCAGTATCCCCATAAGTGAAGGTGGTAAACTCTGGATCAAGGTGTACTTTACGATGAGCGACATCTGGTGGGAGATAAGCAGAAAGTGGTTTTCCTTTGCGACCTATTACGTCATGGTAAGTGCGTATTTCATTTGATTCCGTATTTTCCGATAAAGGAATATATTCAAAGGTTCCATCAGGGAAGATAGGGGATAGGATCCCATCACTGGATTTATCTATTCCTACACGGAGTAACATGGCCTTCATGAATTTTCACCAGTTTAAACATCAAATATGGAATTTACTGTTATTTGTGTACTGTTATTTATGTTACAACCATTATATGGATGAGGTAGTGTATGATCTTGATCCATTCTGATATCTTTATTTTTTTGGTATTTTTGATCGCTTCTTCAATTCCAACTTTACAAATCATAACATTTTATAATTAGAAAGTGTAAATAATAGACTTAAAGGTTTCAAAAGGCCGGTAATATCCATTTATATAATTATTAATAGAAGGTTAGGTTTTATAATGGAAAAAATCCTTAAATTCTTTGAAAATGATCGTTTTGCTGCCCACAGCAATATCGAAGTTGTGAATATCTCTCCTGGAAAGGCCACCACCAGAATGGAAGTGAGTGATGTTCATCTTAATGGTGTGGGTACTGTGCATGGCGGAGCTCTCTTTACTATGGCTGATTTCACCTTCGCCCTGGCTGCTAACTCACATGGAACAGTTACTGTGGCCATAAACGCAAATATATCCTATTTAAAAGCTGTGCAGAGTGGAGTTTTAACTGCAGAAGCCCGTGAACTATCCAGTGGGGGTAGAATTGCCAGTTACACTGTAGATATTTATGATGAATCCCGTGATCTGGTAGCTGTCTTTCAGGGTATGGCTTATCGTAAGCGGGAGAAGATCAGTGATTTGTGAATGATTTATAATTGGCATTCAATATTATTTCAATAAATGGTATGTACTATCTGGAGGTATCAGATTGGATAAAAAAGATATAATTGCCATGTTAAATGAGGATTTTGTTGCTGAACTGGAAACTACCATGACTTATGTGTTTAATTCATTTGTTATGGAGGAATGTGACCCCAGTCGGGTTACTGAAGCTATATCAGTGGATGAAATGAGACATATGTGGTGGCTTGCAGATCTTATAACCAAAAGAGGGGGAAAGCCCATCATGGAACATAGGGAACTTAATTTTGGTGGGGAAAACCTGGAAAAGATGCTGCAAAGGCAGATAGATATGGAATCAGAAGGCATAGACCGATATACCCATCAGATTAAAACCATTGATGATGAGGAAGTTGTGGGAGTCCTGAAGCATATTAGAGATGAAGAAAGACGCCATCGGAAAGAATTCCGTGAACGCCTGGAAAATTTAAAAGAAGAATAACTTTTTGTATTCTTTTTTAATTTTTTTTATCTTTATTCTCAAACAAAAAAAAAACCGTTATTTTTTATTAAAGTTATAGTTATTGACTTTATAATGGGTTGTGAAAGAAGTGGAACTTACCAAAATGGAGATAGAAGAATTACAAGAAAAATTAATAATCACTTACCAATTCATTTCCCAGCAAAATACGTTTAAAAGGTTCTATTATCAGGGAATTGAAGTTGAAAACGATCAGAGTAATAATGAGATGATAGATAAACTTTTAGAATTGGATGATGCTGAAGAACTGCTAAAAAGTTGTATTATTGAATTAGAAGATATGAAAAGTGGCGGACAATCATTATTGCCTTCAGAATTTCAGGAGTTTATCATGAACCAGGACTGGAATCAGCTCTATAAAAAGTATGGTATGAAAACCCCTGAAGATGTGGAAAACCTGGACTTAGAAATGTTGTTAGAACTTATCTGAAAGAGGTAATCTATCTTTAAGGGATAAATCAGATGTTAACCTAGATTACCACTTCTTGAGACGGGTTAATAAGTCATCGGAAGATTTATTTTTACTATGAAACTCTTTTTTAGATTTTTTAGGTTTTCTTTTATCTTTATTCCCATCAATTTTCTTACATCTGGCAAGTTCCTTTTCCAGTTCAAGGTTTTCTTCATGAAGTCTGGAGATTAAATCAGTTAAATTATCAATCCTCCTTCTTAATTCTGCCTCCACCATTTCAGGTTTCTTTTGCCAGTTTTCAGGTTTAGTTTTTTTCCTGTAATCCTCACTTAGCTCAGTGCTTGGCTCTTTTACCCCCATAAATTCTGTTTTTAACCCTTTGCCGGGTGTTTTTTCTTCTCCGAATTCTTTCATGGGTTGTTTACTAACTGTTTTTTTCTCCTCAAATTCCGTTCTCTGCTGTTTACTAGGCAGTTTCTTCTCCCTGAATTCTGTTTCAGGTTGTTTACTAAGTGCTTTTTCCCCTCCAAATTCCCTTTTTTGCCGGTTATTTGACGATTTCATCCTCTGAAATTCTTCAACAGTCAGAACTTCCAGTTCTTCTTCTTTTTCAACCGGTTTTGCCCGTCGGGTGTCAACTTTCTCATTTGAAGAAGAGGAGTAAGACCTTGTAACTAATTCTTTTTTTACAGGTTTTCTTTTCTGATTAGAAGGATGAGAAAGTTCTTTAGACTGTTTAGTATCTGGCCCAGTACTTTTTCTGAATTTTAATTTATGACCACATTGATAGCAAAATATGCTATCTTCATCGTTTTCGGCTCCACAATGGACACAATACATTAAACACACCCCCATTAATATTCTGTCCAATTAAGTAAATGATTATTTTTAATTATATTATGTTAAAGGTTATTTAATATTCAATTAAGTTAAATGGTTTTTTATATAGGTTATATGATTATTTATATTTAATTAGAGTTTATTTTATTGGATTAATGAAAGATATTCTAATTACAGTATAAGGTGTTATAATCATGTTGATCTTCTGATCATGACCCTCCTGTGGAATCTGATGAATGATCTGCAGTGGATGTACAATGCTGGAGATGGGTGTATCCTTATTAATAGCTCCTTCACTATATAAGTGGGAGATTTCTCTGTCTGCAAATCCTCCTCCTTTACCCACCCGGTTACCCTCCAGATCAACAGCTAAAGATCCTTCAACCACCAGATCAACCTGTGGAAATTTTCCAATTTTTCTTCCAAGTTTAAAGGCTCCTTCAATGGAGGATGCTCTCTTTTCATGTCCTTTGAGATCCTGAGGATTTAAAAGAATATATCCTTCCTTAATTTTGGGAGTGGCCATTATGAGAACTTTTCCATCACACAGAGCATATTCACGAACATCTCTTAAAGCAGAATCCGGACTGGAAAATACTGTTTCTGCGTCCTGCCACTGGTCTGTTTTCCTTAGTCTAAGGGCTGCCTGGGAAGCTCCTTTAAAGTTGGGAATTCTACCAAAACATGATTTGGAAGTTCTTTTAAGATCTTTATCTTCAATGACTTCCCATATCCTTTCTCTAACCTTTTGTTTATCTTTCACTGTCATTATTTTTACTTTATGGGTTATACCTAATAAATAGTGAAAAGAATCATTTTTACGTTAAATGCTGTTTGCTCCATCTTCACCATACATAAGTATATAAACTGGTTTCAGTCTATAATAAATTAATTATCCCAAATTTAATCAATTAATTCTTTTTAATATACAGATACAGTTATAAAGAAATAGTAATGTAAAAAACAATAACTAATGGAAATCTGTATAAAAAATCTGTAAATCTCAACACGAAATGAAATAGTGACTAATATAAAACATTGGTGAATATAAAAAAAATAGATAATACAAATAAGACGGTTGTGATTAAATGGCAGGAATAGTAGGATACGGAGTTTACATACCTTCATACCGTATAAAGGTTGAAGAGATTGCAAAGGTCTGGGGAGATAATGCTCAGGCAGTTTCCAGAGGATTGGTTGTTAACGAGAAATCAGTCCCCGCCCCGGATGAAGACACAGCCACCATTTCCGTGGAGGCAGCACGTAATTCTCTAAAAAGAGCAGGAATTGACCCTGAAAAAATTGGAGCAGTTTACGTTGGATCAGAATCACACCCTTATGCAGTTAAACCAACTGCAACCATAGTGGCAGAAGCTGTTGAAGCCAGCCCCGAACTCACTGCTGCGGATTTGGAATTTGCATGCAAAGCCGGAACTGCGGGTATTCAGATCTGTATGGGGTTAGTTGATTCAGGTAACGTTGAATATGGTCTTGCTATTGGTGCAGACACTGCTCAGGGTGCACCTAGCGATGCACTGGAATACACTGCATCTGCTGGAGGGGCAGCATATGTTATTGGATCTAATAACACTATAGCTGATTTTGAAGACACTTTCAGTTTCACCACAGACACTCCTGACTTCTATCGTCGGGAAGGGAAACCATACCCACGTCACGGAGGACGGTTCACTGGTGAACCAGCCTACTTCAAACATGTTTTATCTGCAGCTAAAGGAATGTTCGATAAAATGGACACTGAAGCTTCAGACTATGATCATGCTGTTTTCCACCAGCCTAATGGTAAATTCTATATAAGAGCTGCCCGAAAACTTGGATTTAATGAGGAACAATATAAAGCTGGACTTTTAACACCCAATATTGGTAACACTTACTCTGGGGCAACACCACTTGGATTAGCTGCCATACTGGACATTGCCCAACCTGGTGATCGTATCTTCGCAGTTTCATACGGTTCAGGAGCGGGTAGTGATGCATTTAGTATTGAAGTTAAGGATGAAATAGAAGAAAAGCGTGATCTGGCCCCTAAAGTTCAGGATATGATCCAGAATAAAACATACGTGGATTATGCGGTATATACCAAATTTAAAGGAAAACTAAGGATGGCAGGATTAAGTCAAAGTTAAGAAAGGAGACTTAAACATATATCATCTAATGAATGGAGGAATATAAATTGAGAGATGTTGCAATTATTGGAGTTTCACAGACCAAATTTGGTGAATTGTGGGACATATCATTTCGAGATCTGATTACCGAAGCTGGAATGAAGGCTGTTGCCGATGCAGATATTGAAGGAGCAGAACTGGAAGCCATGTATGTAGGGAACATGACTGCGGGTCTATTTATACAGCAGGAGCACATCGCCTCACTCATCGCAGACCATGCGGGCCTAACACCTATACCCTGTACTCGGGTGGAAGCAGCTTGCGCTTCAGGTGGTTTAGCTCTCAGAAACGGGATCATGGCCGTTGCATCCGGTTACCATGATGTGGTTATCTCTGCCGGTGTGGAAAAGATGACTGATGTGGTGGATCCAACCCCTGCAATCGCCACTGCATCGGATCAGGAATGGGAAGCACAACAGGGAGTTACATTCCCTTCACTCTACGCCATGATGGCCCGTCGACACATGTACCAGTATGGAACCACCAGGGAACAACTGGCCATGTTCAGTGTTAACAACCATAAAAATGGTGCTTTAAACCCATTAGCCCAGTTCCCTATGGAAATAACCGTTGACCAGGTTTTGAATTCAAGTATGGTAGCTGATCCCCTCAGACTTTTGGATTGTTCCCCTGTAACTGATGGTGCAGCAGCAGTTATACTCTGTCCTGCTGAAGATGCTCGTAAATATACTGACACACCAGTTTATGTGAAGGCATCTGCCCAGGCATCAGGAACCATTGCCCTTCATGATCGGCGGGATATCACCACTATTGACTCCACAGTACATGCCTCCCGGACTGCATATGATATGGCTGGTGTGGAACCTAAAGATATACAAGCTGTGGAAGTGCATGATTGCTTTAGTATAAATGGTATTTTAGCCATTGAAGATCTGGGATTTGTGGAAAAAGGACAGGGTGGTCAGGCTGTAGAAGATGGTCTCATTGCACGTGATGGTCAGATACCTATAAACCCATCTGGAGGTCTTAAAGCTCGTGGACATCCACTGGGAGCTACTGGAATTGCCCAGACTGCCGAAATGGTATGGCAACTCCGTGGAGAAGCTGGTAAAAGACAGGTTGACGGTATTGAATTGGGTATGACCCATAACATTGGTGGTACCGGTGGTACTGCAGCTGTGCATATCTTTAGCCGTTAAACTAGATAAAAACAAAAATTCAAAGCTCCTATAATTAATAGGTTGATTGAAGGAGTTAAAAAGAGGAATCAGATTAATGATTCCTTTATATTATTTATTTTCCAAAAAGAACAAGATTTAAAAGAAGAAAAATTTATTCAACAATTTAATCTTATTGCAAAAGAAATTTTAAAAAATAGTATATATTCCATAAAAATTAATTAAACTCTATTTAACGGGGAATCCACAATTTTCCCAACCCATTATACCCCCAATCATATTATACACTTTTTCAAATCCCATTTTCATCATTATATCGACACTGGCAGCACTTCTCATACCAGAACGGCAGTATACTAAATAAGTTTTATTTTCATCCAATTTCTGGATTTTATCTTTAAAATCAGGTGCTTGATAGTTTATTAATATTGATCCTTCTATGCGAGATTCATCGTATTCTGCAGGAGTTCTAACATCTATTAATATAAAATTAGGGTTGTCTTTATTCTCCTGGATCATTTTCAATGCGGAATTTGGGTCTAAATGTATTTCAGAATCTGATGATTGTTTTTGTCCGACCATTTTTTAAAACCTCTTAAGATGTATGTAATTTATTGTTAGATCTTTAAAAGGAATTAATTTATGGTTATGGAGTTTTTAGAGAAAATGTCCAGAATCAACAGTTTCCTAATAAATGAATTGGATAAACTTGAATTAGATAAAATTGGTAGTTAAAATACTACTCCAGGATAGTAATTCAGAATTAATCAACAGTTTACTTTGATTTAAAAAATAGAAAAAAGTGTAAAGTCAAGTGACTTTACATCATTGGTGGCATTCCACCAGGCATTCCGCCCATTCCGCCCATGTCACCCATGTCAGGTTCTTTACCTGCGCCAGTGGATGCAATGACGTCGTCGATCCTTAGGATCATTTCTGCGGCTTCTGCAGCGGATTGGATGGCCTGTTTTTTGACCCTGTGTGGTTCGATGACTCCGGCACGGTACATGTCGGTGACTTCTCCTTTGAATACGTTCAGTCCCATGTATAATGATTTTTCATGGGCTGCTCGTAAGTCCACTAGGGCATCGATACTGTCCAGTCCTGCGTTTTCAGCCAGGGTTTTGGGCACAACTTCCAGTGCTTCTGCAAAGGCTGATACTGCTAACTGTTCACGGCCACTGATAGTGTCAGCGTATTCTTTTAATCCTTTAGCTATGGAGATTTCTGCGGCTCCTCCACCAGCAACAACTTTTCCATCTTCTACTGTGGCTGCAACTACGCCTATGGCGTCTTCCATTGCTCTTTCGATTTCGTCCACTACGTGTTCTGTGGATCCTCTGATTAGGAGGGTGACTGATTTAGGGTCTTTGCATTCTTCCACGAAGATCATTTCTTCGCCGGAGATTTTTTTCTCAGCAACAGATCCAGCCAGTCCTAAGTCGTCTAGGGTTAGGTCTTCGATGTTGGTGACCACGGTTGCTCCGGTTGCTCGGCTTAGTTTTTCCATGTCTGATTTTTTGACTCGGCGTACTGCCATGATTCCGGATTTGGCCAGGTAATGCTGTGCCAGGTCGTCTATTCCTTTCTGACAGAAGAGTACGTTGGCTCCGGCATCGGCTATTTTGTTCACCATGTCACGGATCATCTGTTCTTCCTGTTCAATGAAGGCCTGCATCTGGGCAGGGTCAGTGATACGGATTTCAGCGTCAACTTCGGTTTCTTTAACTTCTATAGCGCTGTTGAGGAGTGCTATTCTAGCGTCTTCCACCTTTTTAGGCATGCCAGGGTGTACGGGTTCTTTGTCAATAATGACTCCGTTTACGAGTTGGGAGTCGTCTATGGTTGCTCCGTCTTTCTTCTCGATTTTGATGTGATCCTGGTCTATTTCTCCGTCTTCTTCCACCTGCTTGACTGCTCCAACCACCAGTTCTGCTAGTGGTTCTCGGGCTTTTTCTGTTCCTTTTCCAGTCATGGCTGTCATTGCCACTTTTAGGAGGGTTTCCCTGTCTTCTGCATCGATGGATATAACATTTAAGATTTCCTGGGCTTTTTCAGCTGCTTGTCGGTATCCCATGGCCACGATGGTGGGGTGGATTTCCATGTCCAGTAGACCTTCTGCTTTCTTGAGGAGTTCGCCTGCAATGATCACTGCAGTGGTGGTTCCGTCTCCTACTTCATCTTCCTGAGTTTTAGCTACTTCTACTAACATTTTAGCGGCAGGGTGCTCGATGTCCATTTCTTTGAGGATGGTTACACCGTCGTTGGTTACTACGATATCACCTAATCCATCAACGAGCATCTTGTCCATTCCTTTAGGGCCTAAAGTGGTCCTTACGGTTTCTGCTAAGACTTTTCCTGCTAATATATTCATTCTCTGAGCATCTCTCCCTAAAACTCTTGAAGAGCCCTCAGGCATTATAATAATAGGTTGTCCTTGTCCTTGTCCTAATTGTGCCACATTTTCACCTCAAATTCTTTTATGTAAATAATCAGTGGGTTAGAGGTTATATAAATAGTTTGTTATTGTGATGTGATTCAGATATAATATGAAATTTTATTAAACATCTCAAATAGCTTAAAAGACAATTATAATGAATTAAATGAAAAATTAAAGGTTTTAAATTGAAATAAATTTTAATCCTTTTCTAACTTTTTCCACAGAATACTACCATTTTCTTTCCTGGAACTGCAGTACCCTTTTCTTTCCAGGTTTCTAAGAGCATGTTCGAAGTTTTGATGAGTGAGTTCATTGAACCCCAGATCAACAATGGAATTGTAGAGATTTTCAAGGGTATCCTCTTTTTCTGGAAGTAACAGGTAAATATTAGATTGGAATGAAGTTAGGTCCTTTTTAGGTTTTTGGGTTAAAAGTTTATACTGATCTTTAACTTTCTGTAATTGTTTCATTTTTAAATCCTTTTCTTCCAGGAGATTTTTTAATTCCCTGATTTCGTCTTCTTTTTCAGCTAGTTTCTTCTCTTGTTCTCTCTGTAACTCCTGAAGTTTACTGTGTTCTTCAATAACAGATTTAGAAGATTCTTTCTGGCATTTTTTAAGATCGATCTTCAACTTGCTGATTTCCAAAAGACAGGCTTTCACCAGCTGCCTCAACTGCTCCCTCTCAGTATCCTTCAGAATGGCCATAGTATCACGATAACTGTTACCTTAGTATTAAATCTATTATTGAAGTTCTTCCTATTTAATTATGCGCCCATCACTTTTAAAAGTTAAGATATCAC
>JAHKLQ010000208.1 GCA_020854975.1 Methanobacterium sp.
TACAGATTATAACCGCCAAAACAAACATAACTACTGGATTTTTCGCTATAGCTCTAATATCATTTTTAAAGATTTCTCTTACTCCTTTTATCATTAAAATCATCCTTAAAATTTAGATTATCATGATCTTCAAAATAAAATCTGAAAATATCTAAATTCTATCATGGGTATTCATTATATAAATAGATTTTAGACTGATTAATCATTAACAATTGATATTGGTGGTATTTATCATAAATTAACAGAGAACAGCACTAAATCATTGAAAAAAACTAAAAATTAATAGAATAAAAGAAAAAAGGATAATTTATTAGGAAAAATGAAAGATTAATCTACTTTAAAGGAGAATTTAATTTACCCGCTCATAAAGAGTGTTCCGTTCTACAGGTATGCGTCCAATTCCTTTGATAAGGGTATGCATCTGGTCACGGGTGAGGTATTCTCCATGGGATGAGCCGGCGGCTATGGAAATTTTATCCTCCATCATGGTACCTCCCAGATCATTCGCACCACAGCAGAGAGCCATCTGAGCCATTTTAGTACCAATCTTAATCCAGGAAGCCTGGATATTAGGTATATCCTTTCCCAGAATTATACGGGCCAGGGCATGTAATTTTAGATCATCCAGTCCACTGGCACCACTGGATTGTTGTCCCATAAGATTGTTTTCCCCCAGGAAGGTCATGGGCACAAGTTCTGTGAATCCACCAGTCTCCCGCTGAATATCCCTTAATATCAAGAGGTGATCAATACGGTCCTCCCAGGTTTCTATACTCCCATACATGATGGTGGAAGTGGTAGGAATGCCAAGCTGGTGGGCTTGTTTAATGATATCCACCCATTCCTGGGTGGAAACCTTGTTGGGACATATTTTTTCCCTTACACTATCTACCAGGATCTCAGCAGAAGCACCGGTTAATGTATCCAGTCCAGCATCTTTAAATGAAGATAATGTTTCTGTTATTGTCATGTTTGAAGCTTTAGCAGCTTGGTAAACTTCAACAGGAGATAAGGTGTGAAGATCAATAGTGTAATGTTCTTTGATGGTGCTGAAAAGGTCACAATAAAATTCAACATCCATATGGGGCATTACCCCTCCAAACAGGCAGATTTCACTAGCTCCCACATCAACTGCTTCTCCAATGTTTTGAAGGATCTCTTCCGTGGTCATTTCATAGCCTATATTATCCCGAAAGGAACAAAATGCACATCCAATCATACAATGGTCAGTGATGAATGTGTTACAGTTGGCCACAAATGTGACTTCATCTCCCACTATTTCCTGCCTCAACATATTGGCAACATCAAATAACTGAAAATGGTTGGCGTTAACTAGTTTTAATGCATCTTCCCTGGTTATTTCACCATCAAGAGAAGCCTGATATATGGTTTCCATCATGATTGTTTACTCTCCTGGCCGAATTCTAGATTACTCGGAATCATCTTATGGATAGAGTTTTCCATCTTTTAATGAAATAATTTTTCCACCTTAATGAAACAGTTTTCCATCTTTTAATGAATAGGTTTTTCTAATTTAATCAATATTTTTCTATTATCATGTCCTACTATAAATAAAACAGTTTAAGTGTTTTTAAGTTTTAATTTTTAAGGTCTTAAGTTAGAGATGTGGATGCTAAAACTTATTTACACTCTTTTAAAAAAAAAGTTAATTATTAATTCAATGTAGGGAGAATATAAAAGTAAAGAGAGGTAATCTGCTTTATGAATTTTAACGAACTTATTTTACCATTGTTAATAATATTAACCGGAATCATCCTGGGATTCTTATTTGAATTAATAATATTCAGGAAAATCAGGGAAAAATGTTTAGAAACCGACTGGGAAGGTTTTAAAGTAGTTATCCAGTCATTAAAAGGCTTATCTGCCATTTGTTTTACAATAGCTGCTATTTTTATTGCCCTGAACTACCTGAAAATTGATAGTGCCACTTTAAGCTATATTAATAAAGTTTTAACCATCATCCTCATCTTACTGATTACCTGGTTTGTGGCCCGTTTAACTTCTGGTTTTGTTAATCTTTATACGCAACGAGCAGAGGGAGTTTTACCTTCCACCTCATTTTTTGGTAACATAACCAAAGTTCTTATCTTTGCTGTGGGAGTGATGGTGGTGATCAGTCTCCTGGGAATATCCATCACACCCCTGCTCACTGCCTTTGGTATTGGAGGTATTGCCCTAGCCTTGGCCCTGGAAGACACATTATCCAACATGTTTGCGGGTTTAAATGTTATAACCTCCAGAGAAATGGAAATAGGGGATTATATTATGCTTTCTACTGGTGAAGAAGGATATGTTCAGGATATAACCTGGAGAAACACCACCATCCAATCCCTCACCCAGAACACCATCATCATACCCAACTCTAAAATTGCATCTACCATCATCACCAATTACCATCAGGACCAGAAAGAAATGCTGATTAAAGTCAACATAGGGGTAGCATATGATAGTGACCTGGAAAAAGTGGAAAAGGTTACTGTGGATGTGGCCCGGGAAGTAACTAAAAGACTTTCTGGAGCTGATGACTCCATGGATCCCTATATCAGATATAATGAATTTGATGACTTTAGCATTAACTTCACAGTATTTTTAAGTGTCAAAGAATTTGTAGAACAGTACCGATTGAAACATGAATTTATAAAAAGTCTACATGAAAGATACGACCAGGAAGGTATTGTTATACCATTCCCTATCCGCACGGTACATATGAAAAACGAGAAAGATAATTAATTCATTATCTCTTTTAATTTATTAGTTTTAAAAAAGAAAAAAGAAGGGAATCTTTTTTATTATTTCTTAGAATATACAAGTCCACCTAAAACCATCAACAGAGACAGTAGTAATCCAATAACAGGTATTCCAGTCTTTTGCATATTAATGGTTTTTCCATATACTGGTGCAGGTTCAGGTGTGGAATTTTCTGTGGCAGTTATGGTAGTGGTTGCTGTGGTGTCATTCAGTACGGGATCATAGGTTAGTGCTGTGACTCGTACAGTGTTGGTTATTTCTCCAGATTGCAGTACAGTTGAGGTTATGTTTAAAGTGGCTAATGCACCAGTGGGCAGGTAATCTATACTCCAAATACCAGTTAAAGGATTATATGATCCATAATTGGCATTAGATGAAACGTATTCCAGGCCTTGTGGTAGAATGTCGGTTACTGTTACTCCATATGAGGTGTCAGGTCCATTGTTTCCTACAATAATAGTGTAAATTATTGTATCTCCCACATGAGGTGTGGTATTATCCACAGTCTTAGTAATGTTTAGATCCGCCTCACTGGCCAGTTTCACAATGAAGGCATCACCAGCTCCCTGATAATCACTCTGATAAGCACCACTGGTGGTGGGGAAATTATCAGAATAGGTGTATCCTGTAGCGTAAATGTTACCTGCATCATCCAGGGTCACACTGTAGCCGAATTCATCACTATCCCCTCCCAGATAGGTGCTGTATTCAAGGTCGTCTATTCCCAGACTTTTAGGTGACAGTTTACTAATAAACGAGTCACCCCATCCGTTTAAACTGGTTTGATATGCTCCATCAGTGGTGGGGAAATCATCAGATGCTGTGTATCCAGTAATATAAATCGTTCCCTCCATATCTAAATCTATACTCCATCCATAGTCGTAATTGTTCCCTCCGAGGTAGGTACTGTATTTGAGGTCGTCTGTTCCCTGACTGTTGAGTGCCAGTTTAGTTATGAAAGCATCATAACTTCCAGCACAACTGGTTTCATAGGCATCGGTGGTGGTTGGGAAATCATTGGAGGCTGTGTATCCAGTGATGTAGATAGTTCCATTTTCATCTATGGCAATACTCTGTCCACTATCATCATCAGTTCCCCCAAGGAATGTGCTGTATTTGAGGTCGTCTGTTCCCTGGCTATCAGGGGATAATTTGCTTATGAAAGCATCCCCATAGCTTCCTGAATAACTGGTTTGGTAGGCTCCTACCGTGGTTGGAAAAAGAGTCCCATATGATCCTGACCATGTGCATCCTGTAACATAGATGTTTCCCTCGTTATCTACGGTTATACCATATCCATAGTCATATCTA
>JAHKLQ010000069.1 GCA_020854975.1 Methanobacterium sp.
CAACCACTGGCAGAACAAGTCCTGGTCCAGTATGGTGGCACTCATGAAAAGCCGGATATCTGCATGGTTGAAAAGATGGTCAGCAGCATAGGTGTTAACACGGAGGGGTTTGAAGGAAACTCCCCCTGGACCGGTGTCCACTACCCAGTTATCCGGAGTGTTCTCCAGGTTACGTGAAAGTTCGCTCAGGTTCATTTTCATCCGGTTAACACGATCTGCGGATCTTTTAGGGATTTTTTTAAGGTCAATATCCTGATAATCATCGTAAAGTGATTCTACAAACAGTATCCATTCCTGGGGCTCCTTATGTTTCATCATACTAGGGGGTATGGTTTTTTTGATTTCACGCTGCAGACGCCGATTGTACAGGTTTACTTCCAGACGCTGCATTAACTTGTTTTCTAGATTATGAGCCTCATCCAACACCATCAGATGTCGTTTTCCGAAGTGTTTAACATAGTTTAATTCCAGTAGTGCGTAATCATAGTTCATTAAGGTTATAGTGCTTTCTACGGCCTGTGCTTTCTGATCCCAGTAGCGGCATCGGTCATTGGAACGGAAATAGATGGGACTGCCAAAAGCATCCTGAAATGCGTGCATTTCGCCATCAAATTGTGATTTGCTGATCCCGTAGTCACAGACGAATTTCTGGGTGCTGGGGGTGGTCTGACAGGTTCCCTGATCACAACTGTACTCCAATCCCTCGTTCTGGCATAGGAAGTTGCCCCGGCCTTTAACCATTGGGTAGCCGAATTCTGAAGCATACTGGGATTGGAGCTGTTTGGTCATGGTGAGCACATAGGCGGGCTGGTAAAGCCTGGCTAGGGTGGTAGCCACTGCTGATTTCCCTGTACCAGTACCAGCCTCCAGGATGATGTTGGAGTAGCCACGTTCAATGGCCTCCCTGATCTCATCTATTATATCCAGCTGCCCTTCCCGGGGGGATTGGAAGGGGAATTTTTCGATTATGTCCTCATCAATGTGAGGGTATTGTCTTTTGATAGCCTTGATCCTCGAAGTTGATATTTTAGGCGCATCTACCCGTTGGGATCCTCCAGGTGGGCATATGCATCTGTCTTTTATCATTCCACACTTGTCACAGAAGAAGCCGTTTTCCATAGCATGTTATATTTTGGTAGTGGTATAAATACCTAAAGTATTCACAGCGTAAAAATAGGTTTCATCAAAATTGGTTTCCCTTACGAACTTTAAATGTGTTTATTTAAATTTAGTCCGGATGATACTCTTAAAAGGCTTTGATCTAAATGTAAGGGGGATAATAACTTTTTTTGAGGGTTCTTGTAAACCAGATATTAATAATAACATTTCTAGATATTTTAATAAAATAGTTACTTGGATTTGGATGGGTCTTAGATCAAGGTTTTGGTAGAAAACATTAGTAAAAGAATTTGAGGAATACCCTTATATTATCATTACATAAAATAGAAGACCAGTATTAGTATTATTGTTACTTTAAATTCGGTGTTTTATCATGAACATGAATAAAGGCAAACTCATAGGCATTGGTGTGGGTCCAGGAGACCCGGAATTACTCACAGTTAAGGCAGTGAAAACCTTAAAACATGTTCCGGTGATTTGTGCACCCAAATCATCCCAGAACAAACCAAGCGTAGCACTATCCATAGTTCAGGGAATTTTGGATGGTCGTAAAGATGAATATGTAACTATTGAACCATTGTTCCCCATGATTGAGGATAAAAAAGCCCTGAAAAGTTACTGGGCCGGAGCTGCAGAACTAATTATTCAGGAATTAGATGAAGGCCGGGATGTTTCTTTCATCACCTTGGGAGATCCATCAGTATACAGCACATTTTCCTATGTTGCCAAGATAATAGGGGATCAGGGCTATTCTGTGGAGATGATACCAGGAATAAATTCATTTACAGGTTGTGCTGCCAGTGCTGGTATCACCCTGGGTGAAAAGGATGAAATTATCCTGGTGGTGCCCAAGGTGGATCAGCGACTGGAAGAACTACTGGAACATGCAGATACAGCAGTGATTATGAAGACCTCCCGCCACTCCCAGATGTTGGAAGAGATCATAGACAAGGACCCTCGGGACAAAACAGTTATTTCAGTCCAAAACTGCAGTATGGAAGATGAAAAGGTTTTTGATGGTTTTGCAAAGAAGGGAAAATACCTTTCCACAACCATAGTCAAATTCAATGGTTCACAAGACCATGAAACCCAATGAAAATCTTTAATTCTTTTTCAAACAATTTTTCTAATAGTATTTTGAGAATAGACACATTAAACGGTTTTATTTTCGTGATGGATAAGGTTATATCCGTCAAAGTAGAAATTATTAATCGTGAGATAATATGACTTTAAATCTATATTCCTTAAACATGGATAAAGGCCTTCATTATGAGGCCATTGTAACTACACAAAATGAAGATGGAACCCCAAATGCCGCCCCCATGGGGGTGATCTGCAAAGGACCAGATCAGGTAGTACTCAGACTCCACGAAGGATCACACACCATAGCCAATGTAAAACGAGAAAAAAAGTTCTATGTGAATTTATCCCGAGATCCACTTCTTTTCACATATTCTCTCATAAGTAACCCTCCATCTACCGAGTTTAAGAAAGAAAAACATGGATTTTCCCTGAAAAATGCAGATGCATCATTTTTTGGCCAGGTACATCATGAAAAGAAAGTAGAAAAAAAGGATGCTATGGGTGAAAATGTTACCCTCATGTTCCACTCCCAGGTTCAGGATATAAAACAGTATAAAACAGAATCCGAACCACTCAACCGGGCCATCTGTGGGATAATTGAGGCCCTGGTGAATCTTAGCAGGGTTAAAAGGGCACCTGTAGAGAAAAAAAAGGAATACACGGATAGGATGAAGGAGATATCCCGAGTAGTGAACCGTGTGGGGGGAGTTGAACATAAAGAAGCCATAGAACTTATTAAAAAGGAGTTCGAAATAAGGGTCAAAGGATAAAGATTACAGGTGTGAACTAGTTTGCTTGAAAAAGAATATCACATTTTAAAAGATTTCCAGTTGGAATCCGGAGAGGTTATCCCAGATTTAACCATGGAATACGCGGTTCAGGGAACTAAAAAGCTTGATGAGGATGGAAAAATAACCAATGCC
Source organism: Methanobacterium sp. (assembly GCA_020854975.1). Lineage (GTDB taxonomy): Archaea > Methanobacteriota > Methanobacteria > Methanobacteriales > Methanobacteriaceae > Methanobacterium > Methanobacterium ferruginis. The sequence continues at coordinate 3,126 of JAHKLQ010000069.1, forward strand.
TTTCTATATCTTCATGGTTGGAGTGGGGATTGCAATTCTGTGGAAAACCTTAACCCTGTAATTGGCCCAGGAAAGGTTATTGATACCAACCAGTTTTGCGTGATAAGTACCACTGCTTTAGGAACACCCGGATCATCCAGCCCATCCACCACCAGTAGGGGAACAGCTTTCCCAGAATACAGTATTAAAGACCTGGCAGTAGCCCAGTATGAATTGTTAACACAGGGTTTAGGCATTGAACACCTCCGGGGTATTATGGGTACATCCATGGGTGGTTTCCAGGCTCTTCACTGGGCATTAGAGTATCCTTATTTCATGGATTTCATGATACTGCATGCCACCAGTCATCATTTTTCCAACCGGATGTTTGGTGTTTACAACCTCATGAGCGAGATCATTGAAGATGATACTGAATATAACCAGGGAAAATATACAAAAAATCCTACAAAAGCAATGGAAAAGGTAGCTTACCTCAGTTACCTCTGGTCATTAGCCCCGGATAACTATGAAGAATGTTTCCAATCCAAAAAAGAATTTCTGGAAGGAGTTAAAGAGAGAAAAGCTGACTCAGTTGATTGGGATGCTAATGATTTAGTATGGAGAAACAAAGCTGTTTTTAATCATGATTTAACCCATGAACTATCCAGAATAGAGGTTCCTTCCCTGGTGATTGGCATCCAGCAGGATCAGATTGTTGATGAAAAATTCAGTTTAAGACCTTTATATGAAGGTCTTCCCCAGGCAGAACTATTCATCTATCAGTCTATCTGGGGACATTATGGTTGTATTAGGGATGTTTCAAAGTCTTCAGAAGCTATTGAGAAATTTTTAGCTGATAAATAATTTAATTTTTAGTTTTAACCAGGAACTGACAGTAGTCATCGCCCTGGGCATAGCATTTAACTTCTTCCACTTCCACCTGTTCCTGGTAGTATTTGGAGAAGAATGCTTCCAGTACTCCTGAGTCAAAGGCACAGGCTGGTTTTCCAACCTGGGGCAGATCTTCACATTCAAAACAGTCATAGGCCTGAATAATAATAGGATCAAAGCTTTTAATTTCAATTCGTCCTAACTGGTTGTTTTCCCAGAATTCGCCAATATTTCCAATAAATTTGTTGATGTCCGGGTTTTGTAATTTTTTATAAAAAGTTTTTCCCACTTTACAACCTGCACTATGTAATATGGGGTCGATATTTATCCCTTCATCCATAAGGGATACTCTAATTGCTCTGAACATGAATCTGAAGAATTTGAGTGGGTCATCTGATTCTAAAATTTGGTCCTCCAGACACTGGTCAAGTTCATCTTCGATTATTTTTTCAGGGGAAACATCACCTAAAAACCTGGAGTTGATGAAATAAATTTTTTTCCGACGGTCTTCAGGGTCTATTACCCAGTCTATTATTCCTGCATCCTCCAGATCCTGTAGGTGTGCCGAGATGGTTGATTTGGATCTATGGGTGGAAGAAACAATTTGGGATCCACTCTTACCTCCTTCTTTGAGGATGGATAGGATCTGTGCCTTTATAGGGCTTTGAATAACATTCACACCTGACTTGGTGGAAAATATTTTTATACGACTTTTAGTGTTTACAGGGGTCATTATAGTCCCTCTATTCAATTTTTATCATGATATGGGGTTATAATCTTTATCATGATGGGTTATGCTATTGTAATTTTAATCTGAGTTATACACTTTATCATATTAATGGTTCGTATATATAAATACGTTCGTTTGGGTGCGAACAGTAAGATTTATATATGTTGGTCCGTATACTACCATACGTTCGGGAGCACACGAACCAATATGTTCGTGCATAGAACAATCAGACAAAACTTGGTGAAATCATGAAAGCAGAATCGAAAAAGATTAAAGAAGGAGTATACTGGGTAGGAGTTTTAGACTGGGACATTAGAAAATACCACGGTTACACATTAAAAGGAACCAGCTACAATGCTTACCTTGTCTTTGGAGATGATAAAGTAGCTTTAATAGACAACGCTTACCCTGGAAACTTCCCAGAGTTAATGGCCAGAGTGGAAGATGCTTTTGGTAAGGAAGGAAAAGAAGTTAACATTGATGTTATAATTCAAAACCATGTGGAAAAAGATCACAGCGGCGTTCTACCAGAACTACACCGAAAATTCCCTGAAGCACCAATATACTGTACAGAAATAGCAGTAGATGGATTACTTAAACATTTCCCATCACTGGAAGGTGCAGAATTCATTAAGGTAGGAACTGGCGAAGCCCTGGATCTGGGTGGTAAAACCCTGGCATTTTTAGAAGCATTCCTCCTACACTGGCCAGACAGCATGTTCACCCTCCTGGCAGAAGAAGGCATATTATTTCCAAACGACGCATTCGGACAGCACCTGTGCTTACCCCAACTATATGACCATGAAATACCAGAACATGTCCTTATGGATGCTACCAAGAAGTTTTACGCTAACCTGATAACCCCCTTATCTAAACTGGTTTTAAAGAAATTCCAGGAAGTCACAGACCTGGGACTTCTGGAGCAGATAAAAATGATTGCACCAGCACATGGTCAGATCTGGACAGACCCCATGAAGGTTATTGGAGCTTACAGTTCATGGGCCACTGGAGAATGTCAGGATAAAATCACCATAATCTACGACACCATGCACCAATCAACCCAGAAAATGGCCCATGCCATTGCAGAGGGAGTTATGAGTGAAGATGTAGAAGTGGTAATGTATTACCTGCACGAAGATGAACGGAGTGAAATTGTAAAAGACATCCTGGACAGTAAAGCCATAGCCCTGGGAGCACCCACTATCTATGATGAACCATATCCCAGTGTTGGAGACCTGATCTACTACTTACGTGGATTGAAATTCAACAGAACCAGCAGAGAAAAGCTGGCTGTCACTTTCGGATCCATGGGAGGACAGGGCGGAGCCCCAGAAACCCTGGCTCGAGATCTTAAAGAGTGCGGTTTCCAAGTGAAGGAAGAATATGAAGTTTATTATGTTCCTAACCAGTCAGAACTCGATAAATGCTTCGAAACAGGTAAAAAACTGGCTCAGGAGATAAAAACTCTTTAATGGTATTTTTTTTAAAAACAAATTTAAGAATCAAACACTAAAAAATAGATGGGAGGAATGTAAATGGATTTGATAAATGAACATGAAATCGGAATTTGTAAAGGAACAGACATGGAAAAAGCAGTACAGGCCAATTTTAACGGTGAAACACAGGAAGTAGGCATGTACCTGGCCATGGCCAGATTAGCCCAGAGAGAAGGGCTTCCAGAAGTAGCAGAAGTACTGAAGACCATAGCCTGGGAAGAAGCAGAGCACGCGTCCCATTTTGCAGAAATGAATGCAGTGATAAAACCCACCCTCAAAGAGAATCTGGAGATGATGCTGGAAGGGGAAACCATGGCTAACAAGGAGAAAAAAGCTGCAGCCAAAAAAGCCAAAGAATGTGACATTGACCCTGCCCATGATTTCTTCGATGAAAGTTCCCGGGATGAAGCCCGACATGCCAGGATGCTTAAAGGACTTCTGGAGAGATACTTCTAATCCTCCAAAATCCCTTTTTAAAATAGTTAGGAGGCAAAAAGTGGATTATCAGTGTGAAATATGTCACTACATCTACCAAAGTGAAAAAGGAGATCCCGAAAGCGATGTGGAACCCGGAACTTCTTTCGGTGACATTCCTCTGGATTGGGCCTGTCCCCGTTGCGGTATAGATAAATCAATGTTCCAGCCAATGGATCAGGAGATCAAGCAGCCTAAAGGTAAGGATCCTCTACTAATAATGGTATTGGGACTTACCACAGGACTATGGACCATAGCCGGGACAGGATCATACTCAGTAACTCGTCAAATTGGTCGCACCTTTCTGGATGAACTCAAATCCAGGAATTACAATTTCCATGATAGTGAAACCTCCCTAAAATCCGTCCGCAACTACTTCGTGGAAAATCATCATATGGCTGGAGATATTGAATATTCCATCAAAGATGATGAAGTAGACCTTAAAGTGAAAAATTGCCGTTTTTTCCCAGTTTGCAGCCAATTAGAAAATCAGGGAGTGTTAATAACCACCTGTCCTTACACCAACACTGCAGCCAGGGCCATGGAAGAAGCCACTGGGTACCGGTTCAGGATCAGTAAAGAAACCCATGGATTCGGACACCAGATACGATTAAAAAAAGTTTCAAAGGTTTAATATTTCATATAATGTTTTTATTTTAAGATCAAAACGAAAACTACCTATTTACCTACCAACACAGCGAGGATGGCCTCTGACCATCCTCTTAACTTTTAATAAATTATAACCATTTCTGGAAACATAATCTTAAAAGAGAATTAATATCAAGTTAAAGGGCAAGTTCGGATTTTAGGTGAACTTAGATGGCTAAAAAAAGAGAGAGTAAAGTAAAAGTAGGAGTAACCTGTCAATGTCAGGATCCAGCAGTGCCCCGCCCACCCAAACTCCTTAGAAAAACCCAGTGTAAGAGTTGTGGGAAAATTTTCCAGACTAACAGGCCGTTAAATGAGAAAGGTGTTGATCTCTGTTTAAAATGCAGGACTAAACGGTAAGTTGCACGTAATATGATTAGAACTGATTTTTTATTGGAGAATTACTTTTTAATTAAAAGTTACTGCAAGGGTAAAACTTATTTAACTTTTTTAAACCTTGAAAAAAATGAAAAAGCTTTTAAACAAATAAGAAAGATTTTAAACAAATAAAAAAAGGTTTAATAGAGAAAAAATAGTTAGAACATTTTTAATATTCCTGGAACTGTTCCGTAAATTACTAACACAGCTACAATTCCGATGAGAACCATGGAAACACTGTAAGTGATTTTTCCCACATATTTTTCTGGTAATTTATATCCCAGCAGTTCTTCGAGTATTATTCCTCCATCCAGGGGTTTCATGGGTAGAAGATTAAACAATCCCACTAGCAGGTTCAATAAGTATACCCAATAAGCCACTTCTGCCAAGTCATATAAAAACCAGGGTAAAATGTTACCATAGGTCCTGGAAATATCTCCTTTAATAACCAGATGGGTTTCACTACGAGTCCCAGGATAGGTAATGGATTCATTAGTGGGCTGCCCAGTTGTGGTAATGGTATAGGTGCCCTGATCAGTCACATAGGTTAACTGATCACCAGGTTTTGAATTATTCATGATCAGTTCAGTGTAGGCTGACCTGTCATTCATTGGATACCCGTTAATACTGTGTACAATCATCCCTTCTTTCAGTACACCCTCTGCAGGGCCACCAGGGGTTACACTGGTAATTTTAAAACCATCTGACTCAAAGGCGTAGGGTATAAATGAGGCACTTAAAATAATTACTATCACCCAGGCAATTGCTGCTGTTCCCAGGTTAAACATGGATCCTGCTGCGTATATGCGGAGTTTAACAGATCTTTTGGCTTTTTCAACATCTTCCTCATCCAGTTCCACAAAGGCTCCAGGGAGTATGGCCAGTAAGATCACTCCTATGGATTTGATTCCCACTCCATCAACCCGGGCTAGAATTCCATGTCCAAATTCATGGACCACCATCAATATAATCAGGGCGAGGATACCTGAGAATATGGGTATGAATACAGGGGATCCAGGAATATCCACTCCTGGTAAGAGAAGGGCGGCGGTCGGGGTCTCGAACATCACCTGTAAAGACATTATGGTCATGTAAACCATAAGGCCCATACAAAAGACAGCGATGGGGATGCCTATATTCATGCTCCAGCGCCAGAATCTGGGACTTAGATTGGCAATGGAATCTATCCATCCCCTCATTTTTTTAGTCCTTCTCATGAGAATAGGCCCGTAAACATCTACTTTTAACTTATTCCTGAATAGGATAGCCACGATATAGACGGAAACAAAGAAAATGACGTAGTACCATAAAACATTCAAACAAGATCACCTTTTCATTTATATGTAAACTTGATGGTTTAAGCTTTTAGCGATTGGTAGGGGAGGACATCACATTCTTCTCCCTGCATAACTCCTTCCTGGTTCTCAGGTATTACGATGTAGGAATCTGATTCTACCATGGACCTTATAATTCCAGAACCCTTAGTCTTCAGGGGATGGACCAGTTCACCATTTATCTTAGCCCTTACATAGTCAATTCTCCCCAGAGAGGAGGGTATCTTCTTAGCTGCTTTTTTCTGTATAATCAAGGGATCCCTGGTTAGGCCCTGCATTTCAAAGAGAGCATTTCTTATGAAAACATCGAACTGAACCATAGCTGCCACTGGAAATCCAGATAACATAAAAACAGGTTTTCCCTGGATCTGTGCGAAGGCAAAGGGTTTTCCTGGTCTCATAGCCACTCCATGGAAAAGGACTTCACCCAATTTTTGGGCCACATCCACCACCACATCACCTTTACTGATGGCTGTACCACCGGTGGTTATGATAGCATCATATTCATCCAACAAACTTTTAAACAGTTCTTCCACATTATCTGCATTATCAACAGAATGAAACATTTCCGGAATAGCCAGACAACTTTCAACCATTGATTTTATGGTGAAATGATTGGAATTGATCACTTCTGCTCCTTTTATGTCCTGTTTTGGCATTACTAACTCGCTACCAGTTATGATAACTCCAATTTTTGGTTTTTTAAACACGGAAACATGGTTAAATCCTGTTGAAGCAACAATACCTAATTCAGCGGGGTTTAATAGTTTACCCTTTTCCAGAACCAGATCATCAGATGAAAAATCCTCACCTCTTTGAGAAACGTTTTCACCCGGTGTTAGAGATGTTTCCACCTGAAGAAAATCTCCTTCAGGGTGGGTGAACTCCTCCATAACCACGGCATTGGCACCGGCAGGTAAGGGGGCTCCGGTGGCAATTTTAATTGCTTCACCTTTTTCAAGATTTACATCTGATTTTTCACCCGCCCCGATACGATCTACTATTTTCATTTGGACTGGATTCTTTTCTGAGTGTCCGAAAGTATCTTCAGCCTGTATGGCATAACCATCCATAGCAGAACGATCAAAGGGTGGTGAATCTAAATTAGAAATAATTTTCTGACTGAGAACTCTTGAGTAAGCTTCTTCTAATTTGATCTCTTCCACTTTGGTGGGTTTAAGACAATTAGAAATGATTTTTTTAGCATCCTCCGATGGGATTAGTTTAGATAGAAACATTCCAATTACTCTTTCTATTTAATCTGTGATCTGATCCCTATGTTGGGGTGGATCAATTGTTATTTAAAGACAATATAACTGTATTTAAATATTGTTATTATCCACTTGTTTATTTTTTACAGAATATTCATTTCCCATAAAATGTTCATAGAACTCGTCATCATCTAAGATGATTGATTTAAATGGGAGTTTCGGTTTACTAAAACATGTTTTGGTTAACTAAATAAAAGATGTAATCCAAGAAATAATAAAGAAAAGTAGTTTTTTAAATCCCTTTTTGGAGAGGTGCAGGTTGAACTCAGACAATATAATGGTGAAAATAGATTCTTTAAGCAAGTCTTTTGGACATATAAAGGCATTAGATAATCTGAATCTGGAAATAAAAAAAGGTGAGCTTCTGGGAATCATTGGGCCTAACGGTGCTGGTAAAACCACTGCCATCCGGATTATCTGCTGCATACTACAACCTAACTCTGGAGAAGTGACAGTGGGAGGATACAGCATCCACCATGACCAGATCAGGATCAAATCCATGATCGGTTACCTGCCAGAGGAACCTAACCTTTATGAACGTTTCAAGGCAAGGGAACTTTTAAGATACTTCGGAGAACTCTACGGGGTTCCCAAAAATCAGATAGATGTCAGGATAGATGAACTCCTGGAACTGGTGGGTATGACTCACCGTGCTGAGGATCGGATCAACACTTTTTCCAAGGGGTTGCGTCAGAGAATTGGAATTGCCCGGGCATTAATCCATGATCC
>JAHKLQ010000152.1 GCA_020854975.1 Methanobacterium sp.
CTCGCCAAATGCCACCAGCATGTCGCCCAGATAAATTATCTCCACTACCTGGGATCTTATTTTACGGGCTTCTTCCACGGATTTTACATTAACTACACTTCCATCCCGGAGTTTCACCAGAGGCCCATCTATACTGTCACAAGGTACCACACAATTACCTTTACCCGGTCTTTCTATTTTCATCTGGGTTCCCACTGCCAGGAATTCCACAATTTCCATGGTAGCAGGGTGAACTGCCATGGCAGCCAGCCCAGTGTTCCTGGATCTGCCGTACCTTAAACGGAACCCACCCTTTGCCTGAGGATAGGATAAAACAGGCCTACCCCCAATGATATCCTTCATATACTTATCATCAACTTTGGTTTCCTCTTCTTTGGAACCATCCTCTGTTTCCTCATCTTTACCTGATTTTTTGGTCTTGGATAAATCATCCAACCAGTCCCAACCCTCCATCTTCAGCATTTTAGCGTATTTCAATACCTTGGGTGCTTTCTGGATAACCCCCTCCACCATTGCCAGCAGGGCACCTCCCCGCAGGTGATTGGTTTCCACACGTTCCAGGTCTCTATGGGAAACCTCCACCTGATCAGTTGGTTCTCCAGTGACCTCTACTGGTACGTTCTTGGCTGCTAATCGCATTTCATCAGGAGAAGGAGAGTACTGCAGATTAGTTACCTCTGACTCGTATAACTCTGCTTCCTCCACATAACGCTCAATCTCCCTATCGGTAGGTTTGTAGATATCTAATTCCATATGATACCTTATATAATCCGCAATTAAAACTGCAAGTGCAGATGCAGTTCCCCCTGCACTTCTAATGGGGCCTGTGAAGTACACCGCCAGATACCAGGTCTGGTCGAAGTTCCTTTTTATGGCTACTTTGGCTATTCCTTCCAATGGAGCAGCCACCACTCCCTCAGTAAGTATGGATAGTGCTGTTCTCACCGCCTGATCCGCAGCCTCTTCCTTTACCTTATACTGATCTTTGTTACCCAGATCAGCTTTCAACACTTCATCTGAGGTTACAATCTCTTTAGCCACATAAAAAGCAACTTCCTCACGGGATCTTCCTTCTTCAAGTTCTTTAATGTGTTTAGCTATACCTGGAGGGCCCACCAGCCCTTCCACACGTTCTGCCAGGTTTTTTGCCAGGGGAACTTCTGGTTCAATTTCAATATCATGACCCCTCTTCCTGGCCTCCCTAGCCACCTCATATGCCCTTTCAGTTTCCTCTTCTAAGGTTTCAAAATATCCCATGGTAATTCCCTGATCTTTTATCTGTTTTTAAAATAATTCAAACAATCATAAGCTGTTTAAACCATTCAGCCCTTAAATTGAATAAAAAACGGTGATTGACCCCCGTCAAAGGTGAACACGACCTAATCTTTACTAACTGTTATTGTTGGACAGGTGATTTATACTTTTTTAAACATTTAAAAAAACATAAAATTGTAGGTATTTTTATACTCGATTTTTATAGTGTACCCCCATTACAAATTTTTATGGTGTACCACCATTACAAATATAAGCCTGTAAAATGTAACATAGATATGAATAAAATAATTCAGGGATCATAAATTAAAAAATAATATAAATAATTAAACTGAAATTTAATAAATTAATCTTATATGGTGATTTGAATATGGCAAAGAAAGAAAAGAAATACCTCCCACCAAGTGGGGCGGGTCTGGTAAGATACTTTGAAGAAGAAACCAAAGGCCCCAAACTCAGCCCGGAACAGGTTATTATAATGACTGCTATTCTGGCTGTTTTCTGTATCGCTCTCCGGTTTTCTTACTCCTGAACCCCATTACTTTTTTTACCCTTCCTGTTCAAGGAGTTAGTATCAGATACAGAAATATTATCAGATATAATATAAGCTAAGGAATAATATTTCTAAGATTTTAAAATTTTTTTGTATACGAATAATTAAGGAGTTTAAACATGGCTATTCACCCTATAGAATTTCGTTATGGAACCCCGGAAATGAAAGAAATCTGGGAAGCTGACAATAAGCTTCAAAAAATGCTGGAAGTGGAGGCCGCCCTGGCAGAAGCAGAAGCCCATCTTAAATTAATCCCTGAAGAAGCTGCCCGTGAAATAAGAAATAAAGCCAGCACTCAATATGTTACCCCGGAAAGAGTGGCTGAAATTGAGAGGGAAACCAACCATGACATTGCTTCCATTGTTAAAGCTCTAGCTGAAGTCTGTGAAGATGATGCTGGAGAATATGTGCACTTTGGTGCCACATCCAATGACATTATCGACAGTTCTCAGTCCCTTCTTCTTAAAGGTTCTATTGAAATCCTCCAGGAGAAAATAAAACGTCTTGCCAGAATTATCCTGAAACTGGCAGATGAAAATAAAAAAACAGTTTGCATTGGTAGAACCCATGGACAACACGCCCTTCCCACTACTTATGGGATGAAATTCGCCCTATGGGCTGATGAACTCCACCGCCAATACGAAAGATTGGAAGCATGTAAAGGAAGGCTCTGTGTTGGAATGATGACCGGAGCAGTTGGTACCACTGCTGCCCTAGGTGAAAATGGACTGGATGTCCATCTTAAAGTTTCTGAAATACTGGGACTTCCCCCAGTACTGATATCCAATCAGGTAGTGCAGAGAGATAACCATGCAGAATACATTATGGGCCTGGCCAACCTCGCCAGTACCCTGGATAAGATAGCTCTTGAAATCCGTAACCTGCAACGTACAGAGATCAAAGAATTAGGTGAAAGTTTTGACCCGGAAAAACAGGTGGGTTCCAGTACCATGCCCCACAAAATGAACCCCATCACTGCTGAGAGAATCTGTGGTGTTTCCAGAATTATAAAAGCATATCCTTCACCTGCTCTTCAAAACAATGCCCTATGGCATGAAAGAGACCTGACTAACTCCTCATCTGAAAGGATCATGCTCCCTGAGGCATCTATTCTCACGGATTACATCCTGAACCTGACCATCAGGTTAATGGAAAAACTTGTTTTCTACCCTGAGAACATTGAAAGGAACCTTAACCATACTGGTGGGCTTATTATGGCCGAACGTTTCATGGCCGAACTCACCCGGAGGGGTATGGGAAGGCAAACTGCTTATGCACTGGTCCGAAAGTGTGCTCTGGAAGCTAATAAGTTAGGAATTGGTTTGAAAGATGTTATACTTCAACAGGATGAGATAAAGGATTATTTAACTCCTGAAGAGGTGGAGGAAATTATGGATCCGCATACCTATCTGGGATCTTCGGTGCAGATTGTGGAAAATGTTTTGGAAGAATCTAGTAGATGGTTTTAAACCGCCCAAATTTTAAAAACCATCTTATATTACTTTTTATCTAATTTTACCTATTAATTTCTCATTAAAACCTTAGATTATTTAATTAAGTAATTTCTTCAGGTTTTTATCTCTTTTAAAAACGAAAAATTAATATAACATCAATTAGAAATAATTATTCACTGATTATAAAGGGAGGTGAAAAAGATGGTCGATATCAAAGAGATTAAACACATTAGAGCCGCACCATTTACACTGATGTCTTCATCAATTCACGCAATTCTAGCTTTCATTGCAGCAATTCTTATAGTCCTATTCTTTGGAAGCATCGCGGCATTCATACCTGGAGCAGGCATGTTCGCTGCTTTCATTGCAGTATTAGGATTAGCCATTATTATCTTGTATCCACTAACTGCGTTCTTCTGGAACATACTATCCGCTTTTGTTGTGGCATTATTATACAACTTAATAGCACCTAAAGTGGGTGGTATAAAACTGGGTATGGAAGGAGACGAACTAAAATCACTTCCAGTGGTATCTGTTGCCCTAATTCTCGCCTGTGTAGCCGCTGTGGTAACTTTCCTCATTGGATTATACATGGGACTGGCTGGTAGTTCAGTGTTATCACTTATCAGTGGAGTCATACCCATTGCTGGCACTGCAGTTGCCAATGCCACTAACGCCACTAACGCAACAGTTCCAACCGGCGGACTCTTCGGAGCAATATCCGGCATATGGGCCCTGTTCTGGATTATCCTAATGCCTATAATGGCGTTCATATTCTCATTCATTGGATACGCACTGTTCGCCATTTTCTACAACATCATAATACCAAAAGTCGGTGGAATGAAACTGATATTCGCCGAAGCAGTAAATGGCTTTGAACTCACCAACATACCAGTGGTACCAGCAGCACTATCAATATCAGTAGTATCTGCAGTTTTAGGAGCAATATACGGATTCATATCCGGTATAATGACTGGAGACTTCGTTGTGGCAATAATATGGCTTGTAATGTACGCTATAATGTACTTCATAATGTATTTCATTATAGTTGCCCTGGCCACCATATTCTACAACTTCCTACAGCCCAGAATCGGTGGAATTAAACTGGTACTGGAATAGAAACCGTGGTTTAATTTTCCACCTTTTTACCCTTTTTTATTTTATTTCTACTAATTGTATCCAGAATATCCTTAATCTCCTTAAATCTTACATATCAACACTTTTTCCATTTTCCTCCAAGAAAATAGAAAAAAATATTATAAAAGAACTAATGAATATTTAATATTTTACAATTAGGAGGCATATTCACATGGAAGAATTGAAAGAAATAAAATCCGTGGCTATTGTGCCCTTCACTTTGATGTCTTCTTCGATATCAGCAGTAATGGGCCTTATATACGCATTGCTATTAATCTTAATACTGGGAGTGGTAGCTGTTTTCCTACCATCCACAGCCAGCGCCATCGTTGGTATGCTGTTAACCCTTGCTGTGGCCATCATTATCATTTTCCCAGTGGGATCATTTTTACTGAACATTTTATCCTCATTTTTACTGGCCCTTATTTACAATCTACTGGTGCCCCGGGTAGGAGGTATTAAACTGGGAATAGTGGATATGGAAGAAATCAGATCACTACCTGTCATCCCCTTATCCTTAATGTTATCCATTCTCTACACCATTTTCACCTTCCTGATCATGTTGATAGTGGCTCCCCTGATGATGTTAATAATTCAAGGAGCTGCCATTGCCGCTGTCAGCACCACCAGTACTGTGTCAGAATTAGGAGGTCTTGGTGCCCTGGGAATAATAGGTATAATATTAATGATAATCGCAGTCCCTATAGTGGTTTTCATAGCCACCTTCATATACAGTGCTCTTTCAGCACTTTTATACAACTTCCTGGCACCTAAAATTGGAGGTATACAACTCAAATTCTCTTCTGTGAAGGATAATCTCTTTGAAATTAGAAAAATAAAACCCATCCCACTGGCCTTGATCCTTGCCGTGGTTACAACCATTCTAAACTTCTTAATCTCCATACCCCAAATTGCCATGTATTTCGCATTGGGAGAACCATTAGTTGGGATCGGTTACCTCCTAGGTGACACTGTAGGTTATTTCATAGTCATCTTCATAACTTACGCCATCATGGTACTCATATACAACTTCTTAAGACCTATGATTGGTGGAGTGGAGTTGGAACTGGAATAAAAGTGTTTGATGAGGATTTAAACTTAAAAATTAAGATAGGTTTGTTTTTTTTAACCTATCCCTTATTTTTTTATACCACTAAAGAGTGATGAATAACCATGACCCCTCATGCTATACAGTGCCGTAAAATTTCCCGGGGACAGGCCACAGGAGAAGTGATCATTTCCCATGATCCTTTAAGTTTCCTGGGCGGTGTTGACCCTCAGACCGGGAATGTTATAGATAGAGAACATGAACTTTACCAGAAGAATATAAGTGGTAAAATACTGGTAATCCCTTCAGGGAAGGGTTCTACTGTGGGATCTTATGTGATCTTCCAGATGGCTAAAAACAAAACCGCACCTTTAGCCATTATTGCCATGGAAGCAGAACCCATTATTGCTACCGGAACCATAATGGCCAGTATCCCCATGGTTGACCAGCCAGAAGAGGATGTTCTTGAAATTTTAAAGGAAGGCGATTTGGTGGCTGTTGATGCTGATTCTGGTGTTATTCAAAAAATGAATTAAATAATCCTGCTTTTTAATCCTGATTTCTCTAAGGTGCTTACTTAGACCACCTAACCTGAGACTATCCATTAGACTTTTAAAAGCATAGATTTTAAAAACATAGCCTCTGAAAAACTTTAAAAAATTATATTAAAATAAAAAAATCAATGGCCCATTAATATTAATGTTCCATTTTTACTTCTTTTCGGCCATTTTCTTTGATTTCAGCACCGATAAATCCTCCAACAGCACCTAAAACTCCACCTACAAGTATGGATAGCACAGTGAGGAATACACCAACTATTAAGGTAATTGTACCTGCCACAATACCTATTTTGGCAAATATAAGTCCAATTATGGCACTTAAAGCTCCGAATCCTGCTATGAACAGGATACCAATGATCAATCCGCCAATGATACCGGTTAAGGCCCCTTCCACTGGGGCGTCTTTTCTTTCACCACTTCCAATGTAAGTTGCCACCAGCCCCCCTATGATTGGGCCTAAAAAGAATAGTGGAAAGACAGAAATGGTTAAAACTATGGTTAAAACTGCGTTTATAAGAGAACCTACTCCTACTGCTTTCCAGTCTATCATTTTTGTATCACCATGAAATTACTTGTTTTTATGCATC
>JAHKLQ010000061.1 GCA_020854975.1 Methanobacterium sp.
AAATCCGATATTTCCATATTTATAAAAAACGTAGAATCCTTGAGCTATTGATAGTAACCCTAATATAATGAATATTTTGACGTATATTCCTTTATTTTCTCCATCATCTCTTTTTATCTTTTTATATTTCATTAAATTTTCATTATAATTACTTTTAAACATAGCTACTACCATAAGGAGGATTAATGAGATAACTATGAAGGTGGCAATAATAATCGGTGAAAATTCACCATAATTTTTCATAATCAGAATTAGTAAAAAAAGTGATATTAATTGAATACCGTAACAAGCATATCCTTGCCAGCGTAGCGGCTTTGGCATCCCTGAAATTCCTTCAAATTTAAACCAGGGTTTTTCTATTGTATTATCTTTCATAATATTTAGTCACTCTGAATTAACACTTTTATTATCTAGTCCTTTTCATACTCTCTGTAATTTTATTTTGTTCATAGTCAGCTGGTTCTAGTCTAACCTCATTTTTCCATCTAAAAAATTTAATATATGGAATAAACTATAATATTCTATAGATTCTAACAGGGTCTAAATCTATTGAAACTCATTTCCCTATTGGGGGATTTATCATGGCAAAGGAAGAAAGAGAAGAGTTAGAAAAAAAGGTTGACGAACTTCACCAGGAACGTATAAATCTGGAAAAAGATATCAACAAACTTAATCTTCTGAAAATAGAAAAATTAGAGTCCATTAATGAGGAACTTGAGAAAAGATCTGAATGGATGGATAAAGAGCGAATTAAAGCTATTAAAGAGAGGGATAATCTTCTGCGTAAGGTTAAGCAATCCAATGGGAAAACCTGGAAAAATGCTCTGAAAATGATTTCCATCCTGGGAGTACTGGATCTGATTGTTATCCCCCTCATCATCAGTCTTCTTGCCATACCACTCCACTGGATATTTGTATCCATGGGCCTGGTAACTTTCTTTGGTATAATACTGATTGTGAATTACATGTCCGGCACATCCCCCTTCAACACGGGTGAAATCCGCAAAGCCATAACTGTCTCCCTGATAACAGTTTACCTGGCATTTATGCCTATCATGGCCTTTGGCATGATCCTACTTCCCCTGGGAGCTTCCGCAAAAACAGTGGTCACCAACTTAACCTGGCTCATAGCAGTGGTAATCGTGCTTTACTTCACCACCAGGCCATTGGAAGAGTACATAAAAAAAATAAAACCGAAATAACCAGGTATTAAGTAAAAAGGATTAATTTTTTATCCTTCAATCTATTTTTTTAATATTAATTAATCTACTAGTTTAATTTACAGATCACTATCTCCAGCAACGTAGCCAGTTGAAAAGGCTTGCTGCAGATTATAGCCACCTCTACGACCGCAACCTGCAATTATCTCCCCTGCAAAATATAATCCCTTAACCAGTTTTGATTCCATGGTCCTGGGATCTATTTCCTTCTTGGACACACCACCACAGGTAACCATGGCCTTATTTAAGGGAAGATGTCCGTTAATGGTTAAAGGCAGTGCTTTCAATGTTTCCTGCAACTTTAACCTCTCTTTTTTGGTGATCTGATTCAATTTTTTTTCTGGATCAATAGGTATGTTATTTAAAATAGGAATAATGGTACTGTTGGGAAGGTGGATTTTCAGATAATTTTTTACACTCTTCTTTGTATGCTTATTGAAATCATCCATTAACTGAGCACCCAGGTTTTCAACTTTGAGTCCTGGTTTAAAGTCAATATAAAGCTTCAAATCCCCATGTTTCTCCATAAGTCCAACAATATCATGGCTCATGTCAAGAATTACAGGTCCTGAAACACCAAAATGGGTTAGAAGAAGGTTCCCCTGTGGTAAAGATAGTTTTTTACCACCATAACCTATACTTAGCCCTACATTTTCCAGGGTAACTCCTTTTAATCTGTGAACCCATGCTTCACGCGTTCGCAAGGGAACACCACCCGGTTTAAGCTCTGTAACATGATGTCCTAATAATTCTGCAATAGTTAAACCATCACCAGTTGATCCGGTAAAACCATAGGTTACCCCACCTGTGGCCAGGATAACTTTATGAGCAGTAACTACTTCATTATCTGTTGAAGATAATTTGAAAATCTTAGATCTCTTGTGAAGGTGTTTCAGGCGATAATTATAAAGAATTCGAACCTGGTATTCATCTAAAACATTTATTAAAACATCAACTACTGATTCGGCTTTTTCTGTAATTGGGAATACACGTCCTTCTTCTTCCTCTTTTAATTCCAGGTCATGAGTTTTGAAAAAATCCATTAAATCATGGTTGGAAAATTTACTGAAGGCATCCCGGTAAAAGGAACCTCTTTTACCGAATTTTTCCATAAAAACTTTAATTGAGGCAGTGTTGGTAAGGTTACATCTACCATTAGCAGTTAAAAGTAGTTTGTGACCTATTTTTTCATTCCTCTCCATGAGAATTACCTTTTTCCCCAGTTGAGACGCGCGGATAGCGGCCATACAACCTGCGGGTCCACCTCCGACTACAGCGATATCATAAATTTTCATAGTAAATCACATATTAGTTAAATGTTGGGTATAAAAATCATTCCCTATCCTTCCATAATCCCATATTATATTCTAATGTCCTATAACTCTACATCATTCTAATTCTATATTATTTTACTAAATCTTATAGCTTTTACAGGATTATTATAGCTATTTTAATTCCGTATTATTTTACTAAATTTTATAGCTTTCCCAGGATCCTATAGCCATCCTAATTCCATATTATTCTAATAATTCTACGTCATTCCACTAATTCCATATCTTACTGTATCCTATCACTAAAACAGGGGATATATTAAGGCAGTTGAAATTTCAGATTTTTATATGAAATTAATTTATAGAAATATCTTATATCAAAATAGATCTTTATTTATTTTTAACATGAAACCCTATTCGAGGGAACCTAATCCTACATGAACGGATATTTCAACTATATTAAGCATCATCCTAGTTTGAGGGCCCACAATTCCATCAACAACAATATTATGGTTTGTTTGAAATCCATTAACAGCTTCTTCTGTCATATCCCCAAAAACACCATCAACAAGACCCAGATAATGCCCATAATCCCTCAAACATAATTGCAAAGCAGTAACATCTTTCTCCCCACCATTATCCACATCCCCCTTTTTTAGAAATAGTCTAGCCATGCTACTACCTCATTATAATATTAGTATATACTATATTCATTATTAACTCCTATTTAAATATAATAGTTATAGTTATCATAGTATTAAACCAAAGCCTAAAAATGAAGAGGTATTGGATCGGGAATTATGCAAAAAATAAGAGAAAAAAGGAAGTAGAATATTTAAACAACCGTTAAATAAAGGTTGTTAAATTTAAGGGGTTAACCTTCTCCTATCCCTTGGGAACAGGACTGTTTCCCGAATGTTTTTCATTCCAGTGAGGCACATGGTAAACCTTTCAGCTCCCAGACCCCAACCTGCATGTGGTGGCATTCCATACTCAAAGGCAGCCAGGTAACGCTGGAATGAATCAGGGTTCAAACCCTGTTTTTTAATTCTTTCCACCAGGAGGTCATGCTGGTGTACCCTGGTTGCTCCTGAAGAGATTTCCAGGTCCTTATACATCAAGTCAAAGGCATAACTTTTTTCTGGTTCATCTTCATGGGGCATGACATAGAATGGTTTGATATCACTGGGCCAGTTGGTAATGAAGTAGTAACCATCCATATGTTCTCCAAGTGCCTTTTCAGCAGCCCGGGAAAGGTCTTCACCGTGTCTCAGAGGCACACCTTTAGAGTTGACAATGTCAATCACTTCCTCATATTCCAGACGAGGGAAAGGAAGTTCAGGAATCTCTAACTCAACACCAATATCTTCCAGTTCTGCCTGGCAGTTCTCTTTAACCTCTTTAATGGCGTTGTGCACCAGTTTCTCCAGGATGTTCATGGCATCTTCCTGGTCAGCAAAGGCCACTTCCACATCAATGGAGATAACCTCGTTTAAGTGACGGAGGGTGTCATGTTCCTCAGCACGGAAAATAGGTGCTATCTCATAGACCTTATCCAGGCCAGTGGCCATCATCATCTGCTTGTAAAGCTGGGGGCTTTGACCCAGAAAAGCTTCCCTCTCAAAATAGGTGATGGGGAATAATTCAGTACCACCCTCAGTGGCAGATCCAACCAATTTAGGGGTGTTAACCTCCATAAAACCGTTTTTTTCAAGGAAAACACGTACAGAATGTAACATGGTACTTTTTATTTTAAAAACGGCACTTACTCCATGTTTTCTGATATCCAGGAATCGGGAGTCCAGTCGGGTGTCAATCTCAGCTTTCACCTTTTCAGTAGGGTCCAGAGGTAATGGTTGTTCTGAGTTATTGAGTAATTTAATTTCCTCAGGGATAACTTCAACCCCACCAGGGGCTTTGGGTGATCCCTGTACCTTCCCTCTCACTGCTAATACAGATTCTTTCCTCAGTTTTCGTATTTCTCCTAATAATTCTGGTGAAATCTTTTTACTGGGAGCAGTGATCTGGGTTATGCCATTCCTGTCCCGGAGGAGTACGAATATTATACCTCCCAGGTCACGTATCTCATGAACCCAGCCCATAAGGGTTACTAATTCACCGTCCATATCATCATCAAGTTCTTGTGAATAATGTGTTCTTCTCCAGTTTCCTAATGAATCTGTCATATTTAATTCACCTCAAAAAGGATTAATTCAACTTCATACTAATTAATTCTGCATAATAATATCTAACTTACAGATAATTTGATTTATAATGCGAATAATAAGTATTATAATTTAATATCATGGGATTAATCATAGAATTTGATCTCATGATAGTGATGCTTTAACTATTATTCGAATATAGGGTAAATAGTTTACCTATCAACCAATTGCACTGTAAACTTAAAATATTTTTTATAGTCTATTTATTAAACTTTTTAAACTACTATGGGAACCTTTTAGATACAATCTTTTGGATACAGTCTAAAAAAAATTTAATCTTTGTCAAGTCGTCTTTTGAAGGATTCAGCGTGAGCGTATAAACCTTCATATTCTGCTAGGGGAACTACCACATCTTTAAGATTGTTCAAACCTTCAGGAGAGAGTTGTTGAACAGTGGGTTTTTTCAGGAAGGACTCAGTGGATAACCCGGAGTACATCCTGGCACAGAAGGATGTGGGCAGCACATGATTAGTTCCAGAACCATAATCCCCTGCTGCAACAGGGGTTAAATCTCCCAAAAATATTGAACCCGCATTTTTAATATCCACTAAAACTTTTTCTGGGTTGCTGGTCATGATCATAAGATGTTCCGGTGCATAATCATTGGAAAAGTCCACAGCATCATTGAGAGTTTCAACCAGGACGATCAAACCATTTTTTGCCAGTGAATCTTCAATAATTTCCTTTCTCTTCATGACGGGAAGTTCAAGTTGGATGTTTTCATCCACGGCCTTTGCCAGTTTTGGTGATGTGGTTACCAGTACTGCTGCAGCTTGGGGATCGTGTTCAGCCTGGGCTAAAAGATCAAGTGCAATGTACTTTGGATTGGCAGTTTCGTCTGCGATTATGAGTACTTCTGAAGGTCCGGCTGGAAAGTCAATGTCCACCTGACCATAAACCATTTTTTTGGCAGCAGTTACGAATATATTTCCAGGACCCACAATCTTATCCACAGTATCTATAGTTTCGGTACCATAAGCCATGGCTGCAATGGCCTGCGCTCCACCAACACAGTAAACCTTACTAGCTCCAGCTAAATATGCAGCTGCCAGAACAATATCCTCCACCTCACCATCAATTCCAGGAGGAGTGCAACAGATTATCTCCTCCACACCTGCTACTTTAGCAGGTATAACAGTCATTAAGATACTGGAAGGATAAACAGCCCTTCCACCAGGTATGTAACATCCTACCCTTTCCAGTGGACGGATTATCTGGCCAGCGGTTATGCCTTCATCTATTTCCATGGACCAGTCTACTGGAAGCTGAGCCTGATGGAATTTTCTAATATTAGAGGCTGCATTTTCAAGTGCATCTGTTAATTTGCTGTCTAGTTTATCAATACTCTTCATGAGATCTTCTTCACTAACAAGAAAATCCTTTAAATCAACCCCATCAAACTTTTCAGTGTAATGGTGCAGTGCTTCATCTTTATTCTTCTTTACACCACTGACAATATCTTTTACAGCACTCATAACAGATTCAGCATCAATTTGTGATCTCTGCAATAGCTGTATCCTATTTTCATCATCAAGTTCCACGATTTTCATTTTTCAACCAATGTTAATTATTTATTCCAAATTTAAAGTGAGAATGATTGTTATGTACCAGCAAGGGTTGAGTCTGGATCAGTCCAAACCTTTATTTGCAATCATGGGTAAACAGTAATTTACCCCACTATACCCCGCACTGATAATAATTTATACCTCGTGCTTATGGTTTTTTTATGGGTATAGCTATTGGTACAAAGTTATATATTCCTGTTGGTCGAATCCTAATTACTAAATTGTAGGTGTCTGGTAGATATGTACAAAGATGAGCTTATACAGTTACATCAATTTTTGGTATACGTTTTAAAACATCTAGACCATGAGTATGAGGTGAAAGATGAGTGTAAGGAGTACCTGCGCCTTAACATTAGCCCCCATCACATACACCGCACCAAAGCTGAACATAAATATGCTATTTTCGTATTGTCCAATGCAATTTCTGAGATCATTGCCGCTAACAATGGAGGAACTTCTTCTAACATTTCCAATGGCCTCTCAGAACTGGTTAAACGGTCTAAAAAAGAGCTCATACGATTCCAAAATGAAGATGTTTTAACTGCCCAACAAATAAAGATGTAAAAAAAAATTAAACCCCTTTGGCTGGTGATTTTAAGATGAGCACTTTATTGAAGATGGTATGCTTGATTGATGGTGAGCATTACCTCCCAGTAACTAAATCCGCATTAGACACTCTGGATAACATTGAACATATTGAAGTGGTTGCTGCTGTTTTCATAGGCGGTACAGAGAAACTAAGAGATGCTTCACCTGAATCTATCGGTGAAAAACTAGGAGTTAAAGTTTACTTTGGTCCAGATCATCATAAAATTCCCTATAATTTAATTGTAGAAGTTGCAGAGGAACACCAGGCAGATGTTGTCATGGACCTCAGTGACGAACCAGTTGTTGATTATTCTAAACGTTTTAAAATAGCATCAATGGTCCTGGAGAAAGGTATATTATATGAAGGACCTGATTTCTCATTCCAACCCTTGGATGAGTATGATGTACTGCACAAACCCTCCCTGAAGATTTTAGGAACAGGTAAAAGGATTGGTAAAACCGCAGTATCAGCCTATGCCGCCCGTTTAATTCACCGGGAAAAATACAATCCCTGTGTGGTGGCTATGGGCCGTGGAGGTCCTCAAGAACCAGAAATCGTCAGGGGCGACCAGATAGAAATCACACCCCAGTACCTCATGGAACAGTCAGATAAAGGTATTCATGCAGCATCTGACCACTGGGAAGATGCCCTGATGAGCCGTATACTCACCATTGGCTGCCGCCGTTGTGGTGGAGGAATGGTGGGACAGGTATTCATCACCAACATGAAAAAAGGAGCGCAACTGGCCAATGAGGTGGATGCTGATTTTGTGATTATGGAAGGAAGTGGAGCAGCCATTCCCCCCATAAAAACCAACCGTCATATAGTACTGGTAGGAGCTAACCAGCCCACTATCAACATTGAAAACTTTTTTGGACCATACAGGATCAAAATGGCAGACCTGGTGGTTCTAACCATGTGTGAAGAGCCTATGGCCAGTGCAAAGAAAGTGGAACGCATAGAAAAATTCATTAAAAAACTCAACCCCGAGGCCACAGTCATACCCACTGTATTCCGACCCAAACCATTGGAATCAGTGGAGGGTAAACGAGTTTTATTTGCCACCACAGCCCCGGATTCAATTAAGGATGTTCTCATAAAACACCTGGAAGAGGAATATGGTTGTGAAGTAGTTGGAACCACACCCTACCTTTCTAACCGACCATTACTCCAGAAAGATATTGAAAAATACATTGACCAAGCAGATGTCATGCTCACAGAACTCAAGGCAGCAGCAGTGGATGTAGCCACTAAAGATGCTCTCCAGGCAGGACTGGAAGTGGTCTACTGTGACAACATCCCCCTGGTAATCAGGGATGAAGATGACCTGGACCCAGCTATCATCCAAGTGGTGGATAAGGCCATAGCAGATCACAAGTAGTAAATAAAACTCATCGATTTTTTTTATTTTTCTTATAATTTTCTTATAATATTTTAGAGATTTTCCTTTATTAATTTTAGAGAAGGGTACTGGTTTAAAGAAGGAGAATGGTGATATTTTTGGATGCTCATGATTACAGTGACCTTGATTATGATAAACTGAAAAAACAGCTTTTTTTTAACCTATCTGAGAAAAAAGCCATTAAAGATCTCCAGGTTCAACCAGATGCATTTATCCCTATTCTTTTTTCCCTGAAATTTGGGGGTGACTGGAGTTTTAAAACCCAAGAACTGGAAGCCATGGCAGTTAAGGAGAAGATCACCCGTTACAATGAAGAGGAAGGTGAAGGTTACACCCTGGAGAGGGTTACTCTTTTTGTAAACCCCATCCTCAAATCCATGGAAGGTAAAGTTATGCGACTGGAAAAATGTGGTGATAAAAATGAACGTGAACTTGTTGAAAGGCCTTTCCGGGTGAAACTCGATGCAGAAGACATTATCCGTGCAGAACTCAATCCCAGTACCATGGAAATAACACTTAAAAAGATTAAAGGTCCTTTACACTTTTCTGGATCAGCAGCATATGGTGTTTCCCATGAAATGGAACACTTAGCTGGATGTGAACATACCGGGAAGTTTATCTGGGAATTTAAATATAGAATAGAATGAATGGGGGAAATAAAAAGTAGAATGAATAGGGGGAAATAAAAAAAATTATTCTTATATTTAAAATAAACAAATGTTATTTGTTCTAGGACTTAATTCACAATCCTTGAACTCATCCAGGGTAAAGTTTCTTCCCGAAAGCTTCTCTTTTTCGGATCTTTCCATCTTCACCATGAATAAACACTTCAACACTGTAACGTTTACCTTCTTCTTCAGCAAATTCAATAGCTTCTTCTTGTGTTTCGAAATTTCCTGAAGCTCTAACAGCCCCATCCCTTTTAACATCCCAACCCCCATCTTTACTCATCATTACATGGATATTAGCAGCCATTATTTTTCACCTTCCTGGTTATTATTCTCCTGGTCATTACCATACTTATAGATCGTACTTTACCTTTCTTATGTATTATAAAGTTTAAATAATTATACTAATCTTTTAATTGTCAAGGAATAAGACTTAAAGGTGATTCATAATCGCATGGTGGACTATTTTTAACATGGTTAATACCATAATCTTCCAAGCAAAACATATTTATATAACCTCTAACCCACTGATAAATTATCAATTGAGAAAATAAGGAGATGATATTTTGGCACAATTCGGTGGACAAAATGGACAAGGACAACCTATTATTATAATGCCTGAAGGTTCTTCCAGAGTTTTAGGAAGAGATGCTCAGAGAATGAACATTATGGCTGGAAAAGTTCTGGCTGAAACTGTCAGAACCACCCTCGGCCCTAAAGGAATGGACAAGATGTTGGTAGACAGTATGGGAGATATTGTAGTTACCAACGACGGTGTAACCATCCTCAAAGAAATGGACATCGAGCACCCTGCCGCTAAAATGCTGGTAGAAGTAGCTAAAACCCAGGAAGATGAAGTGGGAGACGGAACCACCACTGCAGTGATAATTGCAGGAGAACTCCTTAAAAACGCTGAAGAACTCCTAGACCAGGAAATTCACCCATCCACCTTGGTAAGAGGATACCGGAATGCAGCAACAAAAGCTCAAGAATTTTTAAATGAAATAGCTATTGATGCTCAGGATTCTGAAACTCTTAAAATGGTAGCCATGACAGCCATGACAGGTAAAGGCACAGAAAAAGCCCGAGAACCCCTGGCTGAACTGGTGGTCAGCGCAGTGATGCAGGTTGAAGAAGATGGAGAAATAGACCAGGACCTTATAAACATTCACAGGATACAGGGCGCAACTGTCAACGACTCCCAGATCGTAAACGGAGTAGTTATTGACAAAAGCAGAGCAGATAATTCCATGCCTAAAAACATAGAAAACGCTGAAATTGCTCTCTTAAAATACCCAATAGAAGTCAAAGACCTGGAAACCGATGCCAAGATCAAACTCACCGACCCCAACCAGATGCATGCCTTCATAGAACAGGAAGAACAGATGGTCAAGGACATGGTTGATAAAATCGTGGCCACCGGCGCCAACGTGGTCTTCTGCCAGAAAGGTATCGATGACCTGGCCCAGCACCTACTTGCCAGGGAAGGAATCATCGCAGTTAAAAGAGTTCGAAAATCTGACATGGAACGCTTAGGAAAAGCAACCGGTGGAAAACTGGTCACCAACATCGAAGACCTAAGCTCAGAAGATCTGGGACTGGCTGGTAAAGTCTATGAAAAGAAAATCTTCGACGAAATATTAATCTTCGTGGAAGAATGCAACGAACCCAAAGCAGTATCCATCATACTCCGTGGAAGCACACGACACGTAGCTGAAGAAGTGGAAAGAGCAGTTGAAGATGCTATAGGAGTAGTCTCAGCAACAGTTGAAGATGGAAAAGTGGTAGCAGGTGGAGGAGCACCAGAAATAGCTATAGCCAAAGCCTTAAAAGACTATGCTGACACCATCAGCGGCAGAGAACAACTGGCCATAGCTGCCTTTGCCGAAGCCCTGGAAATCGTGCCTAAAACCCTGGCTGAAAATGCAGGAATCGACCAGATCGATGCACTGGTTGACCTCCGCGCAGCCCAGGAAAGCAACTATTACATGGGACTGGACGTCTTCAAGGGCGAAGTCACAGATATGAAAACTGCTCAAGTCATAGAACCTCACCGTGTTAAAAAACAGGCAATGCAGTCAGCTGCCGAAGCTGCAGAAATGATCCTGCGTATCGATGATATGATAGCATCATCTGGCTCAGGCGAACCGGACATGGGTGACATGGAAGGTATGGGTGGAATGCCTGGCGGCATGCCTCCTATGATGTAAGTCCACTGGACTTACAAACCTTTTTTTTATTTTAAAATTAATTTTAAACATTTTAACCCACATCATAATAAATAAATCAATTTTAAACATTTTAATCCCACTTCAGAACTAAAATTTACCAAATTTTGGAAGTTAATTTTATTTCTCATTGTAGCTATAACTTTTAGGTTTATTCCGTATTTTTCCAAAAAAATTTCTTAGGGAACCCTAACTTTTATATATTGGGCTTAACCAATGGATAAATTGATAAAGGATTGAAGGTTAAGATATGGGAGTGAGGGTTAAACTTGTAAACATATTCAACAACCCCCATTAGTTACTACTACTCCATTTGTAGGAGTACTGCCCATCAATTGTATTATTTCTTAAAAAATAATTCCCTGTTATTAAGTCAACCTTAAAACAACTAAAAATAGCAGGAACAAAATATTAAACATATTCAGTTTAAAAAATGACGATATAATTAGGTGATAATTTGAAGTGGTCCTTAGTTGCAATTGCCGTTATTGTAGTGATATTAGGTTATTCCTTTATCACGGTCTCAAACGGCCCCATAGAACCTTTAGGAAGAGCATCATTTGTTAAATTAGCTAACCCTGACTTTTATCCGGGTCATCCGCATTCTGAACTTTTAGCACAATATGCTGAGGAAAGGGATTCTAAATGTGCACTGGTAGTTCATTTTGGGGGGAGTTCCAACTACCGTAGCTACAAGGAAGGAGATGTGTATATAATTGAACTGGCCTTTATTGACACTCAGGGTAATGGTGCTGCGGGTCCTATAGATTATTGGGATTCTCTTAAGTTAGCTTTATTCGGTGTTCCAGATGGCAGATATCAATTCAAGTCTGATGGAGTTGTCTACGATACCTATGATGAAGCTATGGAACATGTATATGAACTGGCTGCTGAACATGGTCAGGAGGGACCCATACCCATGGTATGGCACGGTAGTGTAAGGGAGGGTAACTCGATCTTTATTCAAGGGTGTGGTTTCCCACTGTATTTCTACATACTGCAAAAAACCTATGGGATCATCCCGGCTTATGTGTACACTATTTCGGGTATGATATTCCCTTACTTGAATA
>JAHKLQ010000019.1 GCA_020854975.1 Methanobacterium sp.
AAAAAAAGGTTTTCAAAGGATAAAATACCAAAATCAAATTTTTATAGGTTTGTAAACTTTAAATATGACCATAGGTGAACTTCATGCATAAAATAATCAAAGAATCAGTTACAGACATGGATTCAGCTTTCGAACTGAGTAAATTAGATAAAAATGTTAACGATGTGGTGGATGCAGTTTCTGCATTATCAACTGCTGAGGCCACCCAACTGGGAATGAATTTCAAAAAATTTCCCCTGGGCTGTGACCTGACTGAGATCATAGTGGGCACCTGTGCATCAGACATGGAGAAGGATGAACTGATTGGTAACTGCCTTTTATCTAATATGATTGGTGCTTCGATTCATGTGTGTGCCTACGCCTTTGCAGATATTGCTGAAAGCCATGGAATGAAAGGTATTGATGTTCTTAAGGAAGTCCGGGAAGTTACGGATGTGCCTCTGGATCTGGATCACTTTGGAAGATATGGGGCTATGCGATTCCCTCGGGAGATTGTGAAATGCCCTGGACAGTGTTATAATGAAGGTCCCCCTTTTCATGAATGTCCCCGGGACAGGATCCATTCCAGACTCTTGGATAAAGAGGAAGCAGCTTCAATTGAAAGGGATGATTGGGTTAAATGCTCCTCTTCAGTGGCTATTAACCTCACCAGTGCTCAGGGTGGGGAAGGTCATGCTGCACCATTAGAAGAGGCTGAAGAGATTGGTCAACTTGCTAAAAAGTATGGTAAAGGTGTGGAGGCCATCATGTTCATTGGAGATGGTTATGATGATCTTATCACTGGATTTGAGAAAGCCCTACAGTTAGGGGCAGATATTTTTGTACTGGAGGGTGGGCCTTTCAACCAGGCCAGTGACCGGCTGGATAGTTTTGCCAAGGCCGTGGCCATGGCCAGGATCCTGGTACCAGGGAAGATCGTGGCCACCAACGGGGCATATGAAGATGAGTGTCGTGTGGGTTTACGAGCAGGGCTTAACGCTATAATCACCGGGTTTCCTAAAAATCATCATGGATATATGTGTGGTTACAGTCCGGGAACTGCCAAGAAAGGGAATTTTGGACTCCCCAGAGTTATAAAAATAGTTAAAGAAGAACTTAAAGAAGGTTTAACCCGCGTACCTATCCAAAGGGAAGAATTAGAAGTTTTGGCCCGTGCTATTAAGGTAGTTGGGCCTGAAAATGTTTATCCTCAGAAGATAGGCAAGTTCCCAGTGGGTGATGCTCACTGGGCAGTGGTGCCTAACTCCCCAATCTATGGGAAGGTGGAGGTTGAAAGAACCATCCAGGGTATTCATGAAACTTTGACTGGTTCAAGTGCCGCACTCATAGGGGGAAGGTTCATCTCCTGGGCTTTAGCCAAAGAATTGGACAACGATGTTGATGAGATCATCATCAGTGATAAGGATCCTTGGGTGGAGAAGGTAACTGTTGATATCTTAAGTAAAGAACTGGAACCAAATATCATTGGGGCCTCATCAGATGATAGATTAGCATCCAAAAATGCTGATCACACTATAATCACCTCTACTATTCCAAGTCTAGTTAATAAGATATCTAGGAAGTTAGAGGGATCAACTACGTTGATCTGATTGTTTTTTTGAAAATGTGGAAACTTAAATTTAAAAAAATAAAAAAATTAAAAAAATAAAGTTACTACTTAAAGTCAGCTACTTTGGTTATTGGCTGAAGAATCCTTGTAACACAAATTAAGCCATTCTACCAGCCATAACCACATCAAACTCATCAAGATTAACGCTTCCAATAATCCGATGAAATTCTTCTTCTGGCAGGCTGTTGAGTTCCTTAGGATCAATTCCTCTTGCTTGTTCCAGACCCCGGAGGAAATATTTGAAGTCAGGACCTAAATCATCCCTGATCCTGTATCCTCTTCCCATATGGATTAGGTCATTCTGGTCAAATTTTGAGGTCAGATTATCTATTTTAGCCATTAGGTGTTGTGTGGGTTGTTTGTATGTTCCCCACTCCAGGGCTGTTTCAATTTCCATGGGTACTTCCAGTTCATGAGCAACTTCACTTTGAGTTTTTCCGGTGTGTTTCCTGAATCCTAAAACCAGATCCTTTAAATCATCTTGCATCATATGCCTCCTACTTTTTGTGATAATAATATGATACTGGTTTTATAAATAATTTTTGAAATAATAATATTACTAATTACAGATGTTCTTCAATTTAATAATAAAATATATTTATAAATTATTACAACGAATAAAGGATCTACTTATTTTTGTCAGTTTTTCAGCATAACCAGAACCCTTATCAATGTGAAAGTCAAATCTATGTGAAAGTGACCCTTTTAATTAACCATAAAATATATA
Organism: Methanobacterium sp.; assembly: GCA_020854975.1. Taxonomy (GTDB): domain Archaea; phylum Methanobacteriota; class Methanobacteria; order Methanobacteriales; family Methanobacteriaceae; genus Methanobacterium; species Methanobacterium ferruginis. The sequence goes on from JAHKLQ010000019.1 coordinate 2,337, forward strand.
AAAATTGCTTAAAAATCGTTACTTCTTAAAAACTTAAAGATTAAAATTACTTGTTATAGGTGTCAGTTTGCTCAAAAAAAGATTTTTATTCCTTTTCATATTAACAATTCTATTGGCTTATATGCTAATAGAACCTTACTGGATCGAAACCAAAGAAATAACCATTGAATCAGATCAGATTCCTGCTGAATTTGATGGTAAAAAGATCGTTTTTCTCTCAGATATCCATACTGGCCTCTTTTTTGACCAGAGCAGAGTTGATGCTGTGGTGAATCAGGTGAACGCCCTTAATCCGGATCTCATCCTCTTGGGAGGAGATTATGTTGATGGGGACTCTGCATATATCCAGCCTACTTTTGAATCATTATCTAAACTGGAAGCTCCTTTAGGTGTTTATGCGGTTTTAGGTAACAAAGACCCCCAATATTACACTTTGGAAGCTATTCCTCAACATGGCATCACCTACATTGGGAATAAGGGAACTTGGATAGAAGAAAATGGTTCAAGGATTCGTCTAGGTGGGGTGGGAGACTATAATAATGGTAATCAGATCCAGAGTGCTACCACCTCTGTGGTAACACCAGAAGATTTTGTTATACTGATCAGCCATAACCCAGATTACTTCCCTGAAGTGGATAAGTCCAAGGTTGATTTGGTTCTATCTGGACATACTCATGGAGGGCAGATAACCTTTTTTGGACTATGGGCACCCAGTACTCATTCAATTTATGGGAATAAATACCGAACTGGAGTTATTGAGGAGAACGGCACTACTATGATTGTGAGTAATGGTATAGGTACCACTATATTGCCTATGAGATTCTTTGCCAGACCTCAGATAATAGTGGTGGAGTTAAAAAAAGCCGGATGATTTTAAAAGGAGTAAATAGGGATCTGATTTGGAAAAACTATTCTACCCTAATCAAGTTTCTTTAAACACATCCCCTTAATTATACCTGGTTTTTTATCTAAAAGAAGCCGTATTGCTTCATCAAAGTTGTCTAAAGCATCATCTGTCCTTTTAAGTTGTCTGAGGGTTACTCCTTTGTTGTACCATGCAGGTATGTACTGGGAGTGCAACTCGATGATCCTGTCAAAACAGTGTAGGGCCTCTTCTAATTTACCCATGTCCAGGAGTATAAGTCCTTTATAATTCAGGACATCTAACTCTTTAGGTTCAATTTTCAAGGCAGATTCAACGTACTCCAGGGCCTTTTTTGGTTTTTCCATTTCATAGAATGCCCGTCCAATATTATATAGGGCAATGAAAGAGGTAGGGTCTGAGTCCAGGGCTTTGTTAAAATAGGTAATGGCATTCTGGTAATCTTTCAGATCAAAGAGTATCTCACCCTTGGCATTACACAGATCAGGGTAGAGATCATCAGAAGTTTCAATTAAACTCAAAGCTTCATCAATAAATTTTTGAGCAGTTACATTTTCCCCCAGGAAATGATAGGCTAACCCATTAAAATAGAGTGCATCAACATCATGGGGTTCTTCTTTAAGAAATGTTTCATAAGAACGTATAGCTTTATGATATTCACCTAAATAAAATAGTACAGTTCCTTTATCAAAAAATAATCCAATATTTTCAGGGTTGTATTCTAGAGCTTTATTATAATCATTTAGAGCATGCTGTAAATCTCCCACATCAACGTATACTGCCCCTCGAAGGAGGTGGGCATCAGGGTTATGTGGTTCAAATTTTAATGCTCTGGAGAAAAGATCAATGGCTTCAAAATAATTTTTACGGTTTAACCAGGTTTCTATGCCCTTTTCAATATAGTAGTGGGCTCCTTTAACTTGCATTACAACCCCCCATTGATTTATATTTATCTTTATTATGAAGTATAAAATTTGGGATAGAACTCACAGTTAAAAAATCATTTTTAAGTTGATAATTAGTTATAGATTCCTTAAAGTGATAAAAATTGTTTAAAATTATCCATATATTTCCATATTCTAAAAGGAAACCTTTATTATTAGGAATACCGCAAATGGGAATCTAGCTTATAATATTGTCCTTGATAAACAATGGCAGTTGGTGTTAACATAGGTTTTTTGATTTGCAGGGAATGTAAAGGTTACTATCAGTTGGGGGAAGAAGAACATCCTGATGACTTTGAAAGTTGCCAGTGTGGGGGAGAACTGGTGTACACCCAACATTTTGACAGTTTATCTGAGGCCGTGATCTGTGTGGATATGGATGAAAAGCTTCAGGAAAAACTCAACGAGATAATGGATCTGGAATATTACATGCAAAATAAGGCCAAACCTTACCGTGTCAATACTCAAAAGAAAAAAAATGTGTTAAACAGACTTTTTGAAAGTTTCAACCGTTGGCAGAAATAATAAAACCTTGAAAAAAACTTAAAAAATAAAAATAATCCTGAAGAACAACAAAACAAGTTTATTTTCGAGTTATATTCTCTTAAAAATATGTTAAAAATAAAAAATTATTCCCTCTCACCGTTTGCATGGTAATGAGGGAATGATAGAACTTTTTTTGATTTTATTCTACTATTTATAATGGGTTTTAGGTTAATGGACTTAAGCACCTGCTCCTCCGGTTAGAGAGTCAGGAGACATCTCCATCATCAGGGGTTTGGGTAGTTCAATGCCAATGGTTTCTTTTATGACATCTTCCACAGTTTCAACCGGGATGAACTCCATTTCATCTTTAACATCATCTGGAACATCATCAAGGTCTTTCATGTTTTCTTTGGGTAGAATAACTCTTTTAATTCCGGCGCGGTGCGCAGCCAGGACTTTTTCTTTAATACCTCCCACTGGCAGTACTGCGCCTCTGAGGGATATTTCACCAGTCATGGCCAGTTTGGGATCTACTTCATGGCCAGTTACCAGGGAGGCTATGGTGGTGAGTAAGGCTACACCTGCAGATGGACCATCTTTGGGTATGGCTCCAGATGGTACGTGGATGTGCAGATCTTTTTTGTCAAACTCTGTTTTCTTTAAATTGAAAGCTAACCTGGAGCGGATGAGACTCTGAGATATCTTGGCAGATTCTTTCATCACATCACCTAACTGTCCGGTGAGCATTAATTTACCTGTTCCTGGCATGAAAGCACCCTCAATGAAGAGGATGTCCCCACCAACTGGTGTCCATGCTAATCCAGTAACCACTCCTGGAGGGTTTCTTTTACCAGCAAGGTTGATCTGGATGAGTTCATGGCCCAAAATGTCGTATAACATGTCTTCTTTAATAGTGTAAGGTAGATCAACTTTGCCCAGCACTATCTTTTCAGATGCCACTCTGGCTACAGTGGCTAACTGGCGTTTAAGACCTCTTACTCCAGCTTCCCGGGTGTATTTCTCGATGATGGTTTTTATTGCTTCATCTTCAAAGACTATTTGAGTTTCATCCAGACCACTATCTTCCAGTACCTCGGCAATGAGGTGTCTTTTGGCTATATGAAATTTTTCATGGCTGGTGTAACTGCCAATTTCGATGATCTCCATACGGTCCCTGAGTGGAGCTGGGATGCCTTTAAGTGAGTTGGCTGTGGCTATGAAGAACACGTCAGACAGATCGTAGGGTACTTCTAGATAGTGATCGGAGAAGGTGTGGTTCTGTTCTGGGTCCAGTACTTCCAAGAGGGCGCTGGCTGGGTCTCCACTGTAGGATGCCATTAATTTATCAACCTCGTCTAATATGAAGACTGGGTTTTTTTCACCGGCACGTTTCATTCCCTGAATTATTCTGCCAGGTAATGCACCCACATAGGTCCTCCGGTGACCACGGATTTCTGATTCATCTTTAACACCACCCAGACTGATGCGTACGTATTCACGTTCCAGTGCTTCAGCTATGCTCCGACCCAGGCTGGTTTTACCGGTTCCTGGTGGGCCTACCAATAAGAGTATGGAACCCTGTTTGTTTTGTTTGAGCTTCATCACTGTCAGATGCTGAATGATACGGTCTTTAACTTTATCCAGACCGTAATGCTGTTCATTTAAGAGGTTACGAGCTGCTTCAATATCAATATCTTTGATCTGGCTTTCACCCCAGGGTAATGCAACTAAAAGGTCCAGATAGTTTCTGATGACGTTTTCTTCAGCGCTGTTTGGTCCCTGGCGTTCCAGTTTGTTTACTTCTTCCAGGGCAATTTTTCTTACCTCTTCTGGCATCTGGGATTCTTCAATTAGCTCCCTGTAATCCTTTTTATGTCCTTCTGAATCACTCAGTTCATCCTGAATTACTCTGAGCTGTTCTTTGAGCATGTTTTCCCTGTGTTTTTTGTTCATCTCCTCATTTAATTTAGCAGCCATTTCCATCTGGAACTGTATTGACTCTTTTTGTTCAACGAGAATGTCCAGGAATTTTAAGCTTTTTTCTTTCAGTGAACGTGTTTCCAGGAAGTCCTGTTTTTCTTTCAGGGTGAGTCTCATGTAGGGGAATATGTTGGCTATTACTTTGCCCAGATCATCCAGTTTATTGATCTGGTCCATGTAGGCTTTGGAGTCCTGGGAGTCCTTGAAGTTTTCACTGATCTCAGAAACCAGGTAACGTGCATGTCTCATTATTTCATCCTGGTTCTCCTGATCTAAATCAATTATGTCTGGTATTAACTGGTATTTGGCCCGGTAGTTTATACCATTCTGGATGAATTCATCTATTTGAACTCTTTCCAGGATTTCCACTTTTAAATGGTAGAAATCTCGCATTTCTGTGGCGTTTTCTATCCGGATTAGGGTTCCTACCCTGTGTAAATCTGATTCAGAATAAAATCTGGCAGGCACTCCCTCTTTGGATGCGACAGCAATACCATAGTAATCATCGTTTTTTACTCGATTGTATATTTCACTCCCATTTTTTTTACCAATTTTAAGGTTCATGTTAGTTTCATGTAATAAAACCATGTCTGGTAAAACTAACACAGATAATTCTTCATTTGCGTTTATTTTGTTCATATTATCACTCAAGGGATGGATAACTTTCTTTTTGATATCTTAATACCCATGATTTTCTTGTTTTAGACTTAATGCTTTCTTTAAATTTCTTAAAATTTTAATTCCATGAAGTTTCCATGAAAAATTGAATTCCATGAAAATTGATGGAGATTGAAGTAAGGAATCAGACATAATTTTGTGGATCTATTTATTTTTCCTTCTTTTCTAATTCCGGACATTTAACTTGATGGCATTTGGAAAATGCGCAGGTAAATAAAAAATCAATTCTTTTTTGGTGTTTTTTCATGGCGCCTTCATTGAATGTGTAATAAATGTAGTTTCCTTCCTTTTTTGCAATGAGGATGTTGGCGTTTTTCAGAATTTTAAGGTGTTGTGATGCTGCTGGTTGGGTTATGCCCATGTTTCTGGACATTGCAGTTACACTGATTTTCTCTACTTCACCTGATGCCAGTGAATAAATCAATAGTAACCGATTAACATTAGCCAAGGCTTTAAACACTTCCTCCATTTCTTCAGTTGCTTCTAATGTTGACTTGGAATTTATCCTCAGCATGTAACATAAGTATATAAGTATATGCTTATATACTTTTCTACCCTACTTAGTATCTGAAAAATATTATAAAATTAGTATGATTATTAGAGATACATTCTTTCAGTGAAATGTTCAATGTAAAAATAGTCCTTATATTTTAATTTCAAGTTACATAGAGAATAATAGTGTGGGATATTGTATCCAAGATGAAAAAGAGTTAAAATAGTTGAATGGTGAGGTTTAATGGTTATTTTTTAGGGATTTGCTACTGGAATTTCAAATTCCATTCTACGTTTATAGTTTCCATATCAATAATTTTGATTATTGATTATCAAAAAAATTACCCAGAAAGTTTTTTATTTATTTTAATCTCACCAAGGCGTCGAGAATAGCCCACTTACTATCTACAATGGAATTTAAGTAAAAATTTGTTTGTACTAACCTTTGTGACAGCAACTAGCACAATCCATGACTTCTTCTTCTTTTTTTATTGGATTTTCTAAGTTCTCCTTTGTTTTGCTGCTTTCATATTCACATGTTTCACATGGACATCTGAAGTTAGAAACATCTTCTGAATCATCCACTTCAAATTCTTTCCCACATTTGTCGCACTTTACAATTACCAATATTTAACCTCCGTTTTTACTCTATTATTATATGTTCTAGTACTAACGAATTATGTGTTCTATACTAACGAATATAAATTATTAACACGAATGTAATTTATTAACTTATCGATCAATATCAAAAACCTATCATATTCTTAAAATTTGGAAACCCTAAAAAAAGAGCAGAAAATAAATACTCATATTTCAAGGATCAAAGGATATCTAAGTGGGAATACTGAAAATTACAGAGAATAATATTAAAAATAAGAATTCTAGGATGATTCAGACAGTTTTTCAATTTGTCTGTCGATTTCATCCATGGCAACTTCTGCGGCCTCATCAGCCAGACTTTCATCTGCCTGGGAAAGTTCATCCAGATAAAGTTCCAGTTCAACATCAACATCCAGACCGTCTTCCTGATGGAATTCAACCCTTAAGTCCATGTCAAGAACTTCTTTTTTGGATATTTTGGAAAAAATATAGTTTTCTGCGGCTACAGCCGCAGCTTCACTGATTTCTTCCAGTTCCTGGTCCGTTAACTTCTTCAATTCCAAACCTCAGTAACCTTTATGAGACTTTAAAACCTCAGTTACCCATTCCAGGCTGCATCTGCATGGCTTCCTGTAAGGTTTCCTGCATTTCCTGTAACCGTTTCATAACCCGTTCTTCCTGCCTTTTGACTGTTTTTTCTCGAAGCTGGAGGGTTTCCAGTTTTTCGGTCATTTCATCAGTTAACTCTTTTTTACCCATTTTAATAAGCAGGTTTCCTGCGGTTTTGTAAACTTCGGCATTGTCTTCGACTTTTTCCAGTTCTTCCAGGGCTTTTTCAGTTTCTCTGATCTGCAAGTCCACACTCTGTTTTTGCATGGTTATGGCCTGTGCTTGCTGCTGCATTTGCTGGAATTGAGCCAGTTGATGTTGGATATTTTGGGGAAGTTCCATATTTTCACCTCTATATAATCATATTAACTATTGAATTTAATACATTTTTTAATCCAGATTATACTACTTTTTATAATCCAGATAATTTACTATTTTGAATCTGATATATTATTTATGATTGATATTATTCAATTCTAAAACCTTCTGGGAAAGTATAATCCAACGAAGGTAAGAATTTAGTGCTGCGCGAAGGGAAGGAGTGTCCTGAGCCTTTATGTTAATCCTGAGAATATTATGATGACAATCTATTTCTGTCACTGTTCGCTCTGATGGAGAATCAGTTATTTCAGGTTCAACTGCCAGTAAAACTATTTCCGCATCTTTTTGGGAAGGAAATTCAAATTCAAATTGTGTTTCGGCCTGCCTAAGAGCTGTCATTCTCTTCTCCAGTGAGTTTCCATCCCTGTAGGTATATGCGTGGCCCTGTAGGTTGGCCATTGATATCAAAAAATTCCATAACTGGTGCGGATTTTTGTTTTCTGGTTCTGATCCACAAAAGGTTACCTTCCAAATCTTCCCCTGATTCTTCAAGGGGGATTCTGAAGACCCTGGGAATAAAATCTTTTAACTTATCTATTTCACATCTAATACGGATTTCATCCTTTTTTATCCTGCTTTTGGGAAGGGCTAAATCCACTGTAAGTTTTAAGGATGCGAATAGTTCACCCTCCAGGTAAACATTCATACCATTAGGGTTTCCATCTTGTTCTGATATCACCATGAGCCCATCCATTCCCATTTCTTTCACCTTCAAGAAAATATCACGAAGGCTCATTTTTCCCCGATTGACACATCGAGCTTTTAATACTCGTTCCAGTCCACGGCAGAATGTTCTAGTTCTTTGGGATGGTTTTCGGGAGGTGGTAATTAACATGAATTTAATTTCCAAGATATAAGTTAATCTCCCTGAAATTATATCCAGTAAGATATTTCCGGGGATGTTTTCAAAGGATTAAATGGTTTATTTTGAGAATTTCAAGATGTATTTCTCAAATATATTAGTCTCTTATTCTCAAAAGACAAAGGTCACTATTTCTCAAATTATTTTTAGCGGGCTTTCACAACTCGCCTGACCTGAGGGATCTCCTTGAAAAGTATTCGGTAACGGCAGCTAGGACATTTTGATTCTGTATAACCTTTAACATCTACCAGTGTACCGCATTTAGCACATTTATACAATTATAAACCTCCAACAATCCTCTTAATGTTTCTTGCGGCGGTTTTACCCATGGGTGTGTGGGGCATGTATGCTCCGCCAGTGAAGACTGCACCGCATTTACGGCACTTCCATATTCCTGCTGAAACCCGTTTAACTCCTGGTCGGTCACATTGAGGACAGGTGTGATTCTTCTTCATGTTTTCTTCAATGGTCTTCACGGTTCTTTTTGCTTTCCTACCGTACCGGGGACCGAATCTTCCGGTTATACCTACTTTCTTGGTTCTTGCCATAATTATCACCTTGATTATTAGTTTTTAGTGGTTATATTGAATTTATAGTAGTTTAGAGTAATATAACCCCAAACTAGCTGTATATTATTTGTACATTGTCTATTTGTACACTGTCAGTTTATTGTACTATTTTTATTGATTTTATGCCTGAGGAATAAACTTTCGAAGTTCTTTGGTCTTCTCCTGAGCTATACCTACAGCTTTTAAGACTTCTTCATGAGTAAAGGGAACTGATCCACCTTTTTGCATGGCACATATACTTCCATCAGCTCTTATACCTATGGAAACCCTGGCTTCTAATATGTCATCTTCTTCTAGGGAAGGATCAACAACCAGTTCACCACCGATCTTGGCCATGGTACACATGAGTGGTTGTTCATTAATGGGGATTGGAACCATCTTCTCATAATCGATTACGACTTCGTCATCTTCGATGGTTGTGCTGGGTACTTTAGTAGTCATTAGGGCTGCTAAACAGCCTAGAACTGCTGCATCAAAGAGGTTACCATCATAATCCACAATGTGCATGTCCATGAAGATCATCCATACCTTTTTTCCAGGGATGATGGTTAATTTTTCCAGGTCCACTACTTTCCCTTCCCTTATACAACGGTCGGTTACTCTGGCCAGTTCCACGGAACGTTCATCAGGTGGTCCTGGTTCGAAGTTAGGGGCTGCCATGGGTAATAACTCTGAGTTGGTTATCAGAACACCTACATTGGGTGTGTCTGGGAAGGGTTCGCCGATCTGGGGTTTGGCACCCACTACGATCTGGGTGTTTCCTATTTTCACCCGGGCTGATCCTTCTGCTTTTTTAATTACACCGGTTTCCAAGCTTATTTCCCGGTACTCATCCAGGGCTCTTCCATCCACCCTTTCTCCTTTTTTGATGAGGTTGGTTACGCTTTCTCTTATGATCTCTGGAACAATGCTCTGCACCATTTTAATCACCATACCTGTTTTTTATGGCATTTTTCTGTTCTTCGCCTATGATCTGGCATCCTTTAATGGCCAGATCCAGTGCCTGTTCAAACTCATCAGAGGTGAGGTGTCCGTCCATCTGTAACAGGGTTATATCTCCTGTACGGGGCATCATAGCTATGGGTAAGTCGGCTTCTCCTTCTTTATCTTCCCATTCTGAAAGATCCATTATTACCTGTCCATCGGATTTACCTGCGGCACATGCTGCTACCATATCTCGCATGGGTATGCCTGCATCAGCTAGGGCTACAGATGCTGCGGTGATCCCGGCACATCGGGTTCCTCCCTCAGCCTGCAGAACTTCTATGAAAACATCAATGGTAGATCTTGGGAATTTTTCCAGGAAGACTGCTGGGTTGAGTGCTTCTGCGGTTAATTTGGATATTTCCACAGAGCGGCGATCGGGTCCAGGTCTTTTGCGATCTTCCACTGAAAATGGTGCCATGTTGTAACGGCAACGTAGGATTGCCATGTTAGGCTTTAATAATCGGCGAACATGTAATTCTCTGGGACCATAAACAGCTGCTAAAACTTTATTATCACCGATTTCCAGATAGGCAGAACCATCCGCTCTTTCCAGTACCCCTGCCTCTATTTTTAAGGGCCTTAGTTCATCAAAATCTCTTCCATCCCGTCTTTTTTTAGTACTGGAAGTTGTTAAAGTTCCTTTATCATTGTTTCCAATTGATTTGCTGGTTAGAATAATAATCACCCCTTATTGGATTAATTCTTCTTTAAAATCCTCTTCTTCTTTTTTGGATGTTTCTTCAGTTTCAGTTTTTTCCGTACCTTCTTCGAGAAGTTCCATCAACATATCCCTTATTCGATCAGTGAGGCCAGAGGTGTGTGCTTCTTCTTCAATGGTTTTAACAACTTTTTGCACTACTCTTTCCATTTCTGGTTTTCCTTTAACCCATACTATTCCATTCTGACCTACAACCACTTCACAGCGGGTTTGGTCCTTGATCATGTTGATCATGGATCCCTTCTTACCGATTAGTCGGGGAACCTTAGTGGGGGTTATGTGTATAAGGATTCCTCCACGGAATTTACCTAGCCCTCTTCCCTTGAGACCAAGTTTCACTTTTTTTACTTCGTCAACATCTACAACTCGCAGGAAAAGAACATCCCCTACATCAAAGGCACGGTTTAATTCTCTTTTTTCCTTGCCGAAAACTTCTGCTGCAGGTAATATTCCAGAGTAAGGTGAGTTTATATCTAAGTTCCACATGGAAAAACGAATGTCAGTTATCTCACCAATAACCACATCTCCCCGTTTAGGAATGTATTTACTCTGCAATGGTATGACACTGATTTTCTTGTCCCGAACGGCCACTAAGCCGACCAGAGAAGAACATACCTTTTCTTCTTCCTTGAAAGTTCCTCTTCCTGAGTGGTAATCCCCTTCTGCCAGTATTTCACCGGGAACCACTATCTGTTTATCTTCTACTAGTAACACGTTTTGCCTCCTTTTATAGGCTAAAAGAAGTTTATTTTAAGAGTTTGGTTTCCACCTGTCCATGGGTGATTTCTGAGAGTTTTTGATAGAAATTTTCCTGCATACCTCCAGGAATTTCTACTATAGCAACCCATGAACCATCCTGTTGCCATTCTTCTTTCAGGGTTTTTCCATATTCAGGTATGACTCCATAGACCCGTCCAGTGTCCTCTCCAGGTATGTGGATAGCCACTTGCACCTTCTCAATTCTTATAGGTATTAATTTGCGAATTTCCTTTAGGGTGATATTGACCTGTTCATCCACGCTCTTAAAGGGATCCACCCGGATCTTTGCCTCTTCCATGGCTATTTCAATCCTTCTAGCAGGATGAGGTAATTTTGTTTGGGGATTTATAGCTTCCCGGGCTATTGTAGCCACGATCATCTTCCTCTTATCTTCCTGCATATCCCTTCGTTGTTGGGCAGTGAGTTGCACCTGTCCTTTATGTATTATGGTGGCAGCGGCCTCTATGGGGTCTGTAGTATCAAAAGCCTTATTCATGGCTTCTTCTGATGCTTTATCCCCCTTCTTGACATCTTTGAAAACCTCTTCAACAGCCAGTATCTTTTCAACTTCTATATTTTCTCCCCTTTTAAAGTCAGATGCTAGATCTGGATCTACCAAGACCTCAAATCGTTCCCCGTAGTATTCCAGGCGGGCTATTACTGCATCTTCCAGGGTGACCATGATTTATTCCTCTTCTTCCTCCCCTTCCTTAGATTTGCGGATGAGGAGTTCTTCCACATGATCGTCTATTTCATCATTAGTGAGTTTACGGTATTTACCCGTGGATTTTTCGATAACTGCAATTTCAACACTTTCTTTGGTGGTTTTACCTTCGGTTGCCTCATAAATTGCATCTAAAGCTAGTTCCATGGCTTCTTCAAGTTTCATTTCTTCATTGTAACTTTTTTCGAAAACTTCCATGGCTAGAGCTCTCCCTGCTCCAATGGCAGTGGCTTTGTATTCTATTAAAGCACCACTGGGATCTGTTTCGAACAGTCGGCATCCACTGTCGTTAACTCCTCCAATGATTAGAGCAGATCCGAATGGTCGGACTCCACCATGCTGAGTGTACATCTGTTTCATGTCACAGATCTTTTTGGCTAACATCTCCACTGGTATGGGTTCGTTGAAGGTAATCTTGTTGACTTGAGACTCCATTCTAGCCTGTTCGATGAGTTTCCGAGCATCAGCCACCAATCCAGAGGTGGCAGCACCTATGTGTTCGTCGATCTGGAATATCTTTTCAATGGAAGTGGGTTCCACCAGTTTGCTGCTGGGTCTTTTATCCACCACCAGCACAATCCCCTCAGATGATTTCACTCCTAATGAAGTTGTACCTCTTTTTACAGCTTCTCTTGCGTATTCAACCTGAAATAGCCTTCCATCTGGGCTAAAAATAGATATACCCTTATCATATCCTGCTGCTGGGAACGGTTGCATATCTTATACCTCTCTCATATTTTTTGATAAAACAATGAACTTCAATAAAATATTGGTTTTAATTTTAAAACAATTTATACATTTTAATCATCTGCTGCCTTCAATTTAATAAAGTTTGTTGTTGCTGCTTTGATGGTTCCGGAAATTCCCAAGGTTTGGAAAACCACCCTTTTCCCTCTGAATCTGGTTATGGTGGGAATTACAGCTCTGGCTGCATCAACTTCATTTCGGTTACACCTAATAATCCCTTTGACCATCTTTTTCTCAGATGAATTATATTTCCACACTTTTACCACCCATAAACCCAATTTACTAGTACCACATGCCCCATAAAGATCTCCTGACGCTTCTAGGACTAGGGATATTACATCATCCCTTTCCAGAGGATATTCTGAAACTGCCTGAAATGCCAGGTATCTCTTCTTATCCCGAAGGTGAGTAGGCAGTATTTTAAGTTTCATGTTCTAGTATCTCCACTAGTAAATTTAGATTAGAAATCTAGCTAATTATCCTTATCTCTACTGATCATAACCTATATTTACTAATTATGACTTTTATCTCCCTATCTCATTTAATTAAACGAACACCCTGAACTATAACCTGATCCCTAATTTTATTTCTTTCCATAATTTCCTGTGGAATTGCAGACATGGCAGTGAGAGTTTCTTCTTTCTTCATTCCAAAACATGGTGCCATTGCCATTACATCCCGGGGATTACGGAGTCCATAGATTGAACTGGCATCACTGGTGATGATAACTGGACACTGGTATTTACGATGTAACTTTACAATTTGTTGGAACTGGTTTAGGACACGGTGCCGTTGGTTTGGTCGGGTTAGAAGGAAATATTTCAGGTTTATCTCCACTGCAACTTTGTTTTCGGCTGCTTTAACGGCTAAAACATGATTTATACCACTATCATATCGGTTGCGGTAGGGATGGCTTAAAATATCAATTCGAGGATCTTCAGTGGCTGCTCTGTTGATTTTAAGATTTCCACCATGGACCAGGAGAATATCAGCATTTTTTCGGAACTTTTTGACCTGTTTTTTCAGGTCTTCAGGATTTTTGGCATCGATTTCCACACCGAGTTGTAGTGAAAAACTGTTACCATCATCCTGGTTTCCATCTTTTATGATGGTTTTGCGGAGATCTTTTAGAGTTTCAGCTTGTTTTTTGCAATCTTTAGAATGAACTACCAGAGCTACTCCATGGTATCCTAATTTTTCAGCTTCTCGGGCGAGTTTATAGTCTCCGTGAAGGTGAAAATCAAAAAACATTTATAATCACCTGCCTATTCCTCGAATATCTGCCGGGCCACCTTAAGGGCCTCTTCCTTCCGAGCAGGGTAGGCAGCTATTTTCAACTTTATATGCAGGGCATCACCGTGCTCAACCAACTTTAAATCTCCCAGGTAGGCACGTTGTTTATCGAATCTGAGAAAAAGGTTCCCCCGCTCATCCATTCTATTTTCAAGTTCCCTTAAAATCCTTTTTTTGGCCGAGGGTTTCAGTGAATGTAATTTTTTCAGGAAATCTTTAATTTCTCTTTTTTTGGTGATTTTTCCCTGGAGAATAATAACCTGATTCTTATGATAACCTTCAGTGACTTCTTTTTCGGGTAATGCGGTGGGGAGGAGGATACATATGGCCTCCCTCACCTTCTCTTCGTTTTCAGTCCCGTAAACGAAGGCCCGGTAGGAGAGGTTGTGTATCATTACCTTAATTTCTCCGCTCCTTTACCTCTATTACGGAGGCCCCTATTTTTTTTACCTTCACTGGTTAAACCACGGAATACACGTCCAGTATGCTGGTTTTCACAGATCCAGTTAATTTTAGGGTCGTTCTTGATTGCAGGGTGGTTGGGGTCCACCAGGATAACTTCATAGAATTTGAATTTACCATCTTCCCAGAGCCAGTATGAGTTTAACACTTCCAAGTTAGGGTACCTGCGGGCCACTCTTTCTTCAGCTATGCGCTGTATGGATTTTTTGGGAGTGATTTTCTTAACACCCATTCTTTTTGGCTTACGACCTGCGGTGAATCTGGTTTTTCTTCTTCCACCACGGCGTACGCGGGTCCTGACAACTATATACCCTTTTTTGGCTTTGTAACCAAGGGATCGTGCCCGGTCTAGACGGGTTGGTCTGTCTATTCGCTTAATTACGCTATCTCTTCTCCATTG
>JAHKLQ010000124.1 GCA_020854975.1 Methanobacterium sp.
TACACCATCACCGTAACCAACAACGGACCAGACCAAGCAACCGGAATAACCGTAACCGACACACTACCAAACGGACTAACATACATCTCCGACAACAGCAGCGGAACATACAACCACAACACAGGACTCTGGACCATCGGCAACCTAGCCAACGGAGCACAAACCATACTACAAATCCTAGCACAAGTCACACAATCCAACACACAAATAACCAACATCGCCAACATAACCTCAACAACATACGACCAAAACACAACAAACAACGAAGTTAACACTACCATAACTGTTCCACCAGCATCAGATCTTGGAATTATGATAACTGTGGACAATGCTTATCCAAGGTATCTGGACTATGTTGAATTTACCTTGACAGCACACAATTATGGGCCTGACGATTGTCCTAATGTGAAAGTATATTTCACCGCACCTGAAGGACTTCGCTACGTTTCTGACGATTCCAATGGCTCATTTAATTCGACTACAGGTTTATGGAGCATTGGTTACATGGCCACCAGTACCATGGATGTTATGCATTTAATAATGCAAGCCATGGTTTCAGATGTTCAGATGACTGTTGAGGCAGTGATAACTGATCCAGACCCAGTTGCTGCAGCAGGATATTACGACCCCAACCCTGACAACAATCGAGCCAGTGTTTCCGTCCAACCTTATTCCGTGTCTGATCCTGGAAATTCATCAACCACAACTACAGACTCTAATGACAATACTGGTACATCAGAAGAAACTGTTGGTATGCAAACTACTGGAATTCCAATTGGTGGAATATTAATAGCATTACTTGCTATTTTCACCGGTATATGTGTGTCAAAAAGGGAATAAAAAAAATAATCTATTTCCCCCTTTTTTTTATTTTTAATTTTTCGTTGAAATTTTAGAAAAAAATGATAATGAATTTCGAAAGTCTTGGTTTTAATTGAAAATAGAACATGTTTTTGTTATTTACGGATTTATCTAGAGATAATTGCTAAATTCAAAACATTATTAAATAATCCCATCAATATATTCATGTCTATTTTATGGGAATTGACAGATCTGCTTTATAGATTTACTAAAAAGTTTAGTACTAAAAATTGTAGGATTACTAATTATGTGTGCGATAACTGGTATCATCGGCGAAGGTATTGATGATGAATTGTATAAGATGTTATCAACCCTTAAACACCGTGGACCCGATAAATCCGGAGTTTTTGTGGATGGTGAAATATCCCAGGGCAACCTGGAAGATCTGAATATACCCTCCGGTAATTTTGGACTGGGCCATAATCTCCTATCCATTGTAGGATCAGAAGTTGTTCAACCCATGACAAAGGGAAAAATTGTTCTGGTTTGCAATGGAGAAATATACAACTACTCACAGTTACATTCTGAACTTAAAAATGAATCCAATTATGATTTTAAAACTGATAGTGATTCTGAAGTGGTTTTAGCCCTCTTAACAGAATATTATCATGATTCCCTATCCAAAGCAATCCCTTTAGTTACTGAACGTTTGGATGGTGATTATGCATTCGCTGCCTATGATGGTAAAGATTTGGTGGCTGTTCGAGACCCAATAGGAGTAAAACCACTTTATTATGGGAGTGGTAATGGTCTTTTTGGTTTTGCATCAGAGAGAAAGGCATTATGGGAAGTTGGAATTGGCAAAACCCATACTTTACCTCCTTATTTTATGTTACATAATCAGAAATTGGTTTCTCTCCCTGGGAGACCATCATGGAAAGAGGATTATTCCAGTGGGAAATCAAAAAAAGACTTCAAAGAGATTTTAAAGATTTATATTAGGGAATCTGTGAAAAAAAGAATCAGAGGTCTGGATAGGGTTGGAATATTATTTTCAGGGGGTGTGGATAGCACCCTTCTGGCAGTGTTATGTGCTGATCTGGGGGTTGAAACTGATCTTTATGCAGTGGGTAGTGAGGGTTCTCAGGATCTGGCCTTCTCCACTGAAGTGTCGCGCGATATAGGTCTCCCTATTCACACTAGAATAGTTGATGAGGAAATGGTAAGGGAATACACACCCCTTGTATTAAATGCCATAGAAGAATGGAATGTTATGAAATTAGGGGTGGGTATGACTGCATACCTTGCTGCAGAAATGGCCCATAAACAGGGTCAACGTGTGATGCTGTCTGGTCAGGGTGCAGATGAGCTTTTTGCAGGCTACCATCGTTATCTCAATTTTTACCAGGAAAAAGGTGAAAATGCACAGGAAGACCTTATTAGTGATGTGGATAATCTTTACCATGTGAACCTGGAACGTGATGATAAAGTAACCATGTCCAGTAGTGTGGAATTAAGGGTTCCCTATCTGGATCTTCAAATTATAAATATGGCCATGAATATACCTATGAAGTACAAGATAAGTGGCCCTGAGGACAAACTGCGAAAGTGTATCCTCAGAGAAGTGGCTAGTGAATTGGGTGTGCCCCATGAGATTGTTAAAAGACCTAAAAAGGCTGCTCAGTATGGATCTGGCATTCATAAAATTCTCAAAAAGAAAGTCCTTAAAGATCCAGATTACATGGAGGAGTTGAAAAATTCCTTTAAATTTATAGATATTTAAATTCATAACAACTAAAGTACATAATAATTGAACTTGATATGGATATTATTACATAAACCGGATTAAGGATAATACATCTAAAAATTTATTAAAAACTATTTATCGTATTAATATAAGTGCAGTTGGGAGTGAACTAAGTTGAAAATTGAAAAAGAGGCAGAAGAAATATTACAAAGCTTTTCTGAGGCATTAAAAGACATACCTGATCTGGAAGAAACCCATTACATGGTGGACAATGTTAATTTATCAAGAGAAGATTGTGCTGAGGACAAAGATTCTAAAAAAATCATGCGCAATACCCATGTGGATGAAGATGGGAATCTTATAGTGGAGAAAGGAAAGTGGGTAAAATGAGATTCAACTTAGTATTAGACTTACCAGACGTGCCAGGGCAATTACTGGAAGTTCTTGAACCTATGGGAAGATTAGGAGCCAATATTGTTGCAGTTATCCATCAAAGAGATGTTAAAACTGAAAGAGGTACTGTACCTGTCCAGATAACTATTGAAGGAGATAAAGAAACCTTGGATAAGGTTATGGGTGCCCTGGAATCCAAGGATATCCATATAATTGAAGTTGATGGTGTGTTACGTAAGGAACAAATCACCACAGTCCTCATAGGAGACATTGTAGAAGAAGATTTACAGGATACTGTAGCTCAGTTGAACCAGTTAAAAGGTGTTAGAGTGGCTGATCTTGATCTTAAAATGTCTGATAAAGAAGGAAATTCAGCCACCAAAATGGTTATGGAAGCAAATTCCGGACTTAAAAAAGAGGTCCTGAAAAATGTTAAAGAACTAGGGGCCAAAAAGGGTTTCCTGGTAATTAATGAAGTCTGAGGTTGTTTTAGTCTTTTAAAAAGGTGAATTGAATGAGAATTGTTATTTTAGGCTTCGGAGCGGTGGGACAGGGTGTTGCTCATGTAATATCCCTGAAAAAAGATTATCTGCAAAGGAAATATGATCTTAATCCTCAGATTGTTGCAGTTACTGATAGTTCAGGGGCAGCTATAAACCCTGAGGGTCTGGATGAGGAATTATTACTTAACACCAAAACTGAGAAAGGAAAAATCTCATCTTACCCGGATTATGGTGTTCCTGGTGTAGATAGTCTTAAAGTGTTGGATGAAGTTGAATATGATTGTCTGGTGGAAGTAACTCCCACAGATATTGATGATGGTGAACCTGCCCGTAGCCATATCATAAAGGCCATGGAGAATGGTAAAGATGTGGTTACCTCAAACAAAGGCCCCCTCGCCTTATCATTTAAGGATTTGGATGCTTGTGCTAAACGTAATAACGTGGAATTTAAATTTGAGGCTTCTGTTGGGGGTGCCATGCCCATTATAAATTTTGCCCATGAAACTCTGGCTGGGTGTAGTATAGAATCCATATATGGAATTCTTAACGGAACCACCAATTACATCCTATCTCGAATGGCTAATGAAGGCTCATCTTATGAACAAACCCTTAAAGAAGCTCAAGAAATGGGAATAGCTGAAACGAATCCTTACCAGGATGTGGAAGGTATTGATGCTGCCTGCAAGATAGTGATCCTGGCTAATTCTGTACTTAACCTGCCTGTGACTCTTAAAGATGTGGAGGTGGAAGGTATATCCAGGATAACCTCTGAATCAATAGCACTGGCCAAGAAGGAAGGCATGCTTATCAAACTCATTGGAGAAGCTTCACCAGATGCCCTGGAAGTTTCACCTCGCCTGGTACGCCAGGGATCACCCTTTGCAGTGGGAGGCACCCTGAACGTGGCCACCCTTAAAACTGACCTGGCAGATGATGTGACTGTGGTTGGAAAAGGTGCAGGTTCCGTGGAAACAGCTTCAGCCATCCTAAGTGACATGGTAAACATCTGGAAAAAAAGAAAATAGGACCATTCATTAAACAACCCAACTTATTTATTTATTATGAGTTATAATGAGTTTAATGTAATGGTTTAATTTATTTAATGCGGAAATGATTATAAATAATAGTTTAAGGCATTTTTTATATTTTTAGGAGATAAGTAATGAAGTACGTAGTGGTTATAGGTGATGGGATGGTAGACCATCCCCTGAAAGAATTAAATGGTGAAACACCTCTTCAGAGGGCTCAAACCCCTAATATGGATTTCATAGCGAAAAATGGTGTATGTGGCATGCTACAAACCGTTCCCAATCACATGGAGCCAGGTTCGGATGTGGCTAATCTTTCCATAATGGGTTATGATCCTAAAACATGTTACACAGGCCGTGGTCCACTGGAAGCTGCCAGTATAGGGGCAAAACTCAGTAATGATAATGTAGCATTCCGTTGTAACTTTATAACTGAAGATGATGGACTTTTAGCTGATTTTAACGCGGGACATATCAGCACTGCCGAAGCATCCCAACTTATAGATGCTCTGAACCAATCCTATTTCTCCTATGGAAAATTTTATCTAGGAACCAGCTACCGGCACCTGTTTGTTTACAAGGATAAAAATGCTGATTCCCTTAAATCAACCCCTCCCCATGATGTGGTGGGAGAACCCATCAAAAACCATCTCCTATCACCCAAAGATGATCCTCTGTCAGTGAAACTCAATGAGTTAATGTACAAGTCATCTGATGTTCTGGCTAAACACCCTGTAAATCAGAAAAGATTGGAAGAAGGTAAAAAACCAGCCAATATGATCTGGTTGTGGGGACAGGGCACAAAACCCCAAATGACACCGTTTATGGAAAAATATGGGCTTAAAGGTGCAACCATCACTGGTGTGGATTTGATTAAAGGTATAGGAACTTACCTGGGACTTACCAATGTCCATGTTCCCGGAGCTACAGGTTTTTATGATACTGATTACTGTGGTAAAGCTAATTATGCTTTAGAAACCTTAAAAGACCATGATCTTGTTTTCATCCATGTGGAAGCCCCTGATGAAGCAGGCCATGCTGGAGATATTGATGAAAAGATCAAGGCCATTGAACGTATTGACCATCGCATACTGGGTAAACTCTTAGAGGAACTCCCTTCCATGGGAGATTATGCCATTGCCGTACTACCAGACCATCCCACACCTATTGAATTGAGAACACACACTTCTGATCCCATACCTTATGCTATTTATTCTCCAGGTTGTATGCAAGATAAAACAGAAGAATATAACGAAAAAACTGTATTAAACAGCTTTAAAAACAGTTCTAAAAAGTTAATGAAAGGTTATGAATTCTTACAGTTTTTCAAAGACTTCTCTACTTAAAAAAAAATAAACTATACAAAAATCGATTCAATCATATCCAGAAAGGTGGGATTTAACATAACTTATTCAAGATTCAGGTATTATTTCGCAGTGGCAGCAGGTAAACTTGCTTCTTTCATACTCCAGAGAATCCTGAAAAGTAGTGCCAGTGCCATGCCAGGTAAGGTGGCTATGACCATTTATCCAGATATCTTAAAGGTAGTGAATCAGCGCTGCCAGGGTAAGATCCTCATAACTGGGACCAATGGTAAAACCACTACTAATAACCTGATTAATTTTATTCTCAGAAGGGAATATCCTTCAGTACTTTCCAATTTAAGGGGTGCTAACATGCCCCAGGGACTGGTAAGTGCCTTTTTACATGACCAGAAAAAAAATTATGATTGGGGGATCTTTGAAGTTGATGAGGGTTCCTTTCAGGATGTGACCAAAGATATTAAACCAGACTATGTTCTGGTCACCAATTTCTTCCGGGATCAGCTGGATCGTTATGGTGAAATAGAAAAAGCATTTCAAGATATCTTAAAAGCTTTGGAACCATTGGATACTACCTTAATCCTCAACGCCGATGATCCACTTGTCTCTAACTTCAGGAAACTCCATAAAAAGAATATTTATTATGGGGTAACCCGTAATCAGTACAGTACTTTCGAACAGGGAATTGTTGAATCCAGGTTCTGTCCCGCATGTAGTAATTACCTTGAATACAGTTATTATAATTATGGACAATTAGGCGGGTACCAGTGCCCTGATTGTGGTTTTAAGAATCCTCCTTATGATTATCAGATCACGGAGGTAAATTATCAGGACCATCAATATCATTTTCAGTTTAAAGAAAAAGATCAAAAGACACAGGATATCTCCTTTGCCTATGAAGGGATTTACAATGTTTATAACTGTTGTGCTGCCCTGTCCACTGCCCTGGAAATAGGATTACCCCTGGATAAGGTTGCCCGTTCCATTGAGGAATTTGAATATCATCTGGGTAGGATGGAGAACTTCGAATTTTCTGATAAGATAGTAAAAATTGCTCTGGTTAAAAACCCCATTGGTCTTTCTGAGACTATAAGCAGCATAATCCTGGATGAACGTCCTAAATCAATGCTATTTGTACTTAATGATAACCCTGCTGATGGTAGGGATGTGTCCTGGATTTGGGATGCTGAAGTAGAAAAAACAGTTAACATAAGTGACATTCACAAAATTTATTGTTCCGGTAGAAGGGCAGAAGATATAGCACTACGACTTAAATATGCAGGAGTACCAGTGGAACTAGTGGAAGTTAATGATGATATGGATCAAGCCATAGAAAAGGTGTTAAAGGATGATGTAGAAATTGTTTATCTTTTACCCACTTATACTGCTGTATTTCAGGCTCGTGAGCTGGTTCTGGCACGTTTAGAAGGTACAGGTAAAAAGATGTCCCATGTTCGTGAATATTTAAAGAATTTGAAAATTCCCGGCCGATGAACCAAATTTACAGGATGAAAATAAATTAAAAATAAATGAAAAAGGAAATAACTATGGAACTTAAAATTTATCATATGTATCCAGATCTTTTAAATCTCTACGGAGATCTGGGTAATGTTACTTCTCTCCGCCAAAGATGTGTGTGGCGAGGCATCAATGTTGAAATAGTGGGTTTCAGCATGAACAACGAAGCACCCCTTGAAGATGGTGATCTGTTCTTCATTGGTGGTGGTTCTGATCGGGGGCAGAACATTGTTTATTCTCACCTTTTAAATTATAGTAGGGAGATGGAATCTTTAATTGAAGATGGTGCTCCAGTTCTTGCCATTTGTGGAGGTTACCAGCTTCTGGGTGAAAAATACATTGATGCAGAGGGAAATGATGTTCCTGGGCTGGGAATATTTGATTATCATACCAGAAGTGAGGAAGGACGGCTTATTGGGAATATAATTATAAAAAACAGTCTGGGTTTAAGTCCTGAAACTCTGGTGGGTTTTGAAAACCATGGCGGCCGCACTTACCATGAACACCAACCTCTAGGTCAGGTTATGGTGGGTTACGGTAACAATGGCAAAGACCAGGAAGAAGGTATGGTCTACCAGAACTGCATCGGAACCTATTTACATGGCCCCATATTACCAAAAAACCCCCATCTTGCTGATTACCTTATCCTAAAAGCTATGGAAAGGAAATATGGGTTGAAGGAGTTATCTAAACTTGATGATGATAGAGAATTTTCTGCACATGATAAAGTACTGCAATTGTATGCACCCTGAACCTCTTTTGAGGGGAATTTTCTATTTCTCCATTCTTTAGGTAACTTTTTTAATGAGATTTACCAATAGATAGATGTTCCTATTAGGTGTTCCTATTAGGAAGGTTCTATTTGGGCAAGTTTTAATAACATGCCTATTATGAAGAATTCCCCCTGGAACCCCATAGAAACATCAAAGGATGGAAAAATATAGGGATTAAAATAATGATCTAAATATTTACAATTATGTTCATTCCGAATACCATAATACAATTAATAGGTATAACCGGAGTAAATTTTATCGTTGATAATAATCTAAAAATTTTTTTAAGGAGATGGTCTATCTGTCTAAATATATAGTGGTTACTGGTGGTGTGGTAAGTTCAATTGGAAAAGGAATAACATCTGCTTCTATTGGGAGAATTTTAAGGTCATATGGTGTGGATGTCACGGCCATTAAAATTGATCCTTATCTTAACTGGGATTCAGGTACTCTGAACCCTTACCAGCATGGGGAGGTCTTCGTTACCGAGGATGGTATGGAAACTGACCTGGATCTGGGACATTATGAACGTTTTTTAGATGTGAATCTCTCCGGAAAATCTAACATCACCACTGGAAAGGTTTATTCTTCTGTGATTGAACATGAACGCAAAGGGGATTACCTTGGTTCCTGTGTGCAGATCATTCCCCATATAACCAACAAAATAAAAGACATGGTACGTAAGATTGCCCATGAAACCCAGGCAGAAGTGGTTCTGGTGGAAGTGGGTGGAACTGTGGGAGATATTGAAAGTCAACCATTCCTAGAAGCCCTGAGGCAACTTAGAAATGAGGAAGGACACGATAATGTGATGTTTGTCCATGTGACCTATGTACCCTACCTGAGAGCAGCAGGGGAGTTTAAGACCAAACCCACCCAGCACAGTACCAAAGAACTCCGGAGTACTGGTATTATTCCAGATATGATTATCTGTCGTTCCGAATATCCTATTGACCAGCCACTTAAAAACAAAATATCTCATTTCTGTGACGTGGAAAGGGAAGCTGTGATTAACACTCCTGATGTGCACTCCATCTATGAAGTTCCTTTAATCTTGAACCAGGAACATGTAGGGGAATATATTACTAATCGGATAAAGATAGAAGCCAAAGAACAGGATCTGGAGGAGTGGAAGGAAGTTGTTAAATCCTTGAAACAGGAAGATTACCAGGTCAGTGTGGGTATTATTGGTAAGTATGTGGAACTGGAAGATGCTTACATGAGCATTAGAGAATCTTTAAAACATGCCGCAGCCCATCTGGGAATAAAGGTTAACATTGAATGGATACAGGCCGAAGAAAAAATAGATGAAAATAAAGTAAGCCATCTGGATTCATTATTAATTCCTGGAGGTTTTGGAGAACGAGGTATCTCTGGTAAACTGGATGCAGTTCGTTATTCCCTCCAGAATGATGTGCCTCTTTTTGGTATCTGTCTGGGCATGCAATGCATGGTCATTGAATTCGCTCGTTTAAATGGTTTAGAAGGGGCTCACAGTACAGAATTTGATCAGAAAGCTCTTCATCCAGTTATTGATCTTATGGAAGAGCAAAAAAAGATTAAAAACATGGGGGGAACCATGAGGTTGGGTTCTTATCCTTGTAAACTTAAAGATGGAACCATGGCCAAGGAAGCTTATGGTGAGAATGAGGTGAGTGAACGTCACCGCCATCGTTTTGAATTAAACAATGATTATAGAGATATATTGATGGAAAAAGGACTGGTGATTTCTGGAACTTCTCCTGATGACTTTTTGGTGGAGATGATAGAGTTAGAGGAACATCCATGGTTTTTAGGTTGTCAGTTCCACCCTGAATTTAAATCCAGACCTAACAATGCTCATCCTATTTTCATATCATTTTTGAAAGCAGCTCTTGCTAACCACAAGCAAAAAAATGGGTAATTATATTAAGAAATGATAATTAAGGGAAATTTTTTTAAAAAAAATGAAGTAATTCTTAAAAGAGTTTAGGGGAGAACATCTTTTTAGAATATTATTTCAAGTAAATTTAGTTGAAAAACAACAAAAAGGTTAGTTAAAGGAATAATAAAGAAATAATACACTATTTTGAACATTCTGAAAACTAAAGAAACATAATCTTATTGAGGAATTAAATGATTATTGATATCCCTTTAATTACAACTATCATAGCCATATTGGCCTGTTTATATGCCAGTTACTCAGATCTTAAACAGGGTATTATCCCCAATAAACTTACCTTCCCTCTCATTGGTCTGGGTATACTACTTAATGGAATTTACGCCTTTATGATCGGCGATCTATGGTTTATTATCATTTGTGTGGTGGTTACTGGTGTGATATTTGCCCTGGGCTACCTGTTCTGGAAGATGGGGGCTTGGGCTGGGGGTGATGTGAAACTTTTCACTGCCCTGGCAGCACTTCTCCCTTTTTACCCTGCTCTTGTATCTTACCAAATATTAGGGGTGTCATTCCCCCTAGAAGGGAGCTACCCATTCCCCTTAACATTGATAATTAACAGTATCTTATCAATCCTCCCTTTTCTCCTGATTTACGTGTTTTACATTGTTGTTAAGACCAAACCTTATTTAATGGATGAGTTAACAGCCCCATTGAAGAATTACAAGAAAAACATACTTTTAACTCTGGTTATTACTTCAGCTGTCACTTTAACCATTTTCATAACCCAACAGATCGGTCTGCAGATCATAATAATCTCATTAATATTAATTTACTTACTCTCTTTAGTGATATCAAAACTACCCAATTATGTGAAGGCCGTGTTAGTGTCATTAGTTACAGTTTCTGCTCTTTTTTATAACTTCCAGATTACAATTATGAGCATTGTGACTTTATTTATCTTTATAACCATTATAGAAATGGTGAAAAAACTTTTAACCTCTATTAATAAGGAAGCACTTCAAGATGATGTTGTTCTTGATGAGCTTCAGGAGGGAATGATACCCGCCTATAATTTATACCAGCAAGATAAGGAAATCTATGTTGATAACAAAAGTTTAACTGATAAAATAACAGAATCATTCAAAACAAGGGATCTGAGTAAACTCACTGCACCCCCAGGGAAACGATTGGTGGGAACTTTAGCTGCAGGGTTAACTTCCGATGATATCCAGCTTTTGAAGAAACTGCAAAAAGAGGGTAAAATTTCTGATAAGTTCCGGGTAAAAAAAGGAGTTCCCTTCGCACCATCTATCTTCATTGGACTCTTAATATCCCTTTTTATTGGGGATCTTGCCTATATTTTTCAGAAGATCCTTATTTGGATCATGTGATCCCCCTCTGTAATCACTTGTTAAATTGGTATCATGGACCAATAATCCAACATCTGAACTCTCTAACCGTTAAAATGCAATAATGAATATGATGTTGAGCCAATGCGCAATCAGTATTAGCCAATGTTTATATGAATCATCTGCCTATAGACTATAATAATATTAATAGGATAGCAATAATAATTGTATGATCATAATACATCATCGTGATTAAAATGGAAAATAAAGGACAGGCATCAGCAGAGTATTTACTACTCATAGTTGTGATTCTGATTATTATGGCTACAGTTACCTTGCCCATGGTGGGTTCTTCGGTAAATTCTACCATGGATATTTCAAGAACATCTGATACAAAAAACGCAGTTCAAACCATAGCTAATGCTGTTGACCTGGTTTATGCTAATGGTCCTGGTGCAAAA
>JAHKLQ010000021.1 GCA_020854975.1 Methanobacterium sp.
GAACTGCCGATGATACGGTTAATGGCGATTTTTTCAATTTCATTCAAATTGACATCCCTTGACCGTAGCATGTCTATGTCTTTGGCTGTGATCTTCACAGTATGACATTCAGCTATTCTCTTTATCTTACGGGCTAAAATTATTCTCCTCTTTGGTGAAATTTTTTTGGAATCTTTTAAGCCGAGTCTTTCCAAATATTTAACCCGATCCTCTTCTAGAGCCACACCGCCAACAACCAAAGGCCCTAACACAGATCCTCTGCCTGCTTCATCTATTCCTAATATCTTCATAGATTTTCTAAGTTTTTAATCTAATTTTTTAAACCTTTAATTTATTTAAAAAAATTAATAGGGTTGTTTTATTTATTTCATGGCTTTCAAACGCACTTCTGGCTCTAAAGCACGTGGTTCGGCAGCCACAATGGCAGTTCCTTTAGCAACCACGGTCATAGGATCGTCGGATATTTCCACTGGCACACCAACTTCTTCATATATACGTTGTTTAAGTCCTTTAAGTTGGGATGTGCCTCCTACTACCACAGTCTTGTTGTAAACACCGGAAATAAGTTCAGGAGACATTCTTTCCAGTACGTGGGCTAAAGCTTCCACTAGTTTAGCGATAATTGGTTCTGCAGCATCAGCCACCAGTGTGGAATCGATTTCAACCTTTTTTGGTTTGTTGGTTTCCATGGATTTGCCTATGACGGTGGTTTTACCCACGGATTTTTCATTTTTGCAATGTACCATTCCCACTTCTATTTTGGCTTTTTCAGCTTCGTGAATTCCAATTTCCACATTATATTTCTCTTTAACTTTGGCTACTATATTAGCATCTACATCGTCTCCACCACTACGGATGGTTTCAATATCAGTTATTCCTCCTAGGGATATAACTACCACGTCGCTGGATCCTGCACCTATGTCGATCACCATGGTACCTGATGCTTCTGCTATAGGTAGGCCTGCTCCAATAGCTGCTGCAAGGCCTTCGCTTATTACCAGGACATAACTGGCTCCGGCTTTTTTTCCTATGTCTTCCACAGCTTTTTTCTCCACTTCGGAAGCATCTCCGGGTATACCTACAACTATGCGGTCTATGGATTCTGTTGCTTCTCCAGAACCTAGATCCATGGAATAAAGCAGAAGGGCTTCTGCCTGAGCAATGCTTTCAATAACTCCCTGTCGGAGTGGTCGAACTGCTATGATGTCCTCTGGGGTTCTTCCTAACATGGATTTAGCTTCTTCACCTACAGCCAATACATAACCCGGGTCTTCTTTTTTGACAGCTACCACTGATGGTATTTTGAATAGATCAAATTTATCACCAGATGGTTTGGCTACTACTGTGTTAAGGGTTCCTAAATCGATACCCAAAGTATTGGACAAAGGTTGTTTTTTATCCTCTTCTTCTTCATCTTTTTTACCTAAAAAACTGAACATTTTAATCCTCCTTTAAGATTTTGTTAAATTCGATTAAGAATATCTTGTTGGATCTGGCAAGTTCCTTGATTTTGGGGACGTGTTCATCGTCAGCTGATAATAAAACAGTGGATAAAGCAACGTCTGCCATTTTAAATAGTGGATCTATGGTATTACGAATAAAACCAGGTAACTTATTAGTTATGTAGACATCAGTTTCTATGAATCCTGTAGTCTGGTCCTCTAATAAGAAGGAAAGTTTCACATGGCTTTTTTCACAGTCACCCACAAATTTTTTAATGGAATTATCAGGACCCACCGTTAAGAGAAGATTTCCTTCATCTTTAACATAATAAGGTGCTATTTTAAGGTAGGCACCACCATTTTCTTTACATATCATGCTTAATTCTCTTATTTTACTTGTTTCTCCGTAAAGCATGATAAAATCAAATTTTTTGGTTACAACTGATTCTCTAGTGGTCACATGCTCTCTACAAAGTACTTTAACACGTTCTTTATCCATTATCGCCGAGTAGGCAACATTATTAACCATGTCTTCATTACCGGCAATGACACACCATATGTAATCTGAATCCTGAACTGTGGAAACTTCGGCTGCCTTTCTCAGGATTTTTATTTTATTCTCGATCATCAGTTACCACTTTCATAAAATTGAATTTAGCTCTTTTATAAATTTTACAATAAATAGTTCAACATATCATTAAGTTCTATACTAGTCATATAAGTAAATGATATAGTCACCATTAGATTTCTAAAACTATTAGATTTTTAAACATATATAAGTAAGTGATTAAAGCTAATTATTAATTCCCAAATTTATATAATTAATATGATAAGCACTATTAGATTTCTCATATAATAAATAAGTAAGTGATTAAGCTACAATAGTTTTAACCATGTCATGATGTTAACTCCTAATATATTTTTATAATGTGTTGTTCTTTCAGCTTTTTGGATAGATCCGACACTCTAAAAAAACTGAATTCTTGTTAATAGGTATATCAAATGTTTGTCAAAGGAACCTTTAAAAAAGTAGGAATACTGTTAACCATAGCGGTTTTACCGTTTCTTTTTGGCTATTTTATTGTAAGTTTTTTAATGTTTTCAGCCATAGCCTTCTTGATGCAGTTTTTCAGAGACCCAAACCGGAAAATTCCCCAGGACACTGGTTTAATAGTTGCTCCTGCTGATGGTAGAATTTTAAAAGGAAAAATCGATCGGGTGAAAACAGTTCACTATGAAGATCCATTAATGAAATATATATTGAGCCCAGGAGGGAAAGGTATTCTGGTAAGTACTTTCATGTCCCCATTTGATGTTCATGTTAACCGGGCTCCAATCTCGGGTACTATTGTGAAGACCAAACATTACTCTGGCAAATTTAAGATTGCCATGCGAAATGTACTTACTGAAAATGAAAAGAATTTAATAGTTATAGATTCAGAGTATGGAAAAGTGGGTGTCATACAGATAGCTGGTTTCGTGGCTAGACGTATTGTTCAGTATGTGGAAGTGGGTGACCAGGTGCAAACAGGGGACCGTCTGGGAATGATAAGATTTGGTTCCAGAGTTGATCTAATTATCCCTTATGAAAACACAAAACTGATGGTCACTGAAGGTGGAAAACCAACTGCAGGGGAGACTATAATTGCCCAAATGCATAAAAAAAATTAAAATAATCCTTATAATCACTGTTGGAGTATAAATATGAAGATAACCCATTATATGGCATTACCTGACTTAGTTTCATTGGCTAATGCCTCTTCAGGGTTCTTGGCAGTGATAATGGTGTCCATTGGAAACTTAATACTGGCATCCCAGTTCATGCTCCTGGCAGTGATCTTTGACTCTATAGATGGGTGGGTGGCCCGTCGAACTAACCGAGTTGATGAACATGGTTTTGGCAAGAACATGGACTCACTTTCGGATGTGATCTCATTTGGTGTTGCCCCCGGAATGCTTTTGTTTACCGCGTGCCAATCGTTTTCGATCCCATACATTAATATACTAGTAGCACTCCTAATAGTTATAAGTGGAATATTAAGACTCTCAAGGTTCAATGTACTTGCAGATTCAAGTGATGTTCCTGGTGGAGATAAATTCGTGGGACTACCCATACCTACCACTGCCCTGATCCTAGGATCATTCTACCTCTCAGGTATGTTCCGAATGGACTTTGCTCTAATCATCATGGCAGTGATTGCGGTGTTCATGATAAGTACCATTGAGTATCCTAAATTTAAGAGTATGATATTGATGGCAAGTGGCGGTGTACTGATCGTTGGAACAATTTTGCCTCAGAACATTTTATCATCAATTTCTTATCTTCCCGCAAAGCTTTTATTCCTCTTCACAATAATATATGTATTAATCATGCCTCTTATGGAATTATACGGCAAGCTTCTAAGAAGTGGTCCACATGTTAGATAAGATCTTAGGAAAGAAAGATAAAGATAAAAAAGACACTCCTGATCTGCGAAAAGATGGGAAAAAATCTGATTCGGATATTGGAGGACGTCTTAAAGGTATGGTGTCTAAGGCCACTGAAAAATCCAAGGAAAAAATTAATAACAACAGTGAAGGTGGGGAAAAACCCTCTTCTGGGAACAAAATACCCCGGCCCATGCCAAAACCACGTCCAAAACCACGACCCACACCTAAAGACAAACCAACACTTAAACCTCCGCTGAAAAAACAACCTCAAAAAAGTAGAGGCCCATTAGGTGGTATAACTGCTGGTGCAGGATTTGGTAAAGGTGGTCCTGATGATGATCGGAGAACCTTGGTGGGAGCAGCTGTTTTTGGAATTATACTTATCGTACTTGTTGGTGCCGGTTACTACTTTTTGGTTTACGCACCCTACCAGGATGCCATGACCGCAGCTAAACAGACCAAGATTAAAGAGGTTAACACCTACTTTAAAGGACCTCTTGCATTAGACCCTCAAAAGTCATCGATTCTAGCGGAAATTGATGGTGGAACCACACCGGAGATGGTTCTGGCTGTGGATGTATTAGGTCCAGCTACTTCGAGCTGGAGAGAATATCAAAATCAACAGATTGAGGCGGAAAAAGATCCTTATAATAGAGTTATGATTACCTATCAGGCGGGTGGTCAGAAGAACCTGATTATGAAGACGTCAGATGCGCAAACAATTGTTAATGAGGCTGATGCTGCAGTCCTATCTAACTTGGAGATTGAAACTCCGGATACTGTTGCAGTACCCATAATAATAACCAGACTGCAAGCTGCAGGTGGTTTAGTAAATGTTGGAGACACTGTGGATGTGTACTTGACCACAGCTAATGCTTCTGCTACCTCAACCTCTAATAACACCACGACTAATCAGACAGCAACAACCCAATCCTCAGCTTCATCGCCGAGTATTAGTGGAGCTACGGTTCTAGCAATTTTAAGGGCTAAAGACAGTAGTGCAGTGGCTGCCAGCTTGCAACAATCACAGGAAATTGCTTATAACACTTTAACCATGACCACCAGTAGAAGTCAGACTGCTAATACTGATGTTGAAGAATTACTTAAAGCCGCAGCCTCAAATACTTGGGACGAGTCAACAATAACCTCTTTACTTGACTCTTATGGTTGGAGATTATCGGACTTTGAACGTACTTCCAATCTAGGTGAACTAGATGTACGATATATGGTTGTTCTGGAAGTGCCCCGTGAGAATGCACTGTTCCTGATGCAGAACAGTCAAAACTTACAACTAACAGTCCCAACCCAGGATGCTCCAGAATGGATGATAACAGAATTAAAACAGATATACGGAACATGATGAGAACCAGTAAAATCATGAAACTATGAGGAACTAACTATGACGGGGGAGGTTCTAAGATGAACATCAACAAATTATCCATAGCCCTGATAGTAATAATCCTATGCACGGCTATTTCATCTTCATGGGCAGCAGATAGTACGTCTAGTGATCAGCAAGCATGGGTTCAAGAACAAGGCTCAGAAGTACTTTTCACTTATCTTGAATCCACTATAACCGTTACTATCAAAAATAACAATGATCATGTTGAATATTTTAAGATAAGCCAAGTATACAACCAGACATCTCCTCCCATATTTTGGAAGGTGGCGTGGACCGATCCTTGTGCATTAAAAATGATTAAATATCAGTCTGACGTTGATGAAAATGATCTTGGTTGGAAAATTCAACCAGGAGAAACTAAAACTGTTTCATTTAAGGTGGTTGCATACCCTTATCCTAGCGTAACGATACCGGTATATATTAGGAGAAATGCATCTATTTCTAATGGTTTTTGGCCTTTAGTAAATGAACCTGGATTAACAGCTACTTGGTTCCTCCCTAATGAAATTGAGTACTTGAATCCAAGTTTAGATCTTCAATCCTGGAATGGTCATTTCTGTTTCTGGATAAAAAATTACGACACAACATATCCAAAAGTATCAGGGATAGTAAGAGCACCTATTGTGCCTATTGATTCCAAACTCACCTACAGTAACCCTCAGATAACTTATATCTCAGATGAACTGCCATGGGCTAACACAGCAGCCTGGGATGTTCTATTATATCCGGGTCAAAGTAAACATTACTCCTACACTTATCATTGGCCAGAATCGTCTTCCAGTTCAACCGCCTCGGGAAGTTCTTCTTCCACAGGATATTCCATACCCACTACTGCGGCAGCCACCACAAATGCTTCTGTTCCTACTTCAGAAACTGGAGTTCCTTTCGGTCTTTTCGTGGTTGGAGCTATCATAATTGCTGGTGGTGTAGCCTACGCCAAATTCTTCCGATGATCAGGGAAACTTAGATGGCTGCATAAATATTATATTCTTTGATCACCCTACACTTCTATGGGCATCATAATAATATGTGGCATGTTTATTCATTGTGACATATTCTGAAACCCTAAAACTAAACACAGTAACACTCATGTAATACAGTGAATCCACATGAAACTATCCACTTTTTTTATCATAGTCGGGATGATTATCATCTCTCTGTACGCACTGGTGGAAGTTAACTATTATTCTGCCACCCAGAGCATTAGTCAGGAACCTGGAGAAACACCTTACGTTACAATTCCTAAAATTGGGGTTGATGCAACTATAAATAACAAATCTGTGGATTATGGAATTTATCATGAACCACAGTCAGCCAAACCTGGCAGCGGAACCGTAGTTTTATTTGGGCATCGTACCCTGCATGGATCCCCTTTTATCAAACTTGACCAACTAGAACCTGGAGATAATGTAACCCTAGAATGGCCTGGAATAGGTTATGTTGAATATGTAGTAGAAAATAGCACCATCGTTCCTGCCGATTACCGTTTATCAGTTGAACAGGGAAATGTACTGTTTCTGATCACCTGTTACCCCCTGGGATCAACCAAGGAACGATTAATAGTGAAAGCTAAACAGGTGAACATATACCCCATTAAAACATTAAGAGCCCCCAATCCTCAGCAATATTATGCCATTATCATAATCATTGCTTTCATGGTAGGATGCACAGTTTTGAGTTTCTTATATCCTGTTAAAGAGGATAGAGCCATAATATTCCTGGCAGCAGTGGCTTTAACGTTTTTCCTGGTGCTTGGTTATTTTTTCCCCATCCCTCCAGATACATTGGAATCAAACATATCTCGTGTAAGTGACTTTTTAAGTTTTGGATTTTAGGTTTAAAGTTGTCTAAGGCCAGTTTGACAGGATTTAACAGAATTTATGTGTTGTAGTTGGATGACTTAAAAATGACAGGACATAGTTTTTTTATCAATTTAAAGGGAGTATATGGGGGTAGTGAAATAATTATTAAGTTATATATGGTGCTTAGTAGTAATAGGTGAATTAAGGTGTTAAGATGAGTGATGAAAAATACTTCCAGAACCTCACCCCACGGGAAAGAGCCATATTTGAAGGGGCCATAACTATGGGGGCGCTTTTCCACCAGTTTGTGGGAACTCCAGTAAATATTAAAACTGTTAATTCTCTCAAAAAAGCTATTGAGGAATCTTTAGAATTACAACCCTGCATTGAAAGTGTTAAGGTGGGGATTAACCCCAAAATGCTGGAAGAAGCAGAAAATGAATACCAGTATATTTCTCTGACTGGAGAAATGTTGGATGTGCGTGTTGTTTCCCAATATAATGGGGTGAATGTGGTGGTGTGCATGCACTACATTGAAGAGCTACAGTACCCTCTGATGTACGTGGAAGAAATAGATTGAAAATATAAAAAATACGTTAAACTCAGTTAAATAACTTATAAGATATTATTTTGGTTTATTGTGCTGTTTTACACAATAACAATAATTTAATAATATTATAGATATTAATTTAAAATATCACAGCAAAATTATAAAATGGTAGATTTCATGATAACCGTTGATGAAAATCTGTGTAAAGGCTGTAACATCTGCACTGAGTTCTGCCCTCGTAAGGTTTACCAGGAATCAGGAATCCTTAACAAAAAGGGTGTGCATGTTCCAGTACCGGAAAATGAGGACAAATGCACTCAATGCCAGTTATGTGTAATGATGTGTCCTGATCAAGCAATAAAAGTAGATGAAAAAGTGGATGAGAAGGATGACAAGTGAGGATTATTTTATACAAGGCAACGAAGCCTGTGCCAGAGGGGCCATTAAAGCAAATTGCCGATTTTTTGCCGGATACCCCATAACACCCTCTACAGAAATCGCTGAAGATATGGCAGTGTTCTTACCCCGTGAAGGAGGAACATTCGTCCAGATGGAAGATGAAATATCAGCTCTGGGAGCAGTTATAGGGGCAGTATGGGGTGGTTTAAAAGGAATGACCGCCACTTCTGGACCAGGGTTTTCCCTTATGCAGGAACATATTGGCTATGCAGTAATGACAGAAACACCTTTAGTGATCGTGAACATGCAGAGGGGTTCTCCATCCACTGGACAGCCCACCATGGCCAGTCAAAGTGACATGATGCAGGCCCGCTGGGGATCCCATGGAGACTATGAAGTTATAGCGTTATCTCCCTCATCAGTACAGGAATGTTTTGATTTCACAGTGGAAGCCTTCAATCTGGCTGAAAAGTACCGGGTGCCAGTCATGGTCATGAGTGATGAAATTGTGGGACACATGCGGGAAAAAATCACCATCCCTGAAAAAGTAGATGTGAAAGCACGGGAAATGCCTGAGGAAGGCCCGGATACTTTCTTACCTTACCATGCCGAGCCAGATAACACCAGTCCCATGCCTGCATTTGGGGATGGATACAAAATACACATTACAGGTTTAACCCATGATGAAAGAGGATACCCAGATGCATCAAATCCACAAACACACTCAAAACTGGTTTCACGTTTATGTAACAAGATCCGACATCATACCAATGAAATATCAAGAATAAAAACAGAAAATGTGGAAGATGCAGAGATAGTAATCCTTTCTTATGGTGCTCCATCAAGATCAGCTCTTAAAGCAGTAAGAACAGCCCGTGATCAGAATATGAAAGTAGGATTTATCAAAATTGATGTGGTATGGCCATTCCCTGAAGAAATGGTTCAAAAGGCAGTTGGCAATGCCCAACGGGTGATTGTAGTAGAAATGAACCTTGGACAGATATTTTATGAGGTTCAAAGGATCCTTCCCGATATAAAAGTAGAGTTAGCTTCTAAAATCGGTGGAGAAATGCACCTTCCTCAAGATATCCTGGATAAAATTAATTCAACTGAAAATTAAACGAGAATTATTAAATTAAAGGATGATTATTAGATTTAGAAGATGATTATGAGTTTAGTGGGGAGTATCAACGAGATATTTATTGATTTTCATCCCATGGAGATGTAAAATATGGTTGAAAACAGGGAAAATCGCTTTATGAAATACTTAAGGAAGGATAGGCTTCCTCATATATTCTGTGCAGGATGTGGAAATGGGATTATAATGAACACATTCTTCAATGGCATGGAACTGGCAGAGGTGGACTTTGACCAGGTGGTGATGGTGTCAGGGATAGGATGTTCCTCCCGAATACCAGGATATGTAAAATGCGACTCACTTCACACCACTCACGGCCGCCCTATATCTTTCGCCACTGGCATCAAATTGGCCAATCCAGAAAACGAAGTGGTGGTATTCACAGGAGATGGTGATGCAGCAGCCATAGGGGGCAACCACCTTATTCACGGTGCCAGACGCAACATCAATATTACAGTTATATGTATCAATAATAACATCTACGGTATGACTGGAGGTCAGATCAGCCCCACCAGTCCCCAGGGAAGTTATGGGTCAACTGCACCATACGGGGCGCTTGAAAGACCATTTAACCTTTCTGAAATGGTTAAAGCTGCAGGAGCAACTTATGTTGCCAGATGGACTACTGCACAACCAGTACAACTCTCCAACGCTATTAAAAAAGCCCTTAAAAATAAGGGTTTTTCATTTATAGAAGTCATATCTCAGTGCCCCACCTATTTCGGCCGTAAAAACAGGATGCGATCCCCCATTGAAATGTTGAAGTGGATGAAAGAGGAGAGCATTGTTAAAAGGAGGGCAGATAAACTTTCAGCAAAGGAACTGGAAGGAAAGATCATAGTGGGAGAATTCCAGAATAAAGAGGAACCGGAATTTTCAGATAAAGTCTGCCAGTTACTGGAAGCTCAATGCACAACAGGAAAGCCATCATCAACAAGATCAGCATATGAGGGGGATTGAAATGCGTAAAGAAGTTAGAATAGCTGGTTTTGGGGGTCAGGGAGTTATATTGGCAGGAATAGTGATAGGAAAAGCAGCGGCTTTATACGATGGCTTGCAGGCAGTTCAAACCCAATCTTATGGGCCGGAAGCAAGGGGAGGTGCATCTCGAACTGAACTGGTTATCAGTGATGAAGAGATAGATTATCCTAAGGTGCACCATCCAGACATATTCGTGGCCATGTCCCACGAAGCCCTCTTAGCCTACCTGGACGGGCTTAAACCAGGAGGCATCCTAATAATAGATCCGGACATGGTGATCGAAGATGAGATCAGTTCCTTTATAACAGAACATAATATTCAAGTTTATCATGCTCCAGCCACCCGCACTGCTGATGAAAAGGTGGGATTACGGATCGTGGCCAACATCGTAATGATCGGAGCAATAACCGGTTTTACTGGGATAATATCTGAAGAAGCAGCTCGAAAAGCCATCGCAGCAAGTGTTCCTCCAGGAACAGAGGATAAAAACCTTTCTGCCTTCGAAGCAGGAATGGAACTTTCTCGTAAGGAGGCATAGATCATGAAAATCCACGAATATCAGGCTAAAGAGATCTTCCGCAGCGGGGGAATACCCATAACCCGAAGTATAGTAGCAGAAACCCCAGAAGAAGCAGAAAAAGCTGCTATTAAGATCGGTAAACCAGTAGCCATAAAATCCCAGGTGCTGGTTGGGGGAAGAGGTAAAGCAGGAGGTATAAAATTCGCTGAAGACCCTAAAATGGCCTATCAACTCACAAAAGAACTTTTAGGGACACAAATCCGTGGAGTAACTGTCAAAAAAGTTCTGGTGGAAGAAATGCTGGAAATTCAGGATGAATTTTATATGAGTGTGGCAGTGGACAGATCTGCCAGGAAACCCCTGATAATGGCTAGTATGGCTGGTGGAGTGGATATAGAAGAAGTTGCAAGTAAAACCCCTGAAAAAATAGTTAAATATTATCTGGATCCACTGGATCAATTTTTACCATACCAGGCCCGTGAAATCGCCCATAAAATGGGAGTAAACAACTCTCTGATATCTCAGGTAGGTGGGATCATCTGGAAACTTTACCAGATATTTCATAGTTTCGATGCCAACATAGTTGAGATCAACCCTCTGGTTTTAACCAGGGATGGTTTGATTGCGGCTGATGCCAAACTGGATATTGATGATGATTCACTCTACCGTCATCAGGATCTGGCACAACTCAGGACAGAACCTCGTGATGAATTCGCTTACGTGAAACTGGATGGAAACATAGCAGTTATCGGCAATGGTGCCGGTCTTACTCTTACTGGAATGGACATGCTCAAACTCTACGGTGGTAAACCCGCAACCTTCCTGGATATTGGTGGAGGAGCATCACAAGAAAACATTGCCCGAGCATTGAATCTGGTTATATCCAACCCCCAGGTTAAAGTGGTGTTTTTAAATGTTTTAGGTGGAATCACCCGGGCAGATGATGTAGCTAATGGTGTTATCACTGTTTTAAAAGAATCAGAACGAGAAGTACCTCTGGTTATCAGGCTTACTGGTACCAATGAGGAAGAAGGGCAACGCATACTCACTGCTGCAGGAGTTAGCTATGAAACTTCCATGGAAGATGCAGCTCGAAAAGCAGTTGAAATTTGTAATAGTTTATAATAACAAAATTAATTCGAATTTTCTATTTTTTTATTCTTTTATATTCTCAAAATCCAATACTTCTAAAAAAAATTCACTTCTTAAAAATTCTTTTATTTTATATTTTATTCTTCGGAGATTTAACCTATCTTAAACTTCGTTTGGTGGTAACTAAATGAGCCATCACCATAGCAGATAAGAACATATAAGTGAGCATAGCAGCCCCATTAATGGTTCGGTTAAAGAGGAAAAGTCCTATTATGGTTTGGGCTATGAATGCGCTTAATGCTCCGATAAGAAGGGCTTCTCTTCCTAAATATCTCCTACTTCCAACTCTTCTTTTGCTACGGTACTTACGAAGCACATAAAATCCACTGCACATGACAATAGCACACCAGCAGAGCAAAGCTAAAAGACCACCATATCCGAAATCAAAGGCCACTCCAAAGATTCCAGGCAGCATGTAGTCAATAACGTCCTTTTTAACAACTAAAACTCCATAAAACAAGGGAAATGGTAGAGTAAGGGTGGTTATCAGGTTCATGGGAAGTGAAAGATAACCGTCACAGCCACCCAAACAATCCGCACCCCAATAACATGAACCTTGGACATGACCCCATAGGAGGGTG
This sequence comes from Methanobacterium sp., assembly GCA_020854975.1. Taxonomy (GTDB): domain Archaea; phylum Methanobacteriota; class Methanobacteria; order Methanobacteriales; family Methanobacteriaceae; genus Methanobacterium; species Methanobacterium ferruginis. Next base: position 12,398 of record JAHKLQ010000021.1, read on the forward strand.
TTATTAATAACCATTTTCAGGCTGGGAATGGCATAATCCTCTAATCTGGTTAATCGAAGAAGTGGACTGAGCACAGAAGCATTCAATACTCGGGATAGTATTTCCATAATGCTAAAACCACCGACAACTGCTGCAGCCACGGCAAACACTCTTTTCTTGGTTACTTTAACACTCCTACGGAAACTTTTGGACATGATGAAATAACCTATGAACCATCCTAAGAACCACAAAATAAGGAATGAACGGTGCATTAAACCTCCAGCAATAGCTATGACACCGAAGAGTATGAAAGAAAGTGTGGTGATAGATGTTGATTTGATTTCAACTTCACTCAGCAGACTGGCTGATGCTGAGAGAGTTACCCATGCAAAAACTGCCAGAGGACCAAAGGGATGTGTAAACTCCTGATGCGAAACATAGGGTAAGAAAAGGAGTGCAGAATCAATACTGAAGATCCCGGCTAGAAACATGGTTAAAATAAGTGATAAGAATAGCACCATGCTCAAAGTGAAGGGGATAATGTTTAAAAGAAGAACAACACCCATTTGTATCATTAAGGCCACTTCTAAAATGAATTGCAAATGGTTTTGGGCAATTAACATGGTTATCACTATTTTGAGATTTCCTTAAATTGATCAACTTATA
>JAHKLQ010000193.1 GCA_020854975.1 Methanobacterium sp.
CATCGAAAATACAGAAAATAAACCGGGCCTGTTTTCAGTGGGAATGGATGTTGAAGACATGGACACTACCATGAAAGAACTCAAAGCTAAAGGTGCCAAAATCACCATGGACCCTATACCAATAACAGTGGGGACACTTGCCTTCATAGAAGACCCAAACGGAGCCAGAATAGCATTAATTGAACATAAATAATTCCCTAACCATTTTTAAATACAAATCAATCTATTCATTAAAGTTCTAATTTAGAAAAATATCCCCCCTTTTCTTTATTTTCCATTTAAAAATTTAATTAAGGATCTAGTAGTTTAATTGAGGATCTAGTAGTTGTTCATGACCTTGTAGCTGCATCTTCATCTAAAGGTATTTCTTTGAGGAAAAAGGCAACAACTAATCCTACCAATGCCAATACCATTGCTGTGGAAAATATATTCTGAATAGAAATTACTAGTGACTGGTTATAACTTATAATACTCGTAGTTGAACTTACCATTGTGAAATTCATTATGTATCCAAATACTGGAACAAATATGATGGTACCGATATTTCTAAAAAACCGCATAGAAGCAGTTACAATACCTATTTCTCGCAGTGTAAATGCATTCTGCACTGCTATATTATATATGTTATAAGCCATCCCTGAACCAATACCAAGAACAGTTGAATAAACTAAAAGCAGATAATAAGGCGTATTCTCATTCATTGAAGCAAGAAGCACAACTCCTACTCCAGTTATGATAAATTCAAAAATAGCAAGCATCTTATATTTACCAGTCCATGATATGATTTGACCAGTGAGTATTGAGGCCAAGGTAAGACTTAAACTCATAGGAATCATCATTAGCCCGGAATTTGTGGCACTCATACCTAAAACATCCTGTGCAAATAATGGAACATAAATTACCCCACTAAACATCAATGCAGCTGCTAAAAAGCTTTCCACCGAAGAGACACTAAATATTGGATTTTTAAAAAGTTCCAAGGGTAAAACAGGATCTACAGCTCTTTTTTCAATTAAAACAAACAATATGAACATGATCCCTGAAAATACAAAAATTCCAACTACCTCCATTAATGAATATGTATTTAGATCTCCGGCAAGAGCTACTCCCAGGACCAGTGAACTTAAAGTTAGGATAAAGGTGATGATCCCTGCATAATCAATAACTTTTTTAACATCGGGTAATTTGAAGTTGGGAAGAGAATAAAGAATCAGGGTTACAGCAGCAATTCCAACTGGAACATTTACAAAGAAAACCCCTCTCCAGCCAAAATTATCAGTAATTACACCCCCTAGAATTGGTCCCAGAACATCGGCAAGTCCAAATACTGATCCTAGTATTCCCATGTATTTGGCTCTTTCCCTGGGACTAAATATTTCTCCAACCACAATAAAGGGGAGGGATAATAAAATTCCACCACCAATTCCCTGAAGTCCTCTAAATAGGATCAGTTGAAACATGTTGGTAGAAAAACCACACATGACTGAAGTTATGACAAAAGTGATGATCCCTATAAGTAAAACATGTTTTCTACCGTAAATATCTGATAATTTACCAAAAAGGATTATAGAAATGGTTGAAGTCAACATATAAGATGTAAATGGCCATGAATAATATTCCATTCCCTGTAAACTGTTGATAATTTTGGGCATAGCTGTTCCTATAATAGAATAATCAAAGGCAGCTACCAGAAGCCCTACCATTAAACCTGCCATTATCATGATTATCTTATCTTTAACAAGGTTATCATGGCTTTCAAAAGTCATAGTTATCACTTGAGGCCTATTCTTTAACAGATCTTATCATCAACAGATGTTAAGGATTCAGCGGAGTGTTTAAATTCATTATTCATAGGACATTTCATATTCATAGAACTTAAAAAAGGATAAAAAATAGAAATTTTTTGGTTAGAAAAAATTTATTGGCAAGAAGAATCATTCTTCCTTAAAGAACCTTTTCGTTCGCATCTCTCCTAAATTGGAGACTATACGGGACAACTCATTGGCTGGAATACTTACCATAATTTCTTCTGGATTGATGTCCATATTTTGCCTTGATCCTGCATCTCCAAATCCATAAGTGACTTTTCCAGTCATATAAGGAGTTGCAGCCATTGAACTGCACACTGGAAATGCATCAGCACCTATTCCATGTACTCCAGAATCATATGTATTTGCATGAAGTATTTCCATGCCCTGTTTTGCGTTGCACACTATGAATATCACATCTGGTTCAAATTCTACCTTATCTAATGGAGCGAAAATAATTGCATTAAAAATTCCAGGGTGTATATATCTTTCATTTTCTCTTGAACGCTGTACTGCAGGAACGTTTTTATATAAGCCCTTTGGAAGCATAAATAGACCACTTTGCACATCTGCAGGGTATTCACGCAGATCTTTAAGTCCAGAATTTTTAGCACCACCTATACATTGTTCCTCTTCCAGAGTGGAATAAAACATTTCACCTTTCATAGCTTTTTCAAGTTTCATACAGAATTTTGATTTACCTTCTGCCTTTTCAATATTTTTTGGCTCGTCAACAGACCATTTTATGGCTACTGGTTCATTTTCCAATTTTAGAAGTTCATTTAATTTTCCTCTGAGTTTTTTATAATCCATATTTTACTCTCCTTTACATTTTTTTTGTTAATCTAATTAATTCCATGAATTCTGTCTACAGTGTCCTTATTTCTTTAGCATATGTAGAAAGAAATCTCCTATATCTTTGCCAAATTTTTCATCATCAATTTTCTTGTTTTCCAATAACTCTTTAGCCCAGTCCCCCATGTTCACCTTACCATTGTATATTACTGATAAGAGAATAGCTGCTTCGGTAGGGTCCACATCCTGTCTGATTTCACCCTCATCTATGCCTTTTTGTATGGAATCTATCCCTATGTGCATTATTTCTTTGAAAAGGTCTCTTACTTCCTGGAATTCTTGGCTACTTGTCATTTTATCCATATCAAATTGTTTTTTAATGAGTGTGGGGGAATAGAGCAACTTGAAATCATCAGGATATTCATTTGAAAATTTCCTATTTGCATTTTGATATGATTTTAGCTTTCCTAAACCAGTATTATCTTTTTTAACTTCCTTTTTAACCATATCGGCCCAAATTCGAGTACCATGTAAGACTACAGCAAAGTATAATGATTCTTTATTTTTAAAATAAAGATAAAGTGTACCTTTGCCAAGACCAACTTCTCTGGCTATTTCATCCATTGAAACTTCATTAAAGTTTTTTGAAGCGAATAGTTTCCTGGCGGCTTCGATAATGTCATTTTGCCGTTGTTTTCTTTCTCTTTCCTTCCATTTTGCAAGTGACATATGTTTTTCACCCTCCAATTATGACTTTACCTTCAAATCTATGACTATAAATTTTTTAATATGACTTACTAGTCAGTTATATAAGTAGTAGTTAACAGGAGTATATAAAGATTTTGATCAAAAATAAAAATTGAAAATATGGTAATTAGTTTTCCCTGGATTGATTGATGGCATCCTTCCTGTACCTAAGAACTCTCTTATAAATTTCACCAATAACAAGAAGGGATATTCCTGGAACCAAACATATACCCCACTGGTAGGCATTGAGCGAGACTGTACCAAAGAGTTGATGGAAAAGTCTTGTTTCGGTTATGAGCATGGTACCCAGTATAACCCAGAGGTAGGCATAAAGGAGTCGAGTATTGGTAAAGGTGGCGCTCTGGAAGGCTGTGTCACTGGGGAAGCGGAGGTTCAGGGCTAAAAAGATGTTCATCAGGGATATGGTTACCAGTCCCATGGTCTGTCCGATCTCCATAGAACCATAGGATATCTGTCCCAGGTGATACACGTAGAGTGAGGTGGCAGCCATGAAAGCTCCGGCAACAAACAACCGTATATACATACCCCTGGAAATGATCCCTTCATCATGTTTCCTTGGTTTACGGGTCATAATACCTGGTGATGCCATGTCCAGACCGAACATTATTCCGATAGGTGCAACCACCAGCATATGGACCCATAATACCTGTCCTGGGGTGAAAAGTGCAGTTCCAGCTATGGCAAATACTGAAGATCCTAAAAATGCCAGGATGAACATGAAGAGGTTGGCTATCTGGATCCTGAGGAACTTCTGCAGGTTATCATAGATCTTTCTCCCTTCCTCAATGGCAGATACAATGGTTGCAAAGTTATCATCCACCAGGATCATCTTAGCCGCCCCTTTAGCAACATCTGTACCTGTAATGCCCATGGCAATACCAATATCCGCTGCTTTGATGGAGGGAGCATCATTTACACCGTCACCAGTCATGGCCACAATATTACCTTGTTTTTTAAGCACCTTCACCAGACGTACCTTATGTTCTGGTGCCACCCGGGCAATCACTCCAATATCATCGATTTTATGGAGAGCATCTTCATCACTCAGTGATGCGAATTCTGCACCAGTAACTGCCTCTCCTTCAATACCCAGTTCCCGGCCTATGGTCTGTGCTGTAACTGCATGGTCTCCTGTGATCATCCTTACTCTCACACCAGCCTGTTTTGCCTTTCGAATTGCATCTTTGGCTTCTGGACGGGGAGGATCAACTTCACCGATAAGTGCCGTGATGATGAGGCCTTCCATAAGCAGCATCATGTCAGCCTGGGAGTCAAATGATGCAGGATCAAAATCTTTTTGGGCAAGGGCCAGAACTCGTAATCCTTCACTGGCTATGCGCTCGTTTTCGTCTTCAATTTTCTTCCGGTCATCAGGGTTAAGTTCATGGGCCGATCCATCCGGCATTAACCCATGGGAAGACCTTCTCAGTATTACATCAGGAGCTCCTTTGATATATGCTCGGATTACTGGTTTTCCTGAAGGTGTTTTCAGGTTGTGGAAGGTGGCCATGAATTTATAATCAGAATCAAAGGGGATGCTTGCCAGGCGAGGATTATTTTTCCGGAACTCTGGGACATTCAGACCACCTTTTTCAGCCAGAACATAGAGTGCTGCTTCAGTGGGGTCCCCCACCACTTCTCCATCGATAATATCGGTGTCAATACACAGAGCACATGGAAAAAAGACATGATCAAGGTTTTCTTCCATTTCCCCTTCAATTCTCTGTATCTTCCCATCAAAACTGTAACCTTCCCCAGAGACTGTGTAACGGTGTTGTGCTGTTGAAATAGTGCGTACAGTCATCTGGTTCATGGTGAGGGTTCCAGTTTTATCGGAGTTGATTGCAGAGGTGGATCCCAGGGTTTCCACTGCTGGCATGTTCTTGATGATGGCATTCTTTTTGGCCATGGCCACCATTCCCATGGCCAGGATACTGGTTACCACCGCAGGTAAAGCATCAGGAATAGAACCTATGGCTAGGGATATGCCAATGTTAAACAGGGTCTTAAATGATCCACCCTGGGAAAGTCCAATGGTAACAATGGCCAGAAAGGCAAGTATGGCCATTCCTATGATAAATAGGGTGACCCGGTCAATCTGTTGCATGAGTGGGGTTTTTTCTTCCTTATGTTCCCTGAGCATGGTGGCTATATGACCTACCTGGGAGTGCATACCAGTTTCTGTGACCAGGACCTCACCATGGCCCCGGGTCACATTGGTGTTCATGAACACCATATTCACCTGATCACCTAAGGGTGGTTCCTTCTGGGTGATCACTTCACTGTATTTGTCAACTGCCATACTCTCCCCAGTGAGGGCGGCCTCTTCCACCTGAAGGTTGGCTGCAACCATCACCCTACCATCAGCTGGGACCCGATCACCGGCATCAAGGACTACTATATCACCAGGTACAATCTTTTCAGCTTCAATCTGGATTACCTGGCCATCTCGCCGTACTTTGGCCACAACTTTCATCATTTTGTTGAGGGCAGCAACACTTTTGGAAGCTTTTGCCTCCTGACGGTACCCCAGGTTAGCTATGAAAATGGTTAAAATGAGAAGTAGTAAAAAGGTCCTGTACTCAGCAATGAATAAGCTTACAATTGCTGCGATAACAAGAACAATCTGCATGTATGCCTTGTACTGTTCCAACCATCTTCGCCAAGCTGGTTTTTCCTTTTCTTCTTCAAGTATGTTGGGCCCATAACTTTTCATCCGATTAACGGCTTCAGTAGAGCTAAGTCCCTGGTCAGTGGATACTCCCAACTTTTCGGCAACTTTTTCTTTGGCCAGTGCGTACCATACCTCTTCTGTATCTGAAGATTGCGATGATGGATCAGACATATAATTTACCCCTCTCTCAAGAATACTTATGAGAACATCAAAATTCACCAATATGGAATTGGTTCACCCCTTATTTCTTATGTGATTTGTATATGTGCTTGAAAATATATGAGATTAACTGGAAATCTCTTTGAAAATTAAACTATTTTGTAGCAGTTCCGGGTTAACCAGGTAAGATCATTACTATTTAGTTATCTCAGTGGCATAATATACACTAAAACTTGGACTTTAAATTAAAATTTAGGACTTTAAAATTAGATATGTTAAATAATAATTTGATAACCCCTGTGAAACAGAAATTTTATATGTTATCTTTGATATATAATTCAAATTGTTTTTAATTACATTACTGTCATCTGATCAGCAAATTATACTGTATTTAAATGGAGGAAATTAATTTAATTCAATTATTAAGATATAAATGAACTAAAAAAAAGATGTGGCGAATTCTATGACAAATAGGGGGAACTCTGAAGAGTTAGGTGGATCTGATATTGGTAAAATGATTGTTACTTTTAAAAGAATTGCTGATAATCCGCTGGCCAGAAGTATTCTTCATAGAACTTTACATTACTGCGAGAAAGATGAATCAACACAACTGGAAAGTGCTTTAAAGTTTTATCTTGGAAAAACTGATGATGCATGTTATAGTTGCAGGCGCATGTCCAAACTAATAGGCTTCATTATCCGAAAAGGCGCTACCAGTTTCGGAACTTCAGAGAAAGAACTTAAAGAAGCTATGGATGATGACTACTGGATACGTGGCTTGGTCAGTGTACTTAAAGGAATTGCTCTTTTTGGTGTTAAAGAACCTTTCATTCCCGGGGCACCCTTTCAGATCGTGTGGAACATCACCCAAAAATGCAACATGCAATGTATTCACTGTTATGAGAATGCAGGTAAGGCCACTGGAAAAGAACTCAGTTCAAAAGAAATTATTAATGGATTAAACCGTATGGGTAATGTGGGTGTGGCTTCCATTGCATTTTCTGGAGGTGAACCATCAATCCATCCACAAATCCTGGATTTTATTCAATGTACCAATGATCATGGAATGTTTCCAGCCATGGCTACCAATGGATATACTCTTGCTGATAAAAAAAGAGCCCAGAAGTTTAACAATGCTGGACTGGGATTTGTGCAGATAAGTCTGGATGGCCTGGATCCTGTAACCCATGATTCATTCAGAGGAATAAATGGTGCCTGGGAAAAAGCTGTACAAGCCATAAAAAATTTCGTGGATGCAGGTATATTTGTGGAAGTGGCAACCACCGTAACAGAACATAACTTAGATGAAATACCTGAAATGATTGACTTTATAAGAGATTTAGGTGTTAACTGGTTCATGTTATATAATTTCATACCCACAGGGAAAGGTTCTGGAATTAAAAATATGGATTTATCCCCCCATGAAAGATCAGAACTATTAAAAACTGCTTACCTGGAGAACAATAACAGTGACATGCAGATCCTATCCACTGCACCACAGTATGCTACTGTAGCTAAATCAATGGTTTCACCTGATTCAACCATGATCCCCACCCATTTTTACAATCCAGAATATAGTAACCCTGCCTTATTGCAGCTTGCTGATTTTATAGGTGGATGTGGAGCTGGCAGATTTTACATGAGCATAGAACCTAACGGTGATCTTTACCCCTGTGTTTTCTTCCCACATAAAGATGATGTTAAGCTGGGTAATCTGATTGAAGATGATTTTGAAGATATATGGACTCATAATTCTCTTTTAAAGAGTATTAGGAATAAAGAAATTTTAAAAGGCCATTGTGGTAGATGTGAATCCCATAATATCTGTGGTGGTTGCAGAGCCCGTGCCTATAATTACTTTGGTGATATTTTAGCACCAGACCCTGGGTGTGTAAAAAACCAGGAAGAATGGGAAAAAGTAAAAAACAAGATTCTCATGGAAGGCTACCAGGAATTCCGTATGAAAAATCCAATTCTAAGTAGCCATAACTAAAAATGAGGGTATTGTTAAGTTCCACAGTAAAAACTCTATTAAAAAACAGATCTGGACCTGAATTTCCAATCTGATATACCTGGTTGCAGGATTAGAAATTTCTATGAAAATCAATTACCAATGGAAAACCTATTTCGTATACCACCCCAGATTAATAAATGATAACTATGCAACTTTTAAAAAAATTTTCAATCACTCCCCTGGATCGTCACCTTTACCACCTGGCTTTTCTCCATGAATCCTATGCCAATGAACATGACCTCACAGAATGTTATGAGAGATTGGAATTTTTAGGGGATGCTGTCCTGGATCTGGTGGTATCTGAATATTTATATAAACAGGATTCTCATTTAACCGAAGGTGAATTAACCCAAATGCGTGCTAATTACGTGTGTAAACAAGCATTATACACTTATTCTGTTGAATTGGGATTGGATCAGTATATTAAATTGGGTGTTGGTGCCCAGTTAAACCGACGGGAAATGGATTCAGTTATCAGTGACGTGTTTGAATCATTCATCGGAGCCTTATACCTGGATTTAGGACTGGAAACTGTGAAAAAATTCCTAAAAAAAACTGTTATACCCCATATTGACAATGGGGACATCTTTTTCCATGATTATAAATCTAAATTACATCAAGTATGTACTAAGGAAGGTCTTAGTTTAAGTTATGAGCTCATAAAAGAGGAAGGGGAACCACATGATAAGACTTTCACCATGGCAGCCCTGGTTGATGGTGAAACTTATGGTACTGGTAGTGGTGGTAGTAAAAAAGAAGCAGAACAGAATGCTGCTAAAATAGCTTTGCACCATCTTTAAACTCTGAATATTAATTACAAATCGCAGGGTAAAAACTAGGGGGTGATTAGTTTGTCGGGGGAGAAATTAACTATTTTGCAAATGAATGATAGCCACGCCTATCTGGATATACATCAAGAATTATTCTGGGATGGTGACCATGCCCGGTACCAGTTAGCCGGAGGCTATGCTCGGATCGCCACTTTATTTAACAATATTAGGGAAGAAAATCCCTATGAAACTTTAGTTTTTGACTGTGGAGATACCATACATGGTACTTATCCTGCAGTTAAAAGTAGAGGCAGGGCATTAATCCCTATCTTAAATTATCTGGGCTTTGATGCCATGACTGCTCACTGGGAGTTCGCTTATGGTCCTGAACATTTCATAAACCTTACAAAAAGCTTAGATTATCCTATGCTTGCCATTAACTGTTATTATGAGTCAGATAACCATCTGGTTTTCAAACCATGGATAATTAAGGAGGTAGGTAACCTTAGGGTGGGTGTTATAGGGATTGCTGCCACCATCATTGATAAAACCATGCCTGCCTTTTTTAGTAAAGGAGTGTACTTCACTCTGGGCAATGAAGAGTTACCTTACTATATTAAAAAGTTACGCAACCAGGAAAAAGTGGATCTGATTGTGGTGATTTCACATCTTGGCTTTCCCCAGGAAGTGAAATTGGCCCAGGAAGTTGATGGTGTTGACATATTACTAAGCTCCCATACTCATAATCGACTGTACAAACCAGTAATAGTTAATAAAACTATTTTAATCCAGTCAGGTTGTCATGGTTCTTTTATTGGAAGGCTTGATCTGGATATACTGCATGGAACTATTTCCAAGTTCCAGCACCAGCTTATCACTGTTACCCCAGACATCCCTCCAGATCCAGAGGTTCAGGAAATGGTTGATCATGTTTTAAATCCCTGTAGAGATAAGTTGGCCGAAGTGGTGGGTTACACTAGTACTGGTCTTAATCGTAACACTGTACTGGAATCTACCATGGATAATTTCCTCCTTAAAAGTATATTAGCCCAAACCAAAGCCCAGATCGCTTTTTCCAATGGTTGGAGGTATGGTGCACCTGTACCTCCTGGAAAGATAACTCTGAATGACCTTTATAACATCATACCTATGAATCCTCCAGTTTCCACGGTGAAGTTAACTGGTAGGGAGATCTGGATGATGCTGGAGGAAAGTTTAGAACACCTGTTTAGCAGAGATCCCTATAATCAGATGGGAGGTTATATGAAGCGTTGTATGGGTTTGAATCTCTATTTTAAAGTGGAAAATTCCCCGGGAAACCGGGTGCAGGAGATATTTATCCAGGGAAAGAAATTGAAAATGGATGAAACCTATCATGCTGCTTATGTTACCAGTCAGGGCGTACCCCCTCATTATGGAGAAAAGCATGAACCCGGAGATTTTAAGGCAATTGATGCTATGCTAAAATATTTAAAGGACAATCCATCTTTTAAATCTGAGCTTCAGGGTACAGTTACTGCCATTTAACTAGTTCCACTAATTTACAGTACCACCATTTAATACCTAATAGTTCTGCATACCACTATTTAACCTAATTTCTACTTATTTACAGTACTTCTACTTAACATCTAATAGTTCTGAATATACCGCCATTTAACCTAATTTCTACTTATTTACAGTTACCATCATTTAACCTAATAGTTCCGCTTATTTTAATTAGCAGTTTTCAAGGTTATCTTTATTTAGGTTGAATAGTATTCAATATTAAGGGATTCTAAATTAACAATTTATAAGGTGGTGAAAAAATAATGAAAAAATGTTTAATAATGTTGCTTTTTATTTTGATGATGTTTGTTTCATTGAACTCTGTTTCAGCTGAAGATAATACTGATAATCTCAGTACCGAAATCAATAATTTTACTATTCCTTTTGTGGAAAATGACGGTCAGACCAACAGTGAAGTGGAATATTATGCTGATACTTTCTATGGAACAGTCTACGTTACCCAGGATAGCATCATACACAGTGTACAGGGAGAAAACAACACCACTATGGTAATTAAAGAGCAATTCCTGGATGAAAATGGAAGCGTAATTACTTTCCAGGCCACAGGCCAGGAGGCAGGGAATGCTAAGGTTGATTATTACATTGGTAATGATTCCAGCCAGTGGAAAACAGCACTTACAACCTGGAACACCATCAGCTTAGGTGAAATATATCCTGGAATAACTGTTATTCTAAGGGCCAAGGAGGATAATATCGAGAAAATATTCCTGATACAGACTGAAGCCAATCCTGAAGATATTAAAATACGAATACTTGGAACGGATAACTTAGATTTAACCAATGAATCTAGTTTAAACCTGCAAACACCTATCGGCAACATTCAACTCAGTAAACCCAGAGCCTACCAGGAAGATGGAGAAGTACTTGTAAATTATGATCTAAATGGAAATATTTACAATTTCCAGGTTGGAAGTTATGACAAAAGCAAAGAACTAATCATCGACCCCATATTACAGTACAGCACTTATCTGGGAGGATCATTTGATGATGCTGGACAGAGCATAGCTGTAGATAATGATGGAAACATTTACATCACCGGATACACCAGTTCAACTAACTTCCCCACCACGGTTGGAGCGTACCAGACCAGCCTTCAAGGACTCTATGATGTGTTTATAACCAAATTAGCACCGAACAACCAGGGAACCTACGACCTCGAATACAGCACCTACCTCGGAGGGAGTAACTATGAATATGGTTATGGTATAAGTGTAGATAACGAGGGAAACATTTATGTTACAGGATATACAATGTCAGAAGATTTTCCAACCACTATTGGAGCTTACCAAACCTACAATGCTGGAAGTACTGATGTATTTGTAGTTAAATTAACACCGAACAACCAGGGAACTAATGACCTAAATTACAGTACATATATTGGAGGATCTGAACCCTACACGTATGCTGATGACTATGGCTATAGTATAGCCGTAGATAATGATGGAAACATCTATGTTACAGGATATACTGTGTCTTATAATTTTCCAACTACTACAGGAGCATACCAAACATCCAATGCTGGAGAAATAGATGCTTTCATAACTAAACTGGCACCAAACAATCAAGGAACTAGTGACCTACAATACAGCACCTACCTCGGAGGGAGTAGATATGACTATGGATATGGTATAACCGTAGATAACGAGGGAAACATCTATGTTACAGGATGC
>JAHKLQ010000118.1 GCA_020854975.1 Methanobacterium sp.
CATGAGTTTATCCCTGTTTAATTAAGTTATTCTCTTATTTAACCTGTCTTAATCAGAATTTGTACCATCCAGATTGGAAGCCTATTTTTAACCACCTTAAAAAAAACCCCTAAAAACCCGGGTTAAATATGAACAGAATTGGTATAACTCTGGCATCATTTGGGAAAAACTATTTTTAAAGCGTATTTTAGACAATAGGGCATGAAATTCAGAAGTTTACTTTTAAAAAACATCACAAGAAACAAAACCAGGAGTTTACTGGCAATCCTTGGAATAGCCATAGGGGTAGCCACCATATTGGGTTTAGGTCTGGTGACCAACGACCTGGCAGAATCAACCCAAAATGCGCTTACAGCAGATGCTGCTGATTTTTCAGTTGTTTATAGTACTACAGGAGGGGGTGGCAGTCCAGGAGGAGCTCCTGGAGGGAGTGGTAGTCCTGGTGGTCAGCAACTTATAAATGAAACTAAAGTTACCGAGATCCAGCAAATATCTGGAGTCAGTAAGGTAGCCGGAGTTCTGAGAACAAACGTTGATTTGGATGATACCAATAGCAGTACTAGTAGCACTAGTAATACAACCAGTAGCAGTACAGCCAGTGCTTCCAATGACATGGGCCAGGGCCAAGGTGGTCAGGGTGCTTTACAAATGATGTATAGTGTGATTGGAATTGATAGCAGTGCCTTGAGCCTGGATGATATTGTAATAACCAATGGTACTGCATTTTCCAGTGAAAATGAAGTTATTATAGGTGAAATGGCTGCGGGAAGATTGAATAAAACCATAGGAGACACCCTAACCATCTCCAATCAGACATTCACCATTGTGGGAACCTATGAAACTGGTAACTTCATGGATGATAGTGGAGTGGTCATGTCCCTGGATAAGCTTCAAAGTCTCACTGGAAATACAGGAATGGTTTCCTTGATTCTGGTGAAAGCAACTAATGGTACCGATACCACCAGTCTGGCTGAAACCATTGAAGACACATATCCCGATGAACTATCCACTTCAACATCCCTTTCAGGAATGGAAAGGATGAATAATGGGCTTGAGGTCATTGAATCAGCTTCTTGGGCTGTCACCCTTCTTACCCTGTTGATAGGTAGTATCGTGGTGGTGGTGACCATGGTAAAATCAGTTGTGGAAAGAACAAGAGAAATAGGTGTGTTAAAAGCTGTAGGATGGACTAACAAGAGAATATTAACCATGATAATTGGTGAATCTGTGGTTTTAGCATTACTAGCTGCCATTGTGGGCATAGTCATAGGTGTGGGTGTTGTGGAAATTATCAGCAGCGCCCAGATTATACCTGGTATTGAACCTGCATTCTCAGTTACCCTCTTCCTGGAAGCATTTTTAGTTGCAATATTCTTGGGTGTAATCGGTGGATTGTACCCAGCCTATCGAGCTTCTAAATTATCACCAACCGAGGCGTTGCGCTATGAATAATGAATCCAATGTAATAGAAATCAAAAATCTTAAAAAAGGTTATGATCATGGAAAAACCATGGCATTAAATGGAATCAACCTTGAAATCAAAAAAGGAGAGTTTGTTTCCTTAATGGGACCTTCTGGTTCCGGGAAATCAACTCTCCTGAATATGATTGGGGCTCTGGATAGGGCTGATGAAGGATCCATAAATGTCACTGGTTACAATCTGATGGAAAAGGAGGATTTCAGCCAGTTCAGATCAAAAGAGATTGGTTTCATCTTCCAGTTCCACAATTTAATACCTAATCTTACCGTATCAGAAAATGTTCAAATTCCCATGCTGGAAACGGACATTACAGATGAAGAAATGGCTAAAAGAGCAAACAAAATATTAGAATCTCTTAATATGGGTCATAGGATAGATCACCTTCCCACCAAACTTTCTGGGGGAGAAAGACAGAGGGTAGCCATAGGCCGGGCTCTGGTTAACCATCCTTCCATAATACTGGCAGATGAACCCACTGGATCTTTGGATTCTAAAACTGGAGATATCATCCTGAATATACTGCGTGAAATACATCAAAAGGAGAATGTGACGTTGATACTGGTAACACATGAACCTTACGTGGCAGAAATGGCCGATAGGAAGATAAATCTTATGGATGGCCAAATATCATGAAAAATACACGGTAACCACTTGGTTATAAGCCTTCAGACATCCGTTTTGTGACCGCCTCAATAACACCTCCATTTCTGAAGGCTTTCTCTTTTAATCTATTTTTTTTCTTTTGAACTTAATTATGCGTTTAAATTACATACAAAAAGAAAATTTATTATATTCAGATTACATACAGATATCTTTATGATATCCAAAGCAAAGGATTTGGGTTTTATTATTTTGTTTGTTTTCATCTTATTTTTGTCACTACATACATTAAGTGCCCATCAACCTCGACTGGACACTGGAAAGACTGTTTCTGTTGAAAATCCAATTATTGTGGAAAATCCGGAGATATCTCAGGCATTTTATGGGCAGTTGAATGGGGAACCCGTTTATTATCAAATAAACTCTGATAAACCATTTCAGTTATATGTGAACCTGCTAGTGCCCACTAGTCCAGGGCAGGGTGGTGAGCTGGTCTCAGCAGAGGTTACGGATGCTTCGGGGAACATTGTAATGTATCTAAACGGTACAAACTCCACTTGGACTCCTTATTTTGAAGAATTTGGAGGGGATTATTATCTTAAAGGTCCGGAAGCAACCCTGGAAGTGTCTGCTGGAACCTACAATATCAAAGTATTTAATTCCCAGAATCAGGGTAAATATTCCATTGCTATTGGTAAGATCGAAGCTTTCCCTGCCAATGAGGCCTTAACTGCTCTTTTTACTTTACCCTTACTGAAACAACAATTCTTTGCCAAACCAATTACTACCCTGTTTTTTGAATTTGTGGGGATCATCCTGGCACTGGGAAGTCTTATGACTCTTTTCACTCTTATGTTGAAGTCCCGAAAGTCTGAAGAAATGACGAAAATAACCTTAAAATTTGGTGGGGTAGTAAAACCACTATTATGGTTGGGAACCATAATCACCATCCTGGTTTGGGTCTGGGTGATGTACAACAATCCCCTAAATATATTGGGATTAGTTAACAGCATAATATTGATCATAATCCTGATTATGACCTGGTTAGTAGGTTCCAGAACTATGAAAGCTAGTTTTGGGAAGTTACCCCTTATATCTACCACTTTATTGATTGTTTTATGGTGGATATTTGTTTTCCTGGCCATATCCGTGATTTAGGTGATCCAGTGGATGATTATGAAAAATTTGATGCTAAAAATAAGTCGGTTATGGAAGATAAAACATCTTCTAAGCCCTGCTAAAAATTATGATCCTTCTTGGTTATAATATAACAAAAACTTATGACCCTCTCCTGTTTGAATATGACAACTTATAACCACTTCTATTTGAATATAACCAATCAGTGATGTGACACCATGAACTTGGAAGCTATACTCATTGTTTTTGCAGTTAGTTTTATTGAACTATGGTTGGCCATTCCTTTAGGACTGGCTATGGGAGTAAATCCTGTAATAGTTATTATTGCAGCAGCTTCAGGTGACATCTTAGCCGTGATCTGTGTTGCCTTCCTGGGAGAAAATCTGAGGAGTCGTTTTTTAAGGTGGAAATATCAGGATGAGAATGCTTTGAAAAAAAGTCGATTATATGAGATATGGAATAAATATGGGGTGATTGGATTGGGACTATCCTCACCACTACTCTTTGGAGGTCCTCTTGGTGCAGCAGTGGGTATTGCTATGGGTGCTCGGAAAAATCATTTGATACTGTGGATGAGCGTAGGAATCATCCTGTGGAGTATTGGTTTGACTCTTGCAGGGCTAATGGGACTTTTAGCCCTGGAAACTATGTTTACATAATATGTAATCAGAGAAATTGAATTTATCAAACTTGATAACTCCCATGGTTTCCCATTTCACAAACATTTAATAGATGGATCGGGCGAAAGATTTAATTAGTATATTTAGATAAGTTTCACTCAGAAGAAGTTAAATAAGCGTATGAAAGAATAAGATATGAATATTGATTTTATCATAGTATCAACCAGTTACAATCTGTGTTGATACCAGTATTTTTAGAAGGTGTTAAATTGGAAAAGATAAGGGTAGCGATAATCGGTTTGGGCAATTGTGCTAGTTCACTGATCCAGGGTATCTACTATTACCAGAACAAAAGGCCAGAAGATGCCATAGGCCTCATGCACTGGGAAATCGGAGGATACAAACCATCAGACATAGAAGTAGTGGCCGCATTTGATATTGACGGACGTAAAATAGGTGAAGATGTTAATAAAGCTATTTACGCCCAGCCCAACTGCACCACAGTGTTCTGTCCAGGAATAGATGACAGTGGAGTTAAAGTGGAAATGGGTGCTCTGTTAGATGGTGTGGCACCCCACATGGCAGACTACCCTCAGGAACACGCCTTTGTTGTCTCTTCCAAACCCGAGAAAAGTAAGGAAGAAATTGTTAAAATACTCCAGGATACTGAAACAGAAATCCTCTTAAACTATTTACCTGTGGGATCTGAGAAAGCAGCCAGATTCTACGCAGAATGTGCCCTGGAAGCAGGTTGTGCATTTATAAACTGCATTCCAGTATTTATAGTCAGTGACGGAGAATGGGCTGCGCGGTTTGAAGAGAAAGGAATTCCTCTGGTCGGAGATGACATTAAAGCCCAGATTGGAGCTACCATAACCCATCGAACATTGGCTAATCTCTTCCGAGAACGAGGCGTTAAATTGGAACGTACTTATCAGCTTAACACTGGAGGGAACACTGATTTTTTAAACATGCTTAACCGTAGTCGACTGGACTCCAAGAAAGAATCCAAAACCGAAGCTGTTCAATCAGTTCTGGGAGAGCGGATGGATCCCGATAACATTCACATTGGACCTTCAGATTACGTGCCCTGGCAGAAAGATAACAAACTCTGCTTCCTCAGAATGGAGGGTAAAACCTTTGGGGATGTTCCCATGAACATCGAACTCCGCCTCAGTGTGGAAGACTCACCCAACTCCGCAGGATGTGTGATAGATGCTATCAGATGCTGTAAACTAGCC
>JAHKLQ010000004.1 GCA_020854975.1 Methanobacterium sp.
AATTGAATGGAAATACCTCTATTAAAAGATGTCGTAATAATAATCGGTTTAGCAGTTTTAGTTCTTTTAATATTCCGTAAAATCAGGATCCCTGCTATTTTAGCATTCTTTGTAACGGGTTTATTAGCTGGTCCCCATGGATTGGGTCTGATAAGTTCCCCGGATGAAGTTAGTCTTCTGGCAGAGTTGGGAGTGATTTTCCTACTTTTCACCATAGGAATAGAGTTTTCTCTAGAAAAATTTTCACAAATAAAAAGATATGTAGTTATTGGTGGTTCACTACAACTTACATTAACTTTAGCTGTTGTATATTTCATTTGTTTAAATTTAGGCCTTACTACATCAGAATCTATTTTTATGGGTTTTTTAGTTTCTTTTAGCAGTACTGCCATTGTTCTGCGGCTTCTTCAGGAAAATGATCAGATAGACAGTATTCATGGCCAGATATCTCTGGGAATTTTAATTTTCCAGGATATTGCAGTTGTTTTAGTAATCCTTTTTACTCCAGTGCTGGCCGGTGCAAATAATGCCACTGTAACTAACTGGCCCTCACTGATTGCCATGGGTGCAGGTTTAATGTTATTCACCTTCATCAGTGCTAAATGGGTTGTACCGAGACTCTTACACTACATTGCCCGGTTTAAAAGCAGAGAATTGTTTTTATTAACCATTATTCTAATTTGTTTTGGAGTTACCTGGACAACATCGAGTATGGGTTTATCAACAGCATTAGGGGCTTTTTTAGCAGGGTTGATTATCTCCAACACTGATTACAGTCACCAGGCCCTGGGAAATGTTTTACCTTTCCAGGACATTTTTATGAGTTTCTTTTTCGTTTCCATAGGAATGCTAGTGAATCCCGTTTTTATGGTTGAAAATTTGCTCCTGATAATAACTATAACCATTGCGGTTCTCATTATAAAATCATTCATCAATGGTATAACTGCCGGACTTCTAGGATTATCATTCAGGGTTATGATTTTGGTTGGTCTGATATTAAGTCAAATAGGGGAATTTTCATTTATCTTAGCTGCAACTGGAGTCCAACTGGGAATTATTAATGAAGAATTTTTCCAGATATTTTTAGCAGTTTCCCTGATTACCATGTCCATAACGCCATTTATCATGGCTATGGCCCCTCGCATATCCAATTTTTCCGATAAACTACCTTTACCTCCTCGAATTAGGCAGGGATTTTATCCCTTTAAAACCCCACCCACTGAAGTTCTAAGTGATCATCTGATAATTATTGGTTTTGGTATAAATGGAAAGAACATGGCAAAAGCCGCCTCAAAAGCGCATATTCCTTATGTGGTTGTTGAAATAAATCCTGAAATTGTTAGGAATGAAAAATCTCAGGGGGAATCCATCTATTTTGGTGATGCTGCCCATGGAACTGTCCTAAAAAATGTTAATATAAGTGAGGCACGGATAATGGTAGTGGCAATCTCAGATCCGGTAGGAACCCTTAAAATTCTGGATGTTGCCAGGAAACTCAATCCAAACCTTTACATTATTGTAAGAACACGTTACATTCGAGATATGGAAAGTTTGTATCAGATGGGTGCTGATGAGATAATACCTGAAGAATTTGAAACTTCAATTGAAATTTTCAGCAGAGTGCTGGATCAGTATAACCTATCAAAGGAAGAAATTGATGATTTCATCACGGAAATTCGTTCTGATGGTTATGAAATGTTCAGAACTCTTTCCCAGGACGAATCCGTCACCTGCACCTTAAACAATGGTACAAACGCAGAGGTAATTTCCATACCCGTGGGTAATGATATGAATGGGGAAACTCTTAACAAATTCCGGGCAACTTATAACGGGAACATATTAGCTGTGGTTAGAAATTCAAAAACATTTAAAAATCCAGATTTTGATTTTAAACTTTTAGAAGATGATATTATTATTATGGTTGGTAAATGAAGGGAATAATTAGTTATCATTTTCTTATTTGTATCCAGTTAGATTGAGAAAAATTTATTATTCCTTACCTATAATTAATTCATTGTAATAAAGGAAGAGTTTAAAATATAATATGAGAGGAGTAAAATGGCAGGTATTGAGGCATGGATAGTTTTAGCTGGATTTTGTTTTATAGGTGAAATGTTAACCACTAGCTTTTTCTTATTATGGTTTGGAGTAGGGGCTTCAATCGCTGCGGTGTTAAACTATCTGGGATTCGACCCAATGGTGCAGATAGTGGCATTTATTTTAATTTCAATTGTTCTCCTAGCTGTATCCCGACCCCTGGCCCAGAAGATCACTAAAGAACCACCTAGAAAAGCTGCTTCCGACCGCCTGATAGGTAAACATGGCATAGTCATAGAGGACATTCTACCCGATACTGGAGGAGTGGTCAAAGTTGAAGGAGATGTATGGAGAGCAATATCCCCAAAAACGATACTAAAAGACAATAAAATTATTGTAAAGAAAATTGAAAGTGTTAAACTCTATGTTGTGCCTGTGGAATCTGAATAGTAGTAGATGTTAATTAGGATAATATGTATTATTTATAAAATATGATTTATAAATTATGAAAACTATAACATATGAAACTTAGATTAAACACTAAAAATATAAAATAATGAATACGGAGGGAACACATGGATCTAATTACAATTGGAATAATTTTACTGGTTCTGCTGGTACTTGCCATTAAGGGAGTGAAAATTTTAAGACCCTATGAAAAGGGAGTTGTGGAAAGGTTGGGTAAATACCAGCGAACTGTGGGAAGTGGACTGGTAGTGATCATACCTTTCATTGAAACTATTAGAAAAGTGGATTTAAGGGAAGATGTAGTTGATGTGCCTCCCCAGGAGGTTATCACCAAAGATAACACCGTAGTAATTGTGGACTGTGTTATCTTCTACGAAGTAGTAGATCCATTCAATGCAGTTTATAACGTTGTTAACTTTTATCAAGCAATCACCAAACTTGCTCAAACCAATTTAAGGAATATAATAGGTGACTTAGAGTTGGATCAGACTTTAACTTCACGGGAGATGATCAACACTCAACTCAGGGAAGTTTTGGATGAAGCCACTGATAAATGGGGTACTAAAGTTGTTAGAGTGGAAATACAACGGATTGAACCCCCTAAAGATATAGTGGAAGCCATGTCTAAACAGATGAAGGCAGAAAGGATGAAAAGGGCTGCTGTACTGGAAGCTGAGGGTTATAAACAATCTGAAATTAAGAAAGCTGAGGGTGATAAACAGGCAGCTATTTTAGAGGCTGAAGGTAAAGCAGAAGCTATTAAGAAAGTGGCTGATGCTGACAAATACCAGGAGATCGCCATTGCCCAGGGTGAAGCCCAGGCGATCTTAAGTGTTTATGGAGCCATACACGAAGGAGAACCTACCAATGATTTAATTGCCATCAAATATCTAGAATCTCTGCAAAAAATTGCTGATGGTCAGGCCACCAAAATATTCTTACCTGTGGAGGCAACTGGAATTTTAAGCTCCATTGGAGGTATTTCAGAAATTTTAAAGGATGACGAGAAAGCCAAACAAGTTCTTGATAATAAAATAAAAGAAGTAAAGGCCAATAAAACCACTCCATCCATTAAATAAACCTTCCAAATCTTTTTCTTTATTTATTTTTTTCCATTTTTCAAGTAAGTAGAGTGATTTTATGAATTAAGCATTATATTAAAAAAAATATTTGTAAACATGATAACCATGAGTTTATCCCTGTTTAATTAAGTTATTCTCTTATTTAACCTGTCTTAATCAGAATTTGTACCATCCAGATTGGAAGCCTATTTTTAACCACCTTAAAAAAAACCCCTAAAAACCCGGGTTAAATATGAACAGAATTG
>JAHKLQ010000149.1 GCA_020854975.1 Methanobacterium sp.
TTAACTACAGAAACTCCTCCTGAAACGGATGATCTTTATAAAAAAGCTTTAGGTATAGATGTAGCTGATGATGAGGACATTTGGGATCGTTATCTTATACAAAAGCATGATCAGGACGTTGAAAGTTTAAATCAAGTCAAAAAAGTATATGATGACGAGTTTGAGATTGATGAGTTTGAAAGTGAAGATCTGAAGATGGAAGAGCTTGAAAGTGAAGATTGGGAGATGGGGGAGCCCAAAAGTGATTATTTAGAAATTGCTGAACTTGAAAGTGACGATTTAGATATAAATAATTTTGAAAGTAATTATTCAGATACAAGTGAGTTTGAAAGTGATTATGAGAATTTTGGGGAAATTAAGAGTGATGATTTAGAATTAAATGATTTTAAGCGGGAAAGTGAAGAATTAAAAACAGTTGAAACAATTGATAGATCTGATTTATTGGCAAAGTACAATATACAGGATGTTCAAGTGGATGATGTTGATCATCTTCTGGAAAATTTCGATAGATCCCTAACTGATGAGAATGTTGAAAAAGTAGAAAGAAACATAGTGGAAAAGATTACAAATTCTGCCTTGTCTCATCCTAAAATTGAATGGGTTAATGTACTGGTGTTTTTAGATGAAGAAACAGGGGAAGGGAGTATAAAGATATTTGCAGAATATGTGGATAGAGGTTTACTGAAGCGCATAATATCTGATGCTAATGCACAATTAGAAGTAGAATTAATGCAAACCGCATTATATGAAGTTTGGGATGTTTTTACCACATTAGGAGTCAACACAGATTATCTTGAATCAAAAATAGAGGTTGAGGTTGAATTAGATCGAGCATAAATCTTTAAGATAAACAAATCAATCAATTTGGAAATCAAATAAAGAATTTTAATTTTAATTATTATGTATTTTTAAAATTTAAAAATAATCCTTTTCAAACTTACATTCCTTACATTCCACACATGACGTAATACACTGATAACATCATACATATGCAAATCTTCTCCACATTCAAACAGATATAACATCCTATTCCTAGTTTTTGACCGCAGTTATAGATCATTACCTTTTTCTCTCGAAAGTTATCCAATAAGTTGGTAATTATTTAATTATAGATAATATAGCAATGTTAATGTATTTATCAGGAAAAAGATGATTTATTATGGAATGGAAGGTAATTGATATATGAATACTAATTAAGCCCGATATGCGTGAAATAACCAATTAAATGATTTTAACTGAAAATTAAACTTTGTGATTTTTATGTTTGATGAATTAAGGAAAATAAATGAAACCCCAGAACCATTTGAGTTTTATACTGCGAGAGATCTGTGGACTGATGAACATACTTCTCAGAAAATGTTGGAATATCATTTAGATGAATCCGTTGATGCTTCTTCAAGAAATATTAAATTTATCGAAGAATCTGTTTCATGGATTGTAAATTACCTGGATTTAGACTCTGGTTCTAAGTTAATAGATTTTGGTTGTGGTCCAGGGCTTTATACCAATCGCTTTGCTGAGAGAGGGATTAATGTCACGGGGGTTGATTTTTCCAGAAGATCCCTTGATTATGCCAAACAAACAGCAGCGAAATCCAATTTTGATGTGGATTATGTTCACCAAAATTATCTTGATTTTACCACTGAGGGGAAGTTTGATGTAATTACCATGATTATGTGTGATTACTGTGCCCTGAGTCCAGAACAGAGGGAGATTATGCTCAATAAATTCAGGAACTTGCTTAAACCTCATGGTAAAATCGTTCTTGACGTTTATTCTTTGAATTATTTTAATCAAAAAGAAGAATTTGCTACCTATGAATTAAATCACATGGATCACTTCTGGTCTTCTGAAGACTACTACTGTTTCATTAATTGTTTTAAATATAACCCTGAAAAGGTAACTCTCGATAAATATACAGTTGTAGAAACCAATGGGAGAAAAAGGGTTGTTTACAACTGGTTACAGTACTTCAGTGTAGATTCTTTGAAAAGTGAATTTGAAAAAAATGGTCTTAAAATAGATGACATGTATGATGATGTTGCAGGTAATGATTATGATCCTGAATCATTTGAATTTGCAGTCGTGGCAAGTAAAAAATAATTCAATCACAAAATAATTATCTAAAACTTAATTAAAATTATGTCATGTAGTGATTTGAACCTAATGATAGAGGCTCCACGGAATCTCAAGTTCCGTGCCTTACTTAACTAAGCCATCATGTTTAGTTTAGATCTTATTCTATTAAGTTTCTAAAATTAGTTCTCCTTTTCTTTTAGCATTTTCAAAACCAGGGTCAACATTTAAAGCCTTATCAAAGTATTCAACTGCTTTTCGATGCTTCCTTTGTTTAGTAAGGGCAACACCTTTATTATGTAATGCCGCAGAATCATCTGGTTCTAATCCTAAAACTTTATCAAAGTATTCTATTGCCCATCTAATTCTTTTAAGATTCACCAATTCTACCCCTTTATTATTTAGGGATACAATGTCCTCTGGATTTATTTCAAGAGTTTCATCATAAGGCCTTGTTGCTTTTATGATTTTATTCCATTCTCTAAATACAAGTGCAACAACAATTATAACAAAAATAGTTGAAAGTCCTGCGATTCCATAGAATTCCGTACTATTAACCCTAGGGCTAGGTGGTTGATATAAGATTAACCCCCATGTTAGCACTAAGAGAATAGTCATAACTGTTGCAACAACTTTTTTGTTAAAATATGCCATTTCATCACTTAATCCAATTATAATGGACGTAGGCATTCCTATTATAAAAAAAGAAGAGAATGAACTTGAATGTCCCATTAAAAACCATCCAAAATATCCGATAAACATCAAAAGTAAGATAATAATTTGCAATATAAACATCACTCTTAGTTTAAATCTCATCTATTTGACCTCATTTCATTAATCAAAATGGATATTAAATTTTGCAGCATCAAATTACACTATAATCATACATATTATAAAAAATATGTGCAATAGGCTTGGAATCATAGGTTAAAATCATCTTAAAAAGAGAAAACTAAAATAAGTTTATAGTACGCCGGGACAGGGATTTGAACCCTGGAGGAGCAAGCTCCACGGGATCTCAAGTCCCGCGCCTTACCTGGCTAGGCTATCCCGGCATTTGATTACTTTTGATCAACCTTTTTATAAAAGGTTGGGCTTGGCTATCCCGGCATTTGATTACTTTTGATCAACCTTTTTATAAAAGGTTGGGCTTGGCTATACCTGCATTTGATTTATATAGGGATATTATCCCTGTAAAAAAGATATATAAAATTGGGGTAATTTGTTTAAGCTGTTGTTTTCAGCTGTGAGTATTTATAGTTTTACTTATTTTTTTACTGGGCAGTTAAATTTAGATTAACTGATTAACTGCGAAGTTCTATTTCAATGCTCACATTGTCAGGCACGTTAACTTTCATTACCTGTCTCATAGCCCGTTCATCGGCTTCGATTCCCACTAATCTTTTGTGGATTCTTAGTTCCCATTTTTCCCAGGTTGCTTTTCCCTCACCATCTGGTGATTTCCTGGTTGGTACTACTAGTTTCTTGGTGGGTAGTGGTATGGGTCCTGAGAGATCTACACCGGTCCTTTCTGCGATACGCTTGAGTTGATCACATACATAGGCCAGCTTCTCTGGGTCGGTGCCGGTGAGTTTAATTCTAGCTTTGTTCATTAGTCTATTCCTCCATTAAAAACAAAGAGAAGGTAGTGTAAACTAGGATGCTCCCAGTCTACCTTCAATTAAATTCATCCTAAATTTATTTTGCTGGCACCAAGTCAATACACATACCAGCAGCAACAGTCTGACCCATATCACGGATAGCAAACCGTCCCATGTGTGGTATGTCCTTGATCTTCTCGATGACCATAGGTTTGGTAGGTTTCACTACTACAAAGGCAGCATCCCCAGTTTTCAGATAATCTGGGTTTTCTTCTTTAACCTGACCAGTTGCTGGGTCCAGTTTTTTCTGGAGTTCCAGGAAGGTACAGGCTACCTGAGCAGTGTGACAGTGGAATACAGGAGTGTAACCCACGGTGATAACACCAGGGTGCTGTAAGACCACAATCTGAGCTGTGAATTCTTTAGCCACTGTTGGTGCGTTGTCAGTGTGTCCAGCCACGTCTCCACGGCGGATATCGTTCTTACCGACTCCACGGACGTTGAATCCTACGTTGTCACCAGGTTCTGCTTTGTCCAGCATTTCGTGGTGCATTTCGATGGATTTAACTTCTCCGTTTGCTCCTGGTGGTTCAAAGATGACGTTGTCACCTTTTTTCATGACACCGGTTTCTACTCGTCCTACAGGTACGGTTCCCACACCAGTGATGGAGTATACATCCTGGACTGGTACTCGTAATGGTAGGTCGGTTGGTTTTTCTGGTGCAGAGAATTCATCTAGTGCTTCCACTAAGCTAGGTCCTTTGTACCAAGGAGTGTTATCAGATTTTTTGGTTATGTTGTCTCCTTCAAACGCGGATAGTGGTATGAAGTTGATGTCACTGGGTTTGTAAGCCACAGTTTTAATTAAGTCTGATACTTCTTCTTTTAGTTCGTTGAATTTTTCTTCACTGTAGTTCACCAGGTCCATTTTGTTGATACCTACGATGAGTTGGTTGATTCCCAGGGTTCTTGCTAGAAATGCGTGTTCCTTGGTCTGGGGCATTACACCATCATCAACGGCTACCACGAGAACTGCAGCGTCTGCCTGTGAGGCACCAGTGATCATGTTTTTAACGAAGTCACGGTGACCGGGACAGTCCACAATGGTGAACTCGTATTTGGGAGTGTCGAAACGGGCGTGTGCCAGGTCGATGGTCACTCCTCTTTCTCTTTCTTCGGACAGTTTGTCCATAACGAATCGGAATTTGTCTTCTCCGTCCGATAACTGTTGTTCAGCGATAGCTCCGGACTGTAATAAGAGGTGACCCACCATGGTGGATTTACCGTGGTCTACGTGTCCGATAAACGCCAAATTCATGTGTTCTTTTCCTTTAGCCATAAAACATTCCTCCAATAAAATTCTCTTACTATGAATATTTAGAGAGCTTGCTAAGCGTACTGGTTGGATTTATTCATTCCCCTATTTAAAGTAACCAGTTGCATGTGTGATCTAGATGACCATTGTAGTAATGGTTTATGAGTGTATCCAGATTTGGTATGGTATTCCCCCACTTATCAGGGAATACTACCCCAAAAAATTAATGGGTGTCAAATAAGTGGTTGGGATAGTTTAAGTATTTTATCCCAGGTAATGCTCAGGACCATAGGGCTGGTCACTGAGACCTTTACGTTGTCTGATCTGCCTTATTATGGTGTTTTGAAGTTCACGTGGTAGTCTTTCGAATCCTGCGTTCTCTGTAGACCAGAGACAGCGGCCTTCTGTAGCGGATCGGATGTCTCCTGCGAATCCGAACATTTCAGCTACAGGTACTTTGGATTCTACTGTGGACATGTCTCCTTCCTGGCCCATGTCCATGATCTGACCACGTCGGTTCTGGATTTCACGGGTGGCTGATCCCATGTAATCTTGTGGTGTGTTGATAAATACTTTTTGGATGGGTTCTAACAGTGCAGGTTCAGCCATCATGATGGCACCGTAAACCGCTTTTCTTATGGCGGGTAAGACCTGTGCTGGTCCTCGGTGCACGGCGTCTTCGTGGATCTTGGCATCCATGAGTTTGATTTTGATTCCCATAACTCTTTCTTTGGCTATGGGCCCATCATCCATGGCACTTTCGAAACCCTCAAGTAGTAATTCTTTGATCTCGTCCAGGTACTGGATACCACGGGTCATGTTGATGAAGATGCTCTTATCATATACATCCCATACTTTTCTGGCTTCTTCTTTGGGTAGTCCATATTCCTGGAATTTTGGTATGAGTTCTTTACCTTTAACTCGGCCTTCTTTGATGTTTCCATCAACTATGGCCTGGTAAACGGTTTCGTCTAATGGTTCGATTTCTATGTAGAAACGGTTGTGTTTGTTGGGGGATTTTCCTTCCACGGGTCCAGCTGTTCCGGCTATGGTTTCCCTGTATACCACGATGGGTTCTGAGGTTTCGATTTCCACACCTTTCTCATTGATACGGTAGGCGATGATCTCCAGGTGGAGTTCACCCATTCCTGCTACCAGGTGTTCACCGGTTTCCTCGTTGATCTGCATCTTAACTGTAGGATCTTCCTTCCCGACTTGTCTTAGTACTTCGATGAGTTTAGGTAAGTCTTTGGTATTTTTGGCTTCCACTGCTACGGTAACCACTGGTTCTGAGATGTGTTCTAAACCTTCGAAGGCGTCGATTTTTCTGTCCACATCACAGATGGTTTCCCCGGCCACGGCGTTTCTTGCTCCGGTGATGGCCACAATGTTACCTGCGGGAACTTTGTCTGTGTTCACTCGTTCTGGGCCGAAGTACACTCCCACTTGCTGGAGTCGTGCTTTTCCATGGCTTCCCACCATGAATATTTCAGTTCCCTTCTCCAGTGTTCCTCCGTATACTCGTCCGGTGGCTATTTCTCCGGCGTGTTTGTCTATACTTACGTCGGTTACCATCACGGCTAGTGGTCCGTCAGGGTCTGTGTTGATCATACCCTGGCCTTCTTCACTTTCAATATCCCCGGACCAGATGCTGGGCACCCTGTATTCCTGGGCTATGTCTGGGCTGGGTAAGTGTTCTACCACCATTCCCAGTAATACCTCAGATAATGGTACTTTTTGGGCTAGTTCTTTTTGTTTTTCATCATTACAGTAATCCAGAATGTCTTTGAAGTTTATCCCGGTTTGCTGCATGATATCAATGTTAATGGCCCAGTTGTGGTATGCGGATCCGAAGGCTACACTTCCGTCTTCCACCTTCACCATCCATTCCTTCTCTTTGCCCTTGGGAGCCATGTTTTTGATGAGTTTGTTAGCATTGGCTATGACTTTGATGAAACGTGCCTGGAGTTCTTCAGGATCCAGTTTCAGTTCGTTGATTAACCTGTCCACTTTGTTGATGAAGAGAACTGGTCGTACGTTTTCTTTAAGTGCCTGTCGGAGTACGGTTTCAGTCTGGGGCATGATTCCTTCCACTGCACATACCACTACTACTGCTCCGTCCACTGCTCTCATGGCACGGGTTACGTCTCCTCCGAAGTCCACATGACCTGGGGTGTCTATAAGGTTGATGAGGTAGTCATCTTCCTTGTATTTATGTACCATGGACACGTTTGCTGCGTCGATGGTGATTCCTCTGGCCTGTTCCTGTTCATCGAAATCCAGGTATAATTGGTCTCCGGCCAGTTCTGAGGATATCATACCGGCTCCTGCCAGTAGGTTATCTGATAATGTGGTTTTCCCGTGGTCGATGTGGGCCACGATACCGATGTTCCGGATGTATTCCGGTTCGTACATCAGTTCCTTGATCTTGTTGATCATTCTTGTACGTCTACTCAAAACAATCACCCTAAAAAATTAGTTTGATGGGGTTATAAGAGTCTGGTTGTAATCCGATTAGTGTGCGGATCTAGCAACTCGCTCTTTTTCCTCCTTTTTACCCACAGAGAAACTTCTAGTGTCAGCTTCAGCTGCCAGCATGAGTTCCTCTGCCAGGCATTCTCCAGCGGATTTTTTCCGT
Source organism: Methanobacterium sp. (assembly GCA_020854975.1). GTDB lineage: Archaea > Methanobacteriota > Methanobacteria > Methanobacteriales > Methanobacteriaceae > Methanobacterium > Methanobacterium ferruginis. Next base: position 7,631 of record JAHKLQ010000149.1, read on the forward strand.
TTGAATGCGGATTGTAATGCTCCTCTGGTTATGAAACCCACAGCCAGATCCACCCGGCGCTGGGGTGCTATGTCTACCGCTACCTGGTATCCTATTCCACCGTACTTAATACGGGTGGTTTCTTCTCGGGGTGCAGCGTTTTCCACGGCTTTTACCAGTATCTGCACTGGGTTTTCCTTGGTACGCTGGTTTATTATGGTGAAGGCCTCTTTCACTATGCTATAAGCCTTGTTTTTCTTACCTGAGTTCCTTTCGGTCCTCATTATTTTATTCATTAATCTTTCCACAATAGATACTCTTGATTTGGCGAACTGTCTTTTGACGTGTCTTCCCATGGTGTGGGGGACCATTATTTCGTCTAGGCAGATATAGTTGGTCAGTCCCAGGTCTTCTACCTTAACTTCTTCCAGTTCCCAACTGTCAAATACTTTGAAGCTCATATCATAACCTCGCTTATCTCACTGGTTTTTCGATTTTACCCTTAACCATTTCTTCTAGGGCTACGTTGTTCACTTTGGTGACTTTCCATCGGACTCCGGGGATGTCTCCCATGGATCTTCCGGATGGTCCACCTATTCCTTCGATGACTACTTCGTCGTGTTCATCGATGAATCCTATGGCACCGTCTCCTGGGGCGAATGCAGTGAGTTGTTTACCGTTTTTGATGAGTTGAACTCTTACACATTTCCTGATAGCGGAGTTAGGCTGTTTAGCTTCGATTCCCACTTTTTCAATGACGATTCCCCGTGCCTGGGGTGCGCCTTCTAGGGGGTCGGCCTTAACATCTAGCCTAAGCGCTTTCCTTTTGTACTCAGTGTCCTTCCACCGAAAGCTCTGTCGGTTCTTTTTAAGCTTTTTTGCTGCGAATAATCCTGGCAAATAAAATTCCTCCTTGTTAACATTAATTACGATGACGATTCCCTGATCGTATGTGAATATGGGTTCCCTTGGATCAGGGATTTGATCAGTATAAATCTGGATCGTTATAGGTTTTTTACTATTTTATAACTATATTATTTATATTGTGCTGCCTTTTAGCTAATACTCGGGCTCTTTCAATATTCTGCCCGCCTTTTCCTATAGCAGTTCTTTTATTTCTTGAATCAGCCTCGAGGGTGGCTATTTTCTCGCCGTTTTCTTTTTGAAGTATTCTTATACTTCTCATTTTGGCGGGGGCCACTAGGTTGGCTATGAATTCTACAGCGTCATCGGAGTGTTCAATTACTTCCACACCCTTGTCCACTGTTTTCTGCACCTTGGCGACGGTGCTCCCTCTTTTTCCAATGGCAAGACCCATGTCTCCTCTTTTAACCAGGAAGGTGATTTTGCCGTTTTCATCATCTACCAGGCAATCTTTCACCGTGGCCCCGGTCATACTTTCAAAGAGGGCTATGTATCTTATCTCATTGGTGCTGAATTTGATGGTCACAGTCTTACCCCACTATTTCTAGTATGGTAGAATCTCCAGGATCATTTACTACCATGGTGGCCACGGTGAATGGTTTCCCGCAAATGGATCCTAAATCCACACTAGTACCTTGGAAGGTGTAAACTGGGATTTCTGATAATTTGGAGTACTGCATCACGTCTTCTGATACCTCTTGTGGGCAATTTTCTGCCATGATGACTAGTTTTCCTTTTCCAAGCTTCAGGGCCTGGATTGTTTTGCTGGATCCCAGTGTGACATTTCCTGTGTCTACTGCTACTCGAATTCCTCTTTCTACGTCCATCTACTGCCTCCTTATTTCTCTTTCATGATGACGCCAACTGACCCTGTTCCCAGTGGTATTGGCTGCCCGATTATAATGTTTTCAATTATTCCTGTGAGATGGTCCACCTCACCTCTGATACTGGCCCTGAGAAGGTGTTTGCCTGTCTCCTCGAAGGATGCCCTGGCTAGTACACTGGCCTTTTCACCACTGATACCGTGACGTCCTATGGATTTGACTATGCCGTCGGCGGTCATCATATCTGCTACTAACATGATGTGCCTGACATCCACAGTGAGTCCCTGTTCTTCCATGGTGGTCTGGGCCTCGTGGATTATAGAATTACGGGCGGCTTCTATTCCCAGAACCTTTTCCACCTCATGAATATCGTTGGTGGTGGTTCTGACTCGGTCAACACCATCCATTTTCAGGACAGCTCCCAGGTTTGAACCTTCGGTGTGGATAACCCATTCCTGTCCTTCTTTTCGGATCACGACCTTTCCTATGTTCTTAATTCCACTTATCTGGAGATCGCGAACCTTGTCAGCTAAAAGTCGCAGTTCCCTAATGGCATGTTTAGGATCAGTAATCTTAGGTTCAAAACTCAGCAGGTTGTTATTTATTTCTACACTTTTAAAAGCTTTTTCTATCTTGGCCAGCACCTCATCATAGTCCAGACGTTTCTCCTTCACCTGCTCTTCATCTATCTCCACACTCATGTTCATGCTGGCATAGTTGACATTGAAGTCTTTAAGGATGTCATTAAAAGTTATCTTACCTATTCTGTTGGCGATGGTCCTGACAAACTCTTCATCAGCGGCATGATCTTCATCAAAGTATATGGCCATGGTTGGTGTGGATATCTTCTTACGGGCATCCACGATCTCAATCAGTCGAGGTAATCCCAGGGTAACGTTTAGTTCTGCCACCCCTGCATAGTGAAAGGTACGCATGGTCATCTGAGTACCTGGCTCTCCCACTGACTGGGCTGCAACTGTACCCACAGCCTCACCAGACTCTACTTCAGAGCGTATGTATGCCCTTTTAATTTCTTTCACTAATTCATCCAGCTCTTTATCATCCAAGTCATGCCTTTCGGCGGCTTCAGCTATTTCCTGGATAAGTTTCTCCGGGAATTTAGCCCTTTTCTTTTTGACCACCTTTTCAACTTTCTCTATATCCACAAAACCACCTGTATTTTACCTGTGAGTAAATCCATATACTAGTTTTAAATATTGTTACTTGATTAAATCGATTATTTGCCTGCCTTGGCTTTAATACGCATCTCTTCTATTAATCTGTCAATGTCAGCTACTTTTCCGTAGTCACTTTTGGCAGGGTCTATTCCGTCTTCACCATAATGGGTTTGTATAACCACTCCTCGGTTGTCACGGACTGTTCTATCCGTGTTGACTGAAAGATCCTGTAATGCGTTTACCAGTCGGCGTTGCATGTAACCACTCTGGGCTGTACGGATAGCAGTATCCACCAGTCCTTCACGTCCTCCCATGGCGTGGAAGAAGAATTCTAGTGGGTCCAGTCCGGCTTTGTAACTTGAGTGAACGAATCCACTGGCTTTAGCACCCAGTTCACCTTCTTGGAAGTGAGGTAAGGTTCGTTTACTGTAACCCCTTTCAATACGACCACCACGAACAGATTGCTGTCCCACACAGGCGGCGATCTGGGTTAAGTTCAGCATGGATCCACGAGCACCGGTTAATGCCATGATAACTGCATGGTTATCCATTCCAAAGTAGCTTTCTGCTATTTCCCCTGATTTGTCCCTGGCTTCAGCTAAAACCTGCATGATCTTCATTTCCAGGGTTTCCCTGAGACTGCGGCCAGGTAAGGCTTCCAGTTCATCATCACGGTAGGCTTCAATGAGCATTTCTACTTTTTCTTCAGCCTTCCTCAGGAGTTCTTCTATACGGTCTTTAGCTTCCTGGGGTATTTCCTCATCCGCAGTACTGGTGGTGAATCCACGTTTCATAATACCTGATATGGACAGTTTGGTGGCTGAGTCCAGGAATTCTCTGGCCCGTTCAGTTCCATATTCTTTGACAACAGAATCTAAAATTTTACCAGAGAATGCTCCGAATGCTTTTTCGTCTATGGCACCGGATCTGAGTTCTCCATTTTCTATTACTACGTAAGCATCGTTTTTGCAGTCTTCACGTAGACATTCATCACATTTACGGCAGATTTCTGCTTTGTAAACCATGTTCAGGTTTTTTGGTAGTAACAGACTGAATACCTCTTTACCAGTCCATTCCTTGTTTCTAGGTTTGGGGATGGGTAACTGTGATTTTTTAAGCATCTGAAACACATCTTCTTCTGAGAAGTTTGATCCTTCCCTTGTTAGGAGGTATGCTCCAGAGATATGATCGTGTATTCCTCCAATAATTGGTCCACCGAAACGTGGTGATAGGATGTGTTCCTGTACTCTCATGAGGGATTTGGCCTCGGCACGTGATTCTTCAGTTTGGAAGACGTGCATGTTCATTTCGTCCCCGTCAAAGTCAGCGTTGTATGGTGGACATACACATAGATTCAACCGGAATGTCTTGTAGGGTAGTACTTTTACTTCGTGGGCCATCATGGACATTCTGTGCAGGGATGGTTGTCGGTTGAAGAGTACTATATCCCCGTCCATGAGATGTCTTTCCACCACGAATCCAGGTTCTAGTTTCTCGATGATGGCTTCTTTGGTTTCATCATAGACTCTTATCTTCCGGGCATCAGGTCTTATAACATAATTAGCTCCAGGATGCTGTTTAGGGCCGTTGAGTATGTATTTCTTCATGTCTTCCATGTTCCATTCAGTGACATAGATGGGTACTGTGACCTCGGTGGCTATCATCTCTGGTACCCCTACTTCATTGATACTGATGTTGGGGTCTGGAGATATAACTGTCCTGGCTGAGAAGTTCACCCTTTTACCGGAGAGGTTACTTCTGAAACGTCCTTCTTTACCTTTCAGACGTTGTGCCAGTGTTTTAAGGGGCCTTCCTGAGCGGTGCCTTGCTGGGGGCACTCCTGATGCTTCATTATCAAAGTAAGTGGTAACGTGGTATTGTAATAATTCCCAGAGATCCTCCACAATGAGTTGTGGTGCTCCTGCTTCCATGTTTTCCTTTAAACGCTGGTTGATACGTAGGATGTCCACCAGTTTGTGGGTGAGGTCATCCTCGGATCTTTCACCGGTTTCCAGGGTTATGGAAGGTCTTACTGTCACTGGTGGTACAGGTAGTACAGTTAGCACCATCCATTCTGGTCGGGCTACTTTGGAGTTGATTCCCAGGAATATGTAGTCTTCTTCAGGGATTTGTTCCAAGCGTTCCCTGACTTCGCTGGGGGTTAATTTGTAGTTGCCCTCAACAATGGATACTGGTTTGTCAATTTTAACATCTTCCTGTTCGGTGTCACAGTGGGGGCATTTATCTCTGCGTGCGGTGTTGTAAACCTCTTTAACCAGTGAAGTGATGCTTTCCTCATTTTGTAAGCGGGATTCGATTCTGTTCTGGTAGTCAACCTTTTCTGTGTCAGTTAACAGGACTTTTCCACATTCACTGCAGGTAGAACGTAATATTTTGTGTATGGTATCTGCGAATCCCACATGAACTACTGGTCTGGCCAGGTTTATATGGCCAAAGTGCCCCTGGCAGTCTCCTCCTTTAGAACCACAGGACCGACATCTGAGTCCTGGGTCGATGACTCCCAGTCGGGGGTCCATGAGACCCGCTTCTATGGGGTATCCATCTTCATCGTAGGTGTCGGGGGTCACGATTTTGGTGACGGACATTCTCCGGATATTTTCCGGTGATAGCAGGCCAAAGTTGATCTGGGCGATCTTCTTTAAAATTCCTTTCAAGCTCACTCTCTCCTATTTTTATATTAATTAGACCCTTATTTTTTTAAGACGTATTATCAGGCTTTATCTTCAAGAACCAGTTTGGGGAAGATACACAGACTCTTGAGCTCGTCTAATAATAGTTTGAATGCGTATGATATTTCTACAGGGTAACTTTCTGAGTCTCCACAGATAGGGCAGTATTTTTTATCTCTTATTCGGTCATATATGGCTACCATTCCACACTCACCACAGATTATAGCTTCATATTTATCGGATTCATCCAATAATCTCTCTTTAAGGGCAAGTGCCGCTCCATGGGCTATGAGACAATCTCTTTCCATTTCTCCGAATCGGAGACCTCCTTCTCGGGCTCTTCCCTCGGTGGGTTGTCTGGTTAATACCTGTACCGGTCCCCTTGACCGGGCGTAAACTTTATCTGAGGTCATGTGGTGCAGTTTCTGGTAGTAAGCCACTCCAATAAATATTTCGGCTTCGATTCTTTCACCGGTGATTCCATTGTGTAGGGATTCCCGGCCAGCAGTTTCAAAACCATTGGTTCGTAAAAGATCCATTACTTCGTGTTCATGTGTTCCACTGAATGGTGTTCCATCCATACGGTGTCCTTCCATACATCCGGCTTTACCTGCCAGCATCTCCAGCACCTGTCCAACTGACATCCTGGAAGGGATTGCGTGGGGGTTGACTATTAGATCAGGGACCACTCCTTCAGCAGTGAAGGGCATGTTCTCCTGAGAAACTATAAGGCCGACAACTCCTTTTTGTCCGTGCCTTGATGCGAATTTATCCCCGAATTCTGGTTGTCGTTGGTCTCTTACTCTTATTTTAGCCAGTTTACTTCCTTCAACTGTTTCGGTTAGCATGACTGCATCTACCACTCCGTGTTCTCCGTGTCGTACCGTGACTGAGGTTTCTCTTCTTCGTTCAGCCACTGTTCCGAATTCGTCGATTTCTTCCAAGAACCGGGGTGGTGATGTTTTTCCTATGAGCACATCTCCTGATTTCACGTTAACTTCTGGGTTGACGATTCCATCTTCATCCAGGTTGCGGTACACTTCTTCTGAGCGGTATCCGCGTACCATGTTTTCTGGTACTTCAAATTTGTCCTCTTGTCCTCCTGGATATCGGCGTTCGGAGGCCTCGTAGGATCTGAAAAATGATGATCGAGCCAGTCCACGTTCTAGGGAAGCTTTGTTAAGTATGAGGGCGTCTTCCATGTTGTAACCTTCATAGGACATTACTGCCACTACAAAGTTCTGACCGGATGGTCTTTTATCATAGTGAGTGGCATCCATACTCCTGGTTTTAACAATGGGGACTTGTGGTTGGTGCAGGAGGTGTGCACGGGTGTCTGTTCTTAAGTTATAGTTTGAAACGTAAAGTCCCAGTGCCTGTTTGGTCATCCCTGCTTCCATGGTGTTACGGGGGGATGAGTTGTGGTTGGCGTAGGGTATGATCCCGGCACATATTCCCAGCATAGTGGCTGGGTCTATTTCCATGTGGGTGTGATATTCATTTAGTTCATCAGCGAACATGGCTATGTAAGTGTTTTCTTCTTCCTCGGCATCCAGGTATTCAATGATTCCCTCATTGATCAGGTCTTGCCAGACCATTTCTCCATCAGCCACTTTTTGCATATGTTCATCTGTTAAGAGTGATCCTCCGTTTTCCACTACAATTAGTGGTCTGCGGGTTCTTCCTGGGTCGTTAAATAGGTATATTTCATTGTTTTCTGGGTAGTGGGTGATGTTCATTTCATAGGAAACTTCTCCAGATCTCCTCTTCTGGCGCATTTCCTCCACGAAACCTTCTGGATCATCACAAGTTCCAATAAGCTTCCCGTTAGTATAAATTTTGCATTTTTTCACGAATTGGCCCCCAATAGCTGGCTTTGATAATTAAAATAAATTTTAACTCCTACATGTTTCCTTTTTTATGATTTTTCCCGTTTAAATGGGGTTTACGCCTTTCACTTTTTTGATGACTGCTTCCAGTTCCTCAGGATCAGAACCCTCTGATATCTTGGCCAGTATGGCCAGGTTTTTCACCAAACCACAGTTGGGACCTTCCGGTGTTTCGTTGGGACATATCTTCCCGAACTGAGTGGGGTGCAAATCACGAGCTTCAAAGTGAGGTTGACTCCTTGACAACGGAGATACAACACGTTTAAGGTGGGATAAGGTTCCCATGTAACTGGTTCGGTCCAGTAACTGGCTTACACCTGCCCGTCCTCCAACCCAGTTTCCAGTGGCTATGGCGTGTTTGATGTTCTCGGTGAGTACATCGGAACGCACTGCCTGTTTAACTGATGGTTCTTTACCCCTAGCCAGACTTCTCTCCAGTTGGTAGGTCATGTCTCGGGTTAGGCTGGTGAATGCCACTCTGAAAAGGTCTTCCATGAGATCTCCTGATACTCGGAGTCTTTTGTTGGCGTAGTGGTCCTTATCGTGTGGTTCACGTTCATCAAAAATAACTTGCAGAAGCATCTCTGTCATTTCCGCCAGATATGTGGCTTTTTCAGCTCTCGTATCTGACTCCACACCTATGTGAGGTAATAAATAACGGTCTATGACATCTTCTGCTCTTTTTATCCTGTATTCCTCGGTCATTCCTTTGGCCACTCGATTACCTATGTATTTAATGGCATCATAGGTGGTGGTTATTTCCGAGGTTTGAATGTCATCTATAAGTAAAAATTGCACATCATTTTCTTCTGAAACACTGCTTACCAGATCTACGTCTTTTTCCAGGCCCAGTGCACGTAGTAAAACTACCAGAGGTATTTCTCCAGGTACGTAAGGGAATGATATTCTTAAAAACACCCCTTTTTTCCGGGGCTTACGGTATTCCAGAGTTATTCTTGCTCTAAATCCGCTTTTGATCGATGTTACAATGGCTCGTGCTCTGCGGTCTTCTTTCTCTCCGATTCTCTCCAGGATGATTTTGTTGGGTGCAATCTCTTCCATGGTAACTATGGCTCTTTCTGAACCGTTTACAATGAAGTAACCTCCTGGATCCTGTGGGTCTTCCCCGTTTTCTTCCAGTTCGTTGTATCCTAATCCATTTAAGTGGCAGATGTTGGATTTGAGCATTACCGGAAGTTCGCCAATGTACACTTTTTCCAGTTGTGGTTCCTCTTCACCCTTGGTGAGGGCCATGTCCATGTACATGTGGGCTGAGTAGGTGAGATTTCTGAGTCTGGCTTCTGTGGGAAAAACATTACTTTTTGAGCCATCTGCTTCTTTAATATAAGGTTTTTTTATTTCAACTTTACCTGTTTGTATGCAGTATTCTCCCTGCTCCAGTACAATAGGTTCAGTTATATCAATTATATCCTGTATACGGTGGTTTACAAAATCGTTGTAGGATTTTATGTGATGATCCACCAGTTTGTATTCATCAAAAAAGGTATCGACGAGTCCCCAGGCATTTTTTACCATTAAATTCCTCCAAAAAACAATCCATCCCTATCCATTACATAACACCAAACGGTTAGGTTTCTAAATTTATGGTTCATTAGCTAGCTTAAATGCATATATTAATATATATTATTAAATATACAAAATTTATGTGCCGGTGTATAGGGTAAGGAATAAACATTCACGTATTATTATTTAACTTTGGTATTAATTCATTGTTTGTTAATTCAATATCCATAATACTAATCCAAAACCAAACGGTATGTTTCAAATTTTCCTGCAGTCTGGCTTTTTCTTGTTATTTTGAGAATATCCCCCGGTTTAGCTTCTATAGCTTTTACCACCGGATCATCAGCTTTTATTTTTGGCAGCTGTTCAGGATGGATATCCAATTTTTTTAATACTTTTTTAACATCAGACTTCGACAAAACAACATGATCTGGAACCAGTTCGTGTTTTAAGATATCCTTCTTCACCATTGAATCCTCCACTAAAAAATTAGAACGGGCCCGACGGGAATTGAACCCGCGACCACTTGGTTAAAAGCCAAGCGCTCTCCCAGACTGAGCTACGGGCCCTCTAGAACGCCCTGGCCGGGAATTGAACCCGAGTCGCGGGCTCGACAGGCCCGCATGATAGCCCCTACACCACCAGGGCAACTTTAGCAGAACTAGAGTATAGGAGTTTATAACTTGCTCCCTTATATAGTTTTGCTTTTTGTTGCTTACGTTATAAAGGTTTGCGTCACCATCTATAGAAATGTGCAAATGATCACTCTTAACATAGTCTAAGAGTTTCATGAACATCTTCTATGAACATGACTGATGTTTTAAGTCCCGCCTGCCGGACTTGAACCAGCAACCCTCGGATCTACAGTCCGATGCTCTGCCAAATTGAGCTAAGGCGGGATTTAATTCTATTTCGTTCTTTTAACTTATATACTTGTGTGATGATCAAATGGGACCACCCGGATTTGAACCGGAGTCTCAGGCTCCCAAAGCCCAAAGGATCGACCAAGCTACCCTATGGTCCCTCATTAATATGAACATACCTTAATTTATTTTATAAATTCATCTAAACCATGTTATAATTGTTTTACCATCAGCTTAGAGCCCCGGACGGGAATTGAACCCGCGACCACGAGATTACAAGTCTCGCGCTCCACCAGACTGAGCTACCGAGGCATTTTAACTTTTGAGATATTGCCTTATATAGTTTTGGGTGGAGACTACCTTAAACATCAAGTTTATAACAGTAATAGTAATGATGGTTGATCAAAGTATTTAAAGTTCATTAATGTTTGAGATTTGATTCCATTTTAAAATAGAATATTTTCCTAGAATGTCTTTCAATATCATTATCTATTAGATTTCATCCTGATTTTATTTTGATTTTATCGGTTTTAATTTAATTATACAATTCTATCTTAATTTTAGAACTTCATCTTATTTTAGGTTTTACCTTACTGTTTGAATTTGCTTTTTAATGCTGCTTCCTTAAGCACTTCCACAGCAGGAAGTCTTTCCCCAGCTATCAAACTGATGGATGCCCCGCCTCCACTACTGATATGGCTTATTCCAGTTAGACCCATTTGATTGGCTGCAGCTGCCAGATGCCCTCCCCCTATAATGGAGAACCCTGGGGATGACGAAATTGCATTGAGGATGTCCTCAGTACCCTGATTGAATCCTTCCTTCTCAAAAACACCTGCAGGTCCATTGGCGAATATGGTACGTGCGTTTCTAATTACACGAGCATATTCAGTGGTGGTTTCCGTGCCCAGATCAAATATGGGAAGGTCGGGAAGTTTACCCACTGGATATTCTAACCGTTTATCATCCTTACAAACTGCCAGGTCAGTGGGCACCATTATCTTATCTTTGAACTTTTTACAGAGCTGTTTAGCCTTCCGAACATAGTCACAGTAATCTCTGTCCTCGATAAACTTCCGGTTATGTTTTCGTATGTTTACTCCTCCACCCCAAAGGAATATGTTGGCCACCAGACCAGTGGTAAGGATGTAGTCTGCACTTCCAGCCTCCAAAGCATTTTCCATAACCATTATAGAGTCATCCACCTTCACCCCACCTAAAACATAGACACAGGGTTTTTCCACATTACTAACTGCACTGTATAACGCTTTAAGCTCTCTTTCCATCACTCTTCCTGCGGCAGATGGCATGTTAAGAGCAAAACCAACCAAGGACGGTTGGGAACGGTGGGCTGCAGCAAATGCATCGTTAATGAAGAAATCAGCTAAAGGTGATAAGAATCTTACCATATGGGTTTCAGCCTGTTGTGGTGGTTCCCGTTGGAGAATCTCCTCAGAATAGAAACGTACATTTTCCAGTAGAAGAATATCTCCTATTTTCAAATTAGATATGGCTTGACGGGCGTTGCTTCCGAATATGTCATCCACATAATCCACTGGCCTGTCCAGAAGGTTGGATAATGCCGTGGCATGTTGTTCCAGTGTGGTGAAGTCTTTTTTACCAGGACGGCTTTGATGAGCAAGGATAACAGTTTTAGCACCTTTATTTGCCAGTTCATCTATGGTTTCAGCGTGTAGTCTGATGCGTGTATCATCTAGAAGTAGTCCAGTGACAGGATCAACTGGGGAATTTATATCCACCCTCACTAGAACGGTTTTATCCTCCACATCCAGGTCATCTATGGTATAAAAATCAGGAGCCATATAATCCACTTTCCACTTATATTATAAGGACATACCTTATTCAGACATTTCTAACTGTCATATTACTAATGATGTAACATAGTTTTAATGAATAATTCCGTTTATTTTTTTTATGTAGATTATTAGTGTCTGTTCATCTTTTTTATGAGCTGTTTCATTGATTTGAATTATATTTTACTTACCAGATCCAGAAGGGCCTGTTTAGGATCAGGGGCAAGTATGATTCCAGATGCCAGGAGGACTCCTTCACTTCCCAGGTCAAGGGCAGATTTCATATCATCTCCTGTGGAAATCCCTGCACCACATAACACCCTTACATTAGGATTTATGTCTTTAATGGCAGAGACACTTCCTTCCACGATTTCGGGTTCGGCCTGGGACACAGGTATGCCTGATCCAATGAGTTCTGGAGGTTCTATGGCTACAAAATCTGGTTTTAATGCAGCTGCCGCTGCACTGGTTTCCACGTTGTTGGTACATAACACACTGGTCATGTTAGCTGCCGTGGTTTTAGTGACAATGGTGTCAATATCCGCCAGTTCCATTCTCTGTTCAGAATGGTTTATGAGTGTGCCTGTTGCCCCTGCTTGTTTTGCACATTCAAGTAACATGCTACCAGTGTGGCCACCTGCATCCACTGGATCAATGTGCTGGGCTAAAACTGGAATTTCTACTTCCTGAGAAAGCCTCCATAGGTCGGCTCCCTGGGGGGCTACTGCCATGTTTACTCCAGTTTCTTGGGCTACTTGTTCTGAGGCCCTGGCTAACTCTAGGGCTTTTTCTCCTGTAGACTCTAGGTAAGTTTTAAAATTCAAAATTACCAGAGGGGTTTGTGTTATTTTCATAATCAACCTCCAAAAAGTGTGCAGTTTACTGTATTTCTTTTTATGGGAGAAATATAAAAATATTGTGGTTACAAGGAA
>JAHKLQ010000210.1 GCA_020854975.1 Methanobacterium sp.
TTTTTCAACCCAACGGAAGGCAGGAATATTATAGTTATTCCCATGGAGTATTCCTGCCTGACTGGCCCCTGTCTGGCTGGATAGATCTGTCTCCCAACCATTTAATTTATGAGTACCATTCTTTAACCATTTTTTAAGGGTTGGCATTTTTCCCTTTTCAATTGCTTCATTCAAAATGTCAAGAGCAAGGCCATCTATCTCCAGAAATATTATTCCAGGTTTGTCACTGATTTTAATCTTCCCTTTTTTAATTTTTCGAATCACATTACGATAATAGGTTGCATCATCATCTATGGTTAAAATAGCTGAGAGAACTGCGGTTACCGCTGCCATGGCAATAGGGGTGAGAATTAGTGCTGGTCCTTCAATGGTGAATCCTGTCACAAATTCACTGGCCAGCCAGATAAGAAATCCGTTTAATAGTAATGCACCGATTCCTACAGTGAATACCATAAAAGGCAGAAGTATTCTGGCTAATATTGGCCAGAACACAGCATTTAAAATACCTACCACTCCTGCAGCTATAAAAGCAGTGTACCAATTATCAAATTGTAGGCCCACTGCTAAATAATCAATAATTAGGAAGCCTAAAAATCCACCGATCCACATAACCAGAGTGCGACCTAGCCAGTAAAATCTAGAATGATCCTGTATCTGGTCATACCACTCCAATGAAAACTTTTCCCCATCATCCATCTGTATCCTCCCATAAAAACATTATCTCACAACTTATCCCATGAATTTCAAGTTTCACTCTGGTATATAACACATAACACATTTATCATACTAAAAACCATTATTGCAATTTATTAATCTTATACTTATTCTGAACATTTTAATTTGAAAATCGTGATTTCCGGAGCACAGTTGATCCTCAACCAGAATACATTGGTTCCAAGGCCTCTACTAGTATATTGGACCATGTCACCCACCATGTACTTACCAGCAGGGTATTTTAGGAAATGAGGACCTCTAATTAATGTGCCCAGTCCTGGAATAAGGAACTGTCCCCCATGGGAGTGGCCGGATATCTGCAAACTGAACCTACCTGTGGTGGAACTTACATCAGCAAAATCAGGTTCATGAGCCAGGAGTATGGCTGGACCATTTTCTGGGAGTTTTTCCATAACCACATCCAGGCGATGTTTTCCCAGCATCACACTGTCCACTCCAGCCACGTGTAAACAGGCTTCATCATGATAAATAGTGTGAAAATCGTTGCTAACATCTATAATTTCACATCTGCTGAGAATTTCACGTATCTTATCCGCCCCTAACCAATGATCATGGTTACCCAGAACTGCTAATGTGTATTCTTTAGGTTTTAAACGTTTTAATGAGTTTTCAAGGTCTTGCGCCACATCATCAAAGATGTAGGAAACAAAGTCACCAGTAATGGTTATAGAATCCGGTCTTTCTTTATTAAGGAGATCTATAACTCCATCAAGGTGTTCAGGAGTAAGCCATTGACCTAAATGTATGTCTGATATATTTGCCAACCTATAATTATTGAAAGAAGGATCTAAGCCAGGGATAGTTACTTCCACATGTTCCAGCTGGAAATCTTTATGATTGAATTCAGGGTTTCCTAGTTTATAGCGCCACCGTGTCATACCCCTCTGCACTTTCTGCATATATTTTAGGGTGGTAGGATCTTTTTCTTTCATAAGCAATCAAACATGATAATTTTAACATCTATAGTTTTATTTATCGATAGTTTCCTTCGGACAATTCCGATTAAATTTATATTTATTTAGAATTTTCTCAGGATTTGATCCAGTTATATCAAATCTTAATAAAAGTTTTATGGCATTACTCCATTATAAAATTTGTTAAAATAATTAATAACAATAGATAAACTTTTTTTAAGATTAAAATAGAGTTATTTAATCTATAAAAGAGAAAATTTTAGTTTCACTGGTTTTAAATAGATAATAATCCTTTTATTTTCCTTGACCCATCCTCTCTATTTCATCAGCAACCTTCCAGTGACTACCTTTTTTCTCCGCCCTTCTAATGAAATAAACCCCTAGAAGAGCCCCAACTATGCCACCAGCAGTATCAGTGAACAGGTCATTCATGGTATCATCTATGGCATTCTGCGTGGGTGAGCCCTGCATCTGAGTGTTTCCTGTGATTTGGCCTAATGGACCTTTTGATAAATATTTATCATAAGTATATTCTCCCATTTCAAGAATTCCACCTAACCCTATGGTTACTATAATTATAACAATTGCCATCTCTGTTAATGAAGCTTTTAACCGACCATAATAATACATGGTGTAAACCAGCATCATTCCTATAAGTGCAATATATAAAGGCAGCATGAAGTGCATGAAGTTGTCATAATGGGGGATTTTAACGTATAGCCCCAGAGCATCTCCACCCACCAGTTCAAATAAGACCATGGCCAGTAGTAGAAGTTCAATTTCCACTGGAAGGACACGTATGCGATTTTGAGTGAAGAAAGCAGGGGCATTGATTATTGCCAAAGCCACTAAAATTAAAATTCCGAAAATTCTCTCTGCACCGTTGACTCCGCCAAATAGGGTAATGTAAATACCGGCAATAAGTAAAAATATCCGCATAATTCTAAGTAGATTTCTTTGAAAAGGACCCCCATCCTCCTTATCCGGGTTTAAAAAGCTCATTTTATCAATCCTCGTGTGCCTTGTCTTTATTTATCCTTAATTAATCCCAATTAGTAGTTATCCTTATGAAATTGGATAATAATCAGAGAATATTATTGATTTGATTTGATTTATCCTATTATTAAGGGTTTTATTTTTTAAAGTTGTGATTTTTAAATTTGTGATATTGCAATAACACTTACATGTTTATTTGCTAAACAACAAAATAAGAATCAAATAAATAAAACATCAATATATCTTCCAATTATTCCAATAATTGAGGTGTGCAAGTGGAAAAGAAGGGTTTCATGGGGAAGTTGAGGATACTTTCAAAACCCACTGGTAAGCCCCAGTGGAAACAAGGAATTGTAGCCATCCTCCTGATGATTTTAGCTGCTTTAGTAGCTAAATTTTTGGGTTTTGATGACGGTATAAAAGCTATCATGTTCATAACCTTAATAGCAACTATTATAATAGATCTCCCCCTCCCACTACGTAAAAGTCTTCCATTGGCCATGATAGGGTTTTTAATGACAGTTTTGGCCTTTATCAGTTCGTCATTAGCACTTTCAAGTCTCCCCATTTTCCTATTTTTTACTGTTCTCTGGTCTTTTTTTAGTCTTTCCACCTACATTTTCGGTGAAGCATTCGGTACATTTGGATTCATCATGTTCTGTTGTTACTTTTTGTCGGTTGTATTGGTCAATCGAGAAGCTTCTCCCCTTGACTGGGGACTTTACATAGTTTTAGCCTACCTGGTTGCTTCCATTTCATTCATACCCAAAATATTGAACAAAAAGAAAGATCTATCCAAACTGGTGGCCTCACCTTACTCACCTGAAACCTCTCTGGAGCGAGTCTTATCCAATAGACAGATGTTATCTGGAATACCCCTGGAAAGCAGGGACTACGAACTTTTCAGAATCGGAACTTATCTGGCTGGATTTAGGGGTTACAGTAAAATGGTTCTGTCCCGAGTAAAAGGAGAATCCCATGAAATCTTCCAGAACTTCCTAGATGCTGCCAATAAAAGCAGTTTGAAAATTGCCACCAGTATCCTAAATAAGACTGACTCTGTTGATCTTGAATCCGTTGATGTTGAGTTTGCACATGTTCAAAAAAATGCTAATTTAAGTGAATCTTCTTCCAATGCAATTTTGAATATAGCCCATGATATGCACGGCCTCCTGAAAAAGGCCAATACATTAAGTATAGAGGAAAGCTCTGCAGAAAAAATGAAAATACCCTCCCCTCGGAATTCTCTTAAGGATGTTTTAGGGGCAAATTTCAATCTTAAAAATATTTATATACGCCATGCACTGCGTTTCACCCTGGCTATGACCATTGGCCTTCTGGTAATATATTTAACCCATGAACGTGATGCTATCTGGGTCACCATGGGTATTCTTATCATCATCAAGCCGGATGTTACCAGCACCCTAAACAACATGATTGTGAGGGTTTCCTTTAATGTTATTGCCATCATCCTGGCCATAATTCTGAGTTTTATCTTCCCTCACTATATACTGTTCTGGATTGCATTCCTGATGCTGTTTTTATACCGTGCATTTTACCCCACCTATATGGCGCTGTCAGTCATGGCTTTAACCGTCTTCATAGTCCTGGTATGGCCCACCGGAACTGTGTTTGATAATAGTTTGGCCCGGATTATCGACATCACAATCGGAGCTGCCATAGCATTCATATGTGCCTATATAATCCTCCCAAGCAGGGTAACAGTGAATCTTCCTCAACAGATAGCCCAAACTATTCGCACCAATCGGAAGTATGTGGAAAATATTCTTCCAAGCCCAGAAATGACTTATAACCATCAAAAGGCAGTTAAGGCTTTTAGAGATTACATGTTAGAGGAAAAAAACCTGGAATCTGCCATTAAAAAGGTTGAAGATACTTTTAACGATGTTGAAGATGATTTATCATTGTATAATGAGTTTTGGGCGGCCAATCAAAAATTAGCAGCTGATGTATCTGCCATTGGAACTTTAATAGAATCAGGTGAAGTTTTACCGGATATTTCTCGTTTCAAGGACCAGTTGGCTAATTCCCTTAGTGAAATAGCTTTAGCTGTGGATAAAAATGTCATACTCCCCAGAGCAACAATAGATGTGGTTTCTCATAATTCAAAGTTAGATGCAAACTTAAAGACGAATAAAGTGCCTGAAAATCTCGAAAATTATTTGAACTGGATCATTTCAGACATACATTATCTGCAGGAATTAGTGGACATAGCTATCAAATCAGGGTCATTGGCAAAGTATCAGGATATGGCCTGAGTATCATTAGCACGAAAGATATTAACTTAAAAAGGAATAAATGAGAATTATGAAACATAAGCTAAAAATGTTAATGGAAGTAATTTTCATTGTATTTATCTTCCTTGATGGGTTTCTACTTTTTATCAGCATATTTTTGCCCATTCGACCCACGGCATTTACAGTTGTTGTATATCTTGATTTAATCACCAGCATACTACTCATTTTTGGCTATTTTATCCAGATGAGAAGGCAAAAAAAAGGCTTGTACATTAAAAAGAATTGGAACGCCCTTATATCTATCATACCATTCTATTTCATTGGGATTTTTCTTCTGGGAATGAACGAAACATCCATCCTCCTGAAAATACTCTCTTTAATTAAAATATTTGCATTGGCATTTTCCGCTCGCCAGGTAGGTAAATCTGTGGATGAATTCGTTGAAAAAAGCAGACTGGTCTATGGATTTGCATTCTTTGTAGTAATACTTATATTCTGTTCCGTGCTCTTCTTTTTACTGGAAAGCGGAGTTAACCCTGAAGTTACCACCTATGAAGACTCATTATGGTATGTTATTCAAACCATCACCACCGTTGGCTACGGCGATGTGGTGCCCATAACCCAGTGGGGACGTTTAGTGGGAGTAATAGCCATGATCAGCGCTATAGCAATCTCCAGCCTCCTTACTGCAGCTACCACTTCATCTTTAATGGATAAATTGCGGGAAGACCGTGAAAAACTAGCCAAAAAGAGTGGTGATTATATTAAAGAGCTTGAAAACAGAATGAATGATTTGGAATCAAATATGGCTAAAGAAGAAAATATTAATGAAGTTAAAGATGATTTGAACCATATAAAATCAGAAATAACTGACCTTAAAGATTTATTAGGGAAAAAGAATGAATAAATGAAATAATAAATAAAAAAAATAAAAAAAGAAACAATTTTTTTATCGAATATTTTAACGGTTTTTTAATTTATTAACCCTTATTCTACCTGTTTTACTCGAATAATGCCAGTATACCGCTTATAACCAGCCAGATACCTATTAAAATTCCCAGGTAAATTGGGTCGAAGGCAAATGTACCCAGGATGATGTACAGGATACCCAGAATTATTCCCAGAACACCAGCCCATGTGGCGTTTTTAAATTCGTTACGTGAAGCTAGAGCGATTACACCTGCAATAATCATGAATATTCCGGCCAGGTAGAGTAAAAAGCCTGTTAAGAATGCGAACAATGCAGGGCTGAAAATCAGACCAATCCCTATTATGAGGACGATTATCCCCAAAACCAGATTCAGAATACCCGCAGTTTTACTAGTCTCTAACTGAGATCCACCTACAATCAGAAGCCAGATAGCTATCATTAATATTACAAAGCCGGTTAACACACTTGCAGCAACAAGGCCTGCTAGTGGAAATGCTAACACTATCAAACCAAGAATTATGGCTAAAATACCTACAATAACGTTTTTCATCAAAACCCTCCATTTCCTAATCAATATTTAAATATATTGTTTAATCTAAAACTATAAAAAATTTGCTTTTTAATTTAAAAAAATAAAGTTAGGGGCTTGATTAAACTATATTATTTGATAATTATTTAGATCCTTCTTTTTCTAATTCTTCCTTTGGCACAATGAAAATCTCCATTATTCCTGCTAGTATTAAGAAAGCCCCTATGATCACTGCCAGGAACAGGGGATTGGCCACGTAAAATCCAATGATCAAATACAGAAGACCAAATATTATTCCTAATATTCCAATTCCCCTTGCTTTGAGATCTTTTCCGGAGAATAAAGCCATTAATCCAGCAATTATTAAGAATAGACCCACTATATAAAGTGTCAGAAATGTTAAAAATTCAAATGCAGGCACGTTTCCCACAAAAACAATTCCAAAGAGAATAGCAAAAATTCCCAGCAGCAAATCAGCTATTCCTACTGCAAGATTTTTACTCCAGGCATGATAACTTTGTGCAAAGAACCAGATACCCAGAACTATTATTCCAAGTCCGGTGAGAATACTAAGCGTTAATACACTAACTAATGGAAATGCAATTACTATTAAACCGAGTATTATTGCCATGATACCTATTAAATTATTTATTCCTTTGGCCATGATTTACCTCCTTAATTTAAAAAGCCCCTATAAATTATAATATTTTTTATAATATTATATTTTTGAATTAATTTAAAATTTGAATTAATTTTAAAAAATAGTTTTTAAATAAATTTTAGATTCCATTTAAAGAATGATACAAACTTATTATAAAGTTTCAAACATATCATTTTAAAATGAAATTAAAGGGATAACATGGCACTGGAAAATCTTAAAATAAAATCATTTTCAACAATAATACCACTAATTATACTTTTAACTCTTCTTTCCTTAGGAGTTTTAACTCCAATTTTGACTACTTTAATCTTTGGAGCTATTTTAGCTTATTATGTTCGTTATATAGCCAAAAAAATCCGACCTTACCTTAAAAACAATACTTTGTCCGTTTTCTTGGGGATGATCATACTGGCTATCCCCCTTATCCTGTTGATATATTTCACTTTTAACCAGTTTTTAAGCATTGCTGGATCACTATTCGGTTCTCTGCAACAGGCCGCTACAGGTAACCCACCCGTGAACTTGAACCAAATAAACGAGGCTGTGCAGAATCTCAACCTCCCCAGTAATGTTTCACAAAACATTGCAGATTCCATTAAATCATGGATTACAGAGTTTATTTCATATATGGCTAGTTCAGTTATTACCTTAGTAAGTTCTATTCCATTTATTGCCGCCCAAATCCTTATATTATTTTTTTCAGTATTTTATTTTGCCAGAGATGGGGATAAAATTATTCAATACACAAAAGACATCATTCCAGATAAAGATAAGGATTTCTACCATCAGATATTAAATAGTGCAGATGATGTTTTAAAAAGCATAATTGTGGGTAACATCATTCCTGCGGTGATTCTGGGCATACTCTCCGGAATCGTGTACTACTTTCTTGGATATCAATATGCAATTTTATTGGCCATTATAAGTGGAATAGCCATGTTTATACCTGTAATTGGGCCATGGATAGTTTATGGGGCCATTGGAATTTTCAGTATTCTTATTGGGAACACCTTTCAGGGTGTGATGGTTATTATCATGGGTTGGATAATCGAAACCAGTACCGACTTTTACATCAGGCCAAAAATTGCAGTTCAATACTCTGAAATCCACCCACTAGTCTTTTTATTAGGATTTATTTACGGTGCAGTGACCATGGGCGTTCCCGGTCTCTTTATAGGTCCTTTAATACTGGGAATCACTTATGCGGCCTACAAAGTTTATCGAAAAGAGAAAGTAAAATCAAACAAAAACACCTAAAATCCTGATCATTAGAAATTCCATCCTGATTTCTATTTTTTAGAGATTTATTTTACTTACCATAACTAAAAACAAAAAAAGATATATAATTCTATTTTTATACAGTAATATGTTGTTGTAGGGGGAGCTTGTTGAAACCTTTATGGAGGTAGATACTATGGCCGCAGGGAAAAATGTATTATTAGGAATTTTAGCGATTATACTGGGTTTAATTGTTATTGCGTTCCCATTGATAAGTGTTTTCACAGTTAGCGTTCTGGCAGGATTTGGAGTTTTATTTTTAGGTATTTGGTTCCTGGTTCAGACTTTCACAGTATGGGAAGATAGTAAAGCCGCCAGTATTGCCTATCTTATTCTGGGAATAATTGCTATTATAGCTGGAATAGGATTAGTTGGAAACATATTAGCATTCAGTTTCCTAGCAAGCTTCATACTTTATTTAGCAGGATTTTTCCTGTTGATATCCGGTGTATTAACATTGTTCACCGGTGATGGAGGTGCTGCTAAAGGAGTGGGTGGTCTAGGAATTGTATTAGGTATATTATATATAATTTTAGGAGCTTATGCCTGGGATCCTTTCTATTTAGCCCTACTTATTGGTTTATGGCTGATAATTAGTGGAATATTCCAGTTATTTGCTCCCGGCGGAGAAACCGCTGCAGAGGCAGGAGAATAAAAATATATTTTTAACAATCCCCCTACTCATCTTTTTATATAGTTGGCCACTATCCAGTTACACTTCCCTTTCATTAGAATATATGCATCCTGGAAAAATATCCCGGATATCTCTTTAAATTAATAACCTTCTAATCTTATTTTCCTAAAAATCAAAAATTACTTTGGTATCTTTAGCCATAATGAAAAGTTGAGCTGATGTTAAATGGGAATATACATCTTACCTCTAAAAAATTTACGGCGCAACCGGTTAAGAAACCTATCCGCGGTCTTAAGGATTGCTTTAGGTGTTATAATATTACTTATACTGGTAAGCTCAGGTTTGGGAATAAACAGTTTCATTAAAAATTCAGGAACATCAAATGGCAAGATACTGGCGAGTCCTCAATCCAACCAGACAGTCACAACTACCAACCAGACTAATATGGTATCTTCTCTGGTTAATTATTTGAACTCCTTTTTTGGAAGTAGTATCACAGAAAACCAGTTTTTAAGTCGTTTAGAAGATTTATTAGTTAATTTAGTTTATATTCTGGATGGTGTGGCTAGTGTTGCCCTTTTAGTCGGAGTTTTGGGTATAATGAATACCATGGGTTTCAACCTTTCAGATCGAAAAAGAGAGATAGGCCTTCTTAAATCAATGGGATTTACAAAAAACCAGATTTTTATTAGTTGTACTCTTGAATCAGGATTATTAGGTTTGATTGGATCGATAATTGGGGTTATCATAGGAACCTTAGGTATCTGGATAATTTCAACTTTCCTAGAACCCGGCTTTCTTACCGTCCTACTTCCTTTCTGGTTAATTCCGGGTACTGTGTTCATCACTACTATCCTTAGTTTAATTCTTGGTCTGTACCCGGCCTGGTTTACCTCTAAAATAAAAGTTGAGGAGGCTCTTTGCTGTGAATACTGAGAGCATCCTAACATTTGAAGATGTTAGTAAAGTTTACATGAAGGGTGGAAGAAAAATAAAAGCCCTTGAAAATGTATCATTTTCCCTCAAACATGGCACCTTAAACCTGATAAGTGGGCCTTCAGGAGCCGGGAAAACAACCTTAATCTATCTTGCAGGACTTATAAAAGAACCCAGTAATGGGAAAATCATGGTCAAAGGAATTAATACAAATAATTTAAATGATAATGAACGTGCTAACTTGATTCGTGACGAAATTGGATTTATTTTCCGACGTTTTAACCTTTTACCTAATCTTAATGTGCTTGAAAATGTGATGCTCCCCATGATTATAAGAGATGTGGGAAAAGCTAAAGAGTTATTGGAAATGGTGGGAATAAAAGAGTGGGACAGGTTTCCCCGTGATTTATCCTTTGAAGAAGAACAAAAAATTGCTCTGGCACGTTCTCTGGTTAACGATCCTAGCCTTATACTTGCTCTTGAACCTACCGGAGAACTGGATCATGAGCAAACCACTAATTTCATTAAAACGTTGCATAAAATAAGTGGCATCACCTTGCTTATGACCAGTGACAATGAACCACTTAGAAAATTTTTTAAAAGAACATATCAACTCGAAAACGGTAAATTAAAGTCCATATGAACCGTACACACAACTCACTAATTTAATCAGGGTAACTTTAATTGGTTTAATGGGCATTAACATATTAGTAATTTATAATTATAACAGTACTGATCTTTAAGCCTGTTAATCCTAAAAATAAGAATTAAAAAATAAAATAAAAGATAAAATATACTCACTAAAAGATCTTGTTAAGACTCTTATTATTTGGTAAGGTAAAGGTAAAGACCATATATGAATATTATGGCCACTACTAACCAGTATATCCAATATATCCAATTAGGTATTGCTAAAATCAATATCGCCAGGACAATAGCGAGTATTATCATCAAAAGACCATTGGTTTTTTCGTTCAACTTTTTCACCCCTTGTTTAAAATTGTTTATAATATTTTTCTGAAGTTAACTATATTATTTTTGGATGGGATACTAAGAAAAGCAATCATTGTCGAAAAAA
>JAHKLQ010000023.1 GCA_020854975.1 Methanobacterium sp.
AATTAAACATCCCACTAAATTAAGTATATGCTGAAACATTTAAATTAAAAAGGGTGGATTTATGAAAGTTTTCAAGAAAAAGGGGGAACTAACCAAGTTTCAAATCTTGGCAGAGATCGCTAAAGGCCAGCCCCATCTACGTCAGAAAGACATAGCAGATAAATTGGGTATCACTGTCCAAGCAGTTTCAGAGAATTTGAAGACTCTGGTGGATGAAGGATGGGTGGAAACTGGCAGTGGACAGCCACGTTACAAAATCACTAAACGTGGAATTGAAAAAGTGAAAATTGGAGCCACTGATCTCCGTAAATATGCTGATCAGGTTTTAGATACTATGACCACCTACAAATCTGTGTGGCCAGCCCTGGCCAGGGAAGATTTGAAGAAAGGGGAAACAGTATGGCTTAAAATGGATGATGGTATATTATATGCTGGGAAAGAAGAAACCCCTGCCCATGCTGAGGTGCTGCATGATGCGAAAAAAGGTGAAGATGTAGCACTGGTAAGTTTAGGAGGTACAATAGAACTTGAACCAGGATTTATTGTTATTATTAAACTCCCCACTATCAATCAGGGTGGTTCTCGGGTTTGTGACCTGGATCAGGTTCAAGAAATTCTGGAAAAATATCCAAAGCCCTTCCATAGGGTGGGTATTATGGGTACTGTGTCCAGAGCCCTGGCAGATAAACTGGAAATGGAAACTGATTTTGAATTTGGCACACCCCAAGCAGCAATTGCCGCTGCTAAAAGAGGTTTGAACGTACTTGTTTTTGCTGTAGGTAAAATGACACGAAGTTTAACCAAAAAAATGGATGAAGAAGGAATCAGTTATGTGATTGAAGACGTGACTGAGATGAAAAAGTAAATCCTTCCACCATATTCTCTTATTCAATTCTACAACCACAGTTGTTTATTCTAGCAACCATGACCCCCTCCACACTAGAATCTGGAGTTTCTGATACTGCGAATGCTGTTTTTCCAAGCATGGCCATGGAGGCACCTATGGTCTCATCTTTCAGTACTTCCACAATTTCCATAACTTCCGGATCAATAAGGTCAGTTTCCTTGGAAAATTTAAGGGATAAATCCATGAAGTGTGTAATTTGAGGATTGGAAAGTAATTTTTGAAGTAGATGATGTGCTACAGTGTTCACCTTATGAGTCATGGCCGGATCTTGTAGTACTGATGAGGTTTCAATGGTTCCCAGGCTTTTGGATATCACAAAAAGTCCTTCCTCATTTTCATCATTATCCTCATTAACACCATTTTTGGCCCCATTGAGGATTTTATCCGCTTTACCATAACCAGGGGCACCGGGTTCTATTCTTAGAGGGAAACCTCCAACCACAGCCCCCATAACATCCCCCATGCCTGTTTTTAACTCCACTTCAGCATGATGTGCTACTGCAGCTGCCTGATTAAATGTTAAGGATAATTTTAAGAGTTTTGATAAACCTAAAGCTGTGCCAAGGGCAAATCCTGCTGATACTCCGAAACCAGCTTCAATAGGTACCTGGGTCTCATGCTGGATGATGATCTTTAAATCATCCCATTTTATTTCTTCTGGGAATTTTTGTCTGAGTAAATCCAATGTTTTATAGGTAACTGAATCTTCCAGGGGATGTTTTTGGCCACTGAGTTTCCCACTGGTTTTGATAATGGTTTCACCGTTCCCCTCATTAACATTCAGTCGGGTTATAACACCCTGATCCAGAACCACCCCTGCACCGCGGGATCCCCTGATCAGGGGGTTGGGATGGTCAATGATTTCAAAAAAACCGGTTATATGAGAGGGGGCGAATACTAATGATTGCAATTTATCACCACATTTATTATATCTTCTGATAAATAAATAAACAGGGAAAATTTAGATAAGATTAAAGATAATTTACTTAAATCAGGAGAAGCTTTATGGGAAATAGAATTGATTTACACACCCACAGCATATTCAGTGATGGGGAACTTTTACCCTCAGAAATAGCTCGTCGAGCTCATGTCTTAGGCCATCAAGCAGTGGCCATCACCGACCATGTGGATGCAACTAACATAGACTGTGTGGGCAAAGTTATCAACGCAGTTCTGGATATCCGGGAAAACTGGGATATTGAAATCATTCCTGGGGCGGAGATAACCCACGCTCCCGCTGAAATAATCCCCAAATTAGCACGTAAAGCCAGAGAATTAGGGGCAGAGATTATTGTGGTTCATGGTGAAACCCTGGTGGAACCCGTGATTGAGGGAACCAACTGGAGTGCAGTTAACTGCCCTGAAGTTGACGTGTTAGCACATCCTGGACTTATAACCCATGAAGAAGCATGTTTAGCTAAAGAAAATGACATAGCTCTGGAAATAAGTGCAAGGAGAGGTCACAGCCTTGGTAATGGCCATGTAGTGCAGGTAGCTCAAGAAGTGGGAGCCAATCTAGTGGTAGACACTGACACCCATGCACCAGAAGACCTGATAAACTATGAAATGGCCTCTAAAATAGCATTAGGATCCGGATTACCTGAAAAAGAAGTTAAAAAGGTTTTGAATGATAATCCCCTTGCTATTCTGGAGAAAAAAGGCATATTATAACCCATATTAATGAAATATTAAATTCATGCCTTATAAAACCTTGAAAATCCATTATAAGACTTCATATTCAATTATAAGGTCTTCTCCCAAGTTGTAACTTTTTTTAAATTTTAAAGGGAATGCATCTTTCATATAATCCACTCCCTCACCATCAACCAAGGTCTTAGCCTGAACTCCTCCTGCAATCATAGGAGCGATACACACTCTTACTTCGCTCACCAGCCCTGCATGGAACATGGAATAGTTAAGGGTGGATCCTCCTTCAAGCATTAAAGTTTTAATCCCTTTTTCTCCTACTTTTTCCATTAAAAAGTTCAGATCAACCTGTTCATCCCCACAGATAACAATCTCTGTGTTTTCTTCCTCTTCCAATGACTTAATTCGCTCTGGAGGTGCCTGGTGGGAGGCGGCAATAATGGTGGGTGCATCAGAGTTAAGAATCCTGTAACCTGGAGGGGTGCGGGCTTTACTATCCACTACCACCCGGACTGGGTTATCCTCAGATTTGGAAGATATTTTATGAACAGTTAAACGAGGGTCGTCTGCCAGGACGGTGTTTATTCCCACCATTATGGCATCCATTTCTTTTCGAAGTTTATGTACCCTTAATAGATCTTCTTGACCAGATATTTCTGAACTGCCAGTTCTGGTGGCGATTTTACCATCCAGAGTCATGGCTGCATTGAGTATCACTTTAGGTTTGATGATAATCCCCTGTACCACTTTTTTAATTCATTATGAATCTATTTATATTATGAATCTAATTTAAGGAATTTTTATTATGAATCTAATTTTTAACATTAAACTATTCTTAAACTTGATCATTAGCCTAAACTTTTTTTACTGGTAGCCACCATCCAGTATGTATCTATATTTATCTTATACTAGCCTATAAGTACATATTATAAGGAAAAGTCGCATATTAAATGTATACTTTATAATATATTTAAAATTACAAATGTATACCAGATTCCTTTTTCAATTAAGAATAGAAAAATTAAAGACCATACGAGAAGTGTAATCATGAGTGACCGTTATCAGAAAGGCATTGAAAAATTGAAAATAATGAATCCTGATTCTTACAAGACCCTTGAAGAAAATTTAGAAGATATAGCTCCTGATATGGCGCGTTACGTGGCTGAATTTGCCTATGGGGATATTTATTCCCGGTCTGAACTGGATATGAAGACCAGGGAACTTGTAACCATTGCATCTATTACCACTTTAGGTAGTGCTCAGCCACAGCTTAAGAGTCATATTCATGGTGCGTTAAATGTGGGCTGTACTCCTGAAGAAATAATTGAAGTTATAATGCAAATGGCTGTTTATGCCGGTTTTCCTAAAGCATTGAATGGTATCTTTTCTGCTAAAGAGGTTTTTGAGGAAAGAGATGAAAAAATTGGAAACTCAGAATAAATAAGGTCAGTGCTGGCTGATATTGTAAGTCAATATTTTAGGTAATCATTGCCCTTAAACATAGGGATATCCATGATTAAAATAGTTAACACCAGAAGAGTAAATTAAAACCCAAAAATACGTCTTGCATTAGCTTCAGTTACTTTATCTACTTCTCTTGCTGGGATTGATTTGATTTTTGCAATGGTTTTAACCGTTTCTTCCACAAAGGCAGGTTCATTTCTCTGTCCTTTAAATGGGGAGAGGTATGGGCTGTCGGTTTCTGTGAGCATCTGGGATAAAGGTAGTTCACAGGCCAATTTTTGATGGTGATCTGAGAAACATATAATGGTAGATAGGGAGATGAAATATCCCTCATCCATGATCTTCTGGGCAGTTACCAAATCCCCACCATAACAATGGAATATAACCTCAGGGATTGTGGAATGTTTTTTAACCATTTCCAGAGCCTCTTCCTCGGCATCCCTGGCATGGATGACCAGGGGCATCTGGTAGTCCTCAGCTAACTCTAGGAAAGTTTCAAAAAGTTTTATCTGCTTGTTTTTAGCTGATTCATCATCTAACTGATTAAAATCCAGTCCAGTTTCACCAATACCAACTGCAAGGTGAATATTGGATTTGAGTTCTTTTAAAACTTGTTTTATAACTGATGCATCTGATTTAGATGCATTAGAAGGATGGAATCCCAGCGTAGGGTATAAAAATTTTCCATATTCTTCCGCGAGTTTGAGGGTTCGTCGGTTCCCCCCTAAAGTGGCCCCAGAATTCACAATAGCTGTGAGTTTTTCCCGGGCATGTTCCATTATTTCCTGCCGGTTTTTATTGTAAACCTTAAAATCAACATGACAATGACTGTCAATCAATTATACCACCTAAACTCCGAACCTGCGTTCTCTCTGCTGATAAGAACGTACGGCTCTGAGGAAATCAACTTTTCGAAGTTCTGGCCATAAACTATCACAGAAATAGAGTTCAGAGTAGGAAGACTGCCATAATAAGAAGCCACTGAGTCTTTCTTCACCACTGGTTCTGATGATGAGGTTAGGATCTTCCAGACCAGCAGTGTAAAGGTTTTCGTTTACCATTTCCTCATTAATATCTTCAGGGAGAATTTTTCCTTCTTCCACTTCTTTAACAATCTTTTTTATGGCATCCACAATTTCCATACGTCCATCGTAACCAATGGCAATGTTTACCTGTCTCTTGTTGTAATGGGATGTGGATTCTTCGGCTACGCGAATGGCCTGCCTAACATCTTCTGGTAAAAGTTCCAATTTTCCCACGGCTTTTACCCGTACTTCATTATTATGGATCTTTTTGTTACGGGCAATTCCTTCGAAGTTTTCTTTGAAAAGCCTCATAAGACCTTCAACTTCCTTAGGGGATCGGTTGAAGTTTTCAGTGGAGAAAGCATAGGCTGTAACGATTTCAATACCCAGATCAACACACCAATCCAGAACTCGTTCTAAGGTGCTAATTCCTTTCTTATGACCATCAATAGCATCAAGATTTCCCTGAATTTTGGAAAAACGGCGGTTACCATCCATAATAATAGCCACATGTTTGGGCATGTTCTCGGGTCGGAGATTTCGAGAGATGTACCATTCGTACAGTCTGTAAAGGGGTTTTAATGGCGACATTTTAGATTCCTGTTATTGATTTAATTTATGTTACTTAAGTTATACAATTTGAGTTTTTATCCGGTGATCATCCTATATTTGCATGTTATCTGCCGATGCAAAAGAATATAGAATTTTTTTGATTTTTAAAGTTTCATTTCATATATAATGAGATTTATCTTTGTATAATGAGATTTATTTTTATATAATAAATTTACCTTGTATAATAAGATTTATCTTTATATAATAATATTACCTTGTGTAATGAGATTATTTATTTCTGTTTTGTGATTTTAATTTTACCAGTTTTTCTGCTAGTTTAAGGGCTCGTAGGTATCCTTCTTCACTCTGGGATCTGGATGTGTCAATAAGTACATCTTCAATTCCCAGGGTCACTGCCCCATGGCTTTTTAGAGAACCCAGAAAAACAAGACTGCGGAAAATCAAGTTTCCACATATACCATCCGGTGCTATTATCAGATTGGCACCATCAGCTATGGCATCTTCTATCAATATAAAGTAATGTTTAACCGTATATTTATCCCTTATGATCCTGGTTAAATCTTCTGCCTCATTTAGGGAGTGATCAATCCTGTGACTTCTACCCCTATCCTGAGGTCTTCCACCGGAGAGAATTCCTATTTTAGGCGTAACTCCAATTTTTTTTAAAAACTGAGCCCCATAGTCTATTATTTTCTCTTTCTGTTCCATAGTATCCCCTTCATCAATTCCCACAGGGGCTAATAGGAATTTATGTCCTTCCCGCTCTAGAATGGATGCCCGGTAAATATCAGGATATATTTCTTTGAGTTTTGTCATTAAATGAGACGCACTGATGGATCCCCTTACTGCAGCACTAACTTTCCTTTTTAGTAATAAATCTAACAGTTCGTCTTCAGATTCAGTTAAGACCACTTCAAAGTCAACTTTCTGGGCTGCCCTGGTTATAGCCTGGTTTTCACCCACACCTGCTGCAATTTTCATGATATCTAATATTCCTTATTAAAATTTGTATTTATATCCTATTTATAAATGTAAATCATGGAATCTGCTTAATTATTTATTTAACAGTTCCCCTGTTTATAATTAATATAATTCTATTTTTTTAAATTAACATTTTATCTGTGGATTATTTTCTTAAATTATATATAAAATAAGGCCATATCATACCATAATATATTATTCAACAATTCCAATATTGAGAAGTGTTATAAAGAATGTTGAAATGAAAAATAAAGATAAGCTTAGATTAATTAACTTATTGTAGGTGTCAAAATGGGTTTAGACCATGACAAAAACCCTGATTCGATGGAAACCCCTGATAATCCTGCAGGATATCTGGTGTGTTCTCACTGCAGAGGATATTATGAGTTACAGGAAGGTGAAAGTCCTGATGACTTTGAAAGATGTGAGTGTGGAAACCAATTGGAATTTCGGCAAACTATTAATTTGCAGGCGAGAGCTTATAGTGCTAATTTTGATGACCCATCAATTAAAACCATTTCTTCTGATGATAAGCTGTCCATTGTAAAACAATTCCCCCCACAAGCCCTTGTTTCAAAAGAAACTTTAATAAACATTCAAGAGGATAAATGGGATTTATGGGATGCTTTAAACCAATTTCAGTCCAGAATGGATGATGACAATCCAAAAAAAGGGACGGATGATGTTATAGAGATGGATAGGATGATGATGTTAGTGGATCAAAAAAGAGCTCTTGAAGGAAACCACAATCACTCTCGAGCGAAAAACGCATCACAAAGAATAGGATTAATTGGTTTCCTAAGTGCAGCCATTATACTCCTTATTATAGTTCTTAGCTTAATTTTAGTAGGTGAGCTCACATAGGGGAGTTTAATAAACTTTTAATCTTAGCACACTTTAAATTGTTCCTCTCATTTAATCTCTAACTATTTATTTTCCGTGGTTTTAATTCCATTTTCAATTGCCTCTAATGTTACTTGGATGTCTTCTGGAGAATGGGCTTGAGAGATGAAGCAACATTCAAATTGGGATGGGGCAATGAAAACTTCGTTATCAAGTAAAGTTTTGAAATACTGGGTGAATTTATCTGTATCGGATGTTTTAGCCTGGGCATAGTCCCATACTGGTTCATTGGTGAAGTATAACTGGAACATGGACGCTAAACCTGCCACTTGATATTCAAGTGAAGCATCTTCCAGTATGTCCTCGATTCCTCTACGTATTTTCAGTCCTTTCATCTCTAAGTCCTGATAGAATTTGTTATCAAGATGTTTTAATGTTTCAAGACCTGCTGTGATGGAAATAGGATTCCCATTAAATGTTCCTGCTTGGTATACATCGCCAGCTGGTGCAATTCTTCCCATGAATTCTTTTTTCCCGGCAAATGCACCCATAGGGAATCCTCCTCCTAAGATTTTCCCCATTGTTACCAGGTCTGGTGTTACACCAAAATATTCCTGTGCTCCACCTTCAGCAATTCTGAAACCAGTGATTACCTCATCAAAGATAAGTATAATATTGTTCTCCAGAGTTATACCTCGTAGAAATTCTAAGAAACCTTTTTTAGGTGGTATGCAACCTACATTACCCATAATGGGTTCGAGAATTATGGCGGCCAAATTTTCTCCTTCATGTTCTATCAGAGAAGTTATGGCTTCTTCATTGTTAAAAGGAACCAGCACTGTGTTTTTAGTTGTTTCCTCAGGAACTCCAGGAGAATCAGGTAAACCTGCTGCTCCGGAACCAGATTTAACCAACACATAATCATGGGCGCCATGGTAAGCTCCTTCAAATTTCACTATCTTTTTTTTACCGGTTACTGCCCTGGCCAATCTTATAGCACTCATGGTGGCTTCTGTACCTGAATTAACAAAACGAACCATTTCTGCACAGGGAATTCTTTTTACAACTTCTTTTGCCAGTTCAATCTCAGCTTCGGTGGGCACTCCATAGGCTGATCCCTTTAAAAGCTGTTTTTGGACTGCGGCTGTTACTTGGGGATGGGCATGACCCAAAACCAGAGGTCCGTAGGCCAGGCAGTAGTCAAGGTAACTGTTGCCATCAACATCAAAAAGTCGGGGACCATCCCCTTTAAGAGCGAAGAAAGGGTATGGTTTAAATGCCCTTACTGGAGAATCAACTCCCCCTGGAAGATAATTTTTAGCTTCTTTAAATAATTCCTCAGATCTCATATAACTCACTCACTCCTTAAGCTTTCTGTCCCTAATAATTGATTGAAATGTTATTCTGTCCGTAAAATATTTATTAAAGAATTAACAGCAGCAACTGCTACGGGAGTTCCACCTTTAGGTCCTTCAGTGACCAGATAAGGTATTGAACTTTTCTGAAGTGCCTTTTTGGACTCTGCAGCACCCACGAAACCTACAGGAACACCTATAACAGATTTAACATCCATTTTACCAGTTTCAACTAGTTCAATAACTTTCCAGAGGGCTGTGGGTGCATTGCCAATGGCCACCACACCATCAAAACCTTTAGAAGCCGCCACTTCCATGGCTGCAGCTGCACGGGTGATTTCCGCTTTTTTTGCCAGTTCGATGGTTTCTTCATGGCTTATGTAACACTCAATGTTTCCAGGATATTTATTTATACCTGCTTTTACCATGTTGATATCTGTTAGGATGTCTTTTTCCTCAGAGATAGCTTCGAGACTTTTTTTAACAAAATCACTACTCATCCTGGTTATATCAGCATACTC
>JAHKLQ010000178.1 GCA_020854975.1 Methanobacterium sp.
AGGAAAATGGGCATTACAATGAAGCTCATAATAAGGTTAAACCCTTCCATACTATCTGTGAAGGAAGCTATCAAGAGTCCTAACCCAGACAGGCCCAAAGAGATGATGAGGATGATCACCAAGGATGCTAGGAGCACAGGAATGGTCATGGGTACATTAACCACAAAGGAGAGTATGAGTAACACTAAACCCTGAAGAATGGCCGTGGTACTGATTCCAATGGCTTTTCCCAGTACAATGGAAGGACGGGAGATAGGTGCCACCAGTATTTCCTTCAGGAACCCGAACTGCCTATCCTGTATCACTGAAAGTCCGGAAAATATGGAGGTGAATAGGATGGTTTGGCCTATGATTCCCGGGAATAGGAAGGCCTGGTAGCCACCGGGAATGTTACCAAATCGTACTGCTGAACCCAGTCCTGTGCCAAATATCAGAAGCCATAGTAGGGGTGTTACCACTGAGGTTAATATACGGGATCTGTAACGGAGGAATCTTTTATTCTCCCTGAGCCAGATGGTGTAAATTCCTTCAAGTTCAGCCATTTTATCTTTCCCCCTGAATGGTTCTACCCGTGTATTTGAGGAAAACATCCTCCAGGTTAGGATGTTCCAGTTCTATGGAGTAAACAAAGATGTTATTTTGATTGGCAAAGTTCACCAACTCCGCCACCAGATTCTCACCACGCTCCACCATTAGTTTGATTTCAGAATCTTTGACAAAGATCTCCTTTACAAAGTCCAATTTTTCCGCCAACCGGGTGAATTTTTCCAATTTATCCACCTGCATGGTGATGGTGTCTGCTTTAAGTTCCCTTTTCAAATTTTTAGGTGAGTCTGCAGTGATGATCTGGCCCTGGTTGATTATAGCCACCTCATCACAGAGTTTATCTGCCTCTTCCATGTAATGGGTGGTCATCAGTACTGATACATCCTGGTGCTTGTTCAGTTCTTTAATATATTCCCAGATACTTTCCCTGGTCTGAGGATCCAAGCCCAATGTGGGTTCATCCAGGAAGAGAACTTTGGGGTGGTGTATCAAACCCCTGCCTATTTCCAGTCTACGTTTCATTCCCCCGGAGTAGGTTTTAACAAATTCATCTGCCTTCTGTCCCAGGGCAATCAGATCCAATATTTCTTCAATACGTTTTTCCCTCACATCTTTAGGCACCCCGTAAAGTGAGGCATGCATTTGCAGGTGTTCACGTCCAGTGAGCATGTCATCCAGGGCTCTGGACTGAAAAACAATACCAATGGATTCTCTTACCTGTTTAGGGTTTTGGGAAACATCATAACCATTTACCTTAGCCGAGCCACTGGTAGGGTGTAGAATAGTGCACAACATGGATATCAGGGTGGTTTTACCCGCCCCGTTAGGACCTAAAACTCCGTAAACACTATTTTTAGGAACTTTAAGGTTCACACCATTAACTGCTGTGAAATCATCGTATTTTTTGGTTATATCCTGGGTTTCGATGATGTATTCCATGTTCTTCCTCCTGTGGAAAAATTAACTTGAAAAACTTAACTATATTGCTTATTCTGTTCTGGTAAGATTTAATAATATCGACCAATATTATGATGTTAAGTAATATTCCAGAAAAAAATAAAACCATCCCCTCACTATAAATACTATTTAAGGTGTAATTAAGGGGGTTTATATCATTATAACTAAACTGATAAAAGCAGAGGGAATTGCTCATCATTCCTATTTTATAGGAAGTAGTGGTCAATCAGCAGTGGTGGATCCTCGTCGGGATATAGAAGTTTACCTTGACTTGGCAGAATCTAATGGACTGGATATTAATTATATTTTTGAAACCCATCGTAATGAAGATTATGTGATTGGCTCTTTGGAACTGGCTGAAGCCACTGGAGCAGAGATATTCCATGGAAAAAACCTTAATTTTCAGTATGGCACTCCTACAAGTGAAGGAAACATATTCCATATGGGAACTGTTGAATTGGAGGTTCTGGAAACTCCCGGTCACACTTTGGAGAGCATATCCCTGGCTGTTAGGGATTTAAGTGCATCAGATGATGTGCAGATGGTATTCACCGGGGATGTGATCTTTGCTGGGGAAACCGGGCGTATTGATTTTTATGGGATAGACCGACGGCCACAAATGGCAGGGTTACTCTATGAGAGTATTTTTCAGAAGATACTTCCTCTGGGTGATGGGGTGATACTGTGCCCTGCTCATGGAGCAGGTTCAGTTTGCGGGGCAGATATCAGGGAACAGGACTACACCACTGTTGGTTATGAGAAGAAAACAAACCCCCAATTACAGTTTGCTTCTAAGGACGATTTTGTTGATTTTAAGATATCTGAAGAGCTTTACACACCCCCTTACTTTAAGAAGATGGAGTTTTACAATCAGAATGGTGTCCCTGCACTGGGAATGCTTCCTCATCTAAGACCCATGCCTGTTAAGTTCTTAAAAGACTGGGCCCAGAGAGGTGCTCAGGTTCTGGATGTGCGTAAACCCACCAGTTATGCAGGTGGTCATATACCCGGTAGTCTCAACATCTGGGAGGAGGGTGTTGCTGCCTTTGCAGGTTGGTTTTTAAATTATGAAGATCCTATAATCCTGGTTGATGACCAAAGTCATGGTCTTCTTGAAGTGAAGCTGGCTCTGGCTCGATTGGGTTTCGATAATATTCATGGTTACCTGGCTAATGGTTTTCCCAGCTGGTATCTTCATGCAGAGCATGTTGATAAATTGAATCTGTGGACAGTGCATGATTTGAAAAAACACCAGGATGATAGTGATTTATTCCTTTTGGATGTGCGTAAAATAGATGACTGGAAGAAAGGATACATTGAAGGAGCTCATCATATCTACCTGGGAGAAATACCTCTTAAGATGAAGGAGATTCCCCATGATATTCCCCTGGTTGTTTACTGTGATTCAGGTTATAAATCCACCATTGCCTGTAGTTTTCTTAAAAATAATGGTTACACCCATCTGACCAGTGTGGTGGGGAGTATGACTGCCTGGGAGAAAGCAGGTTATCCTGTGGTGAATGATTGAATAGTTCCTGAATGAAAGGTTGATGGCTTATTTGGGAGAAACAATAGAATAATAGTTATAACTTACATAATTAATGGTGGTGATGACTCTTGAAAATCCTTAAAATCCCTTCCATGAATAAAAATGAATATGATATGTTCATCAATGAACAGTATGTGAGTAGAATCGCTTTTAAAGGTGATTATCCCTATATTGCCCCATTTTTATATGTTTTTGATGGTAAATTTATTTACTTCCTGAGTACCAAGTATGGTAAGAAAGTGGAACTTTTACAACAGGACCCGCAGGTTGCAGTGGAGATCGAAAATTATGAAGATGACATGTCAAGTTATTGTTTCGTGACACTGCAGGGTAAAATAAATGAAGTTGATGATGAGGGTGTGAAACTTACAGTACGGAAGATGTTTGTGAATATGATCCAGGAAAAGGATCTCTCACCCCAGGTACTGGCTGCCCTGGGACACTCCCCTGAAGATCCCCTGGAATCACTCATAAAGAATGAACATTCTTCAGTATGGAAACTGGTTGATGTTCAGGAAATTGTGGCCCTTAAAAACTCACAATAACATCATCCCGTTCCCATTAATACATGTTTATACTGATAAAAGGAGGATTGGTGAGATATGAAAGGTTTTAGTATAAGAGAAATTCCTAAATTGATTGCTTCGGTGTTTATAGTTTTCCTGGCAGGTTCTGTGGGGAATTTAGTCACTCTTCCCCAGATTACCACCTGGTATGTTACTCTGGCCAAACCAAGTTGGACCCCACCCAATGATTGGTTCGGACCCATCTGGTCCATTCTTTACGTGTTAATTGGAATAGCACTTTTCCTGGTGTGGAGGCAGGGTTTAAACAGGCGAGATGTTAGATTTGCCATCCTAATATTTGCCGTGCAACTGGTGCTGAATATCCTATGGTCCCTGGTGTTTTTCGGACTTCAATCAATATTAGGCGGTTTTATAATTATCTTCGTGCTCTGGATAGCCATATTAGCCAACATGATCGCCTTCTATGTTATCTCCAAACCCGCAGGATATTTATTTATACCATACATAATCTGGGTAACCATTGCATCCTATCTGAATTACAGTGTGCTTATGTTGAACTAAAACATCTTCAGGAGTGGGGAGGCAAAGCTTTTGAACCCCCTCGTGAACCTAGTTTATGTTGAACTAAAACATCCCCCCGGAGCTGGAACATGGGATATTATGATCTGAGTAAAGAGGAAAGACAACAATTGGTTTTGAAAATGGGAGGAGAAATAACTCAGAACCTGGAAGATGGTAAAGTCACCAAAATCCTCCATTATTCCTCGGATGATGATATTTACATTCGGAAGAATGTTTCCAATATTTTAGGTAGGATTTATGGTGAACAGGGAATTTTCAAAGAAGAAATACTCCAGGTTACCGGACATCTGTTGGAAAATGAGGATGAAAAAGTCAGACAGACTGCTGTGTATCTGTGTGGTGAAATCGGAAAAAAAGATGCTGATGCGGTTTTTCCCTACCTGGAAATTGCCCTTCATGATTCTCATCATAAGGTGAGGAATTCTGTGATGAGTGCTTTAAAGGTTATGGGTGAAAAGAACCCAGAACCCACCCTAAAATTTGCAGAGATTTTCATACATGATAAAGACCCGGAAGTGCGGCGTAAAGTGGTGCATGGGATTGAACTTAGAGGTAGAACCCATCCGGAGGATGTTTTACCTTTGCTTGCGACTTTACAGGATGAAGAGAATTCTCAGGTGAGAAAAATGTTAATCCATGTCCTGGGACAGATAAGTTATAAAGAGGGGTGTCTGGAGAAGGTGACTGCTGCTCTTAAAACCTGGAAAAACCGGGAATTGGTGGAAGATACCATTCCCTACATAATAGAGGTACATAAAAAATACCCTTTCAGTGCCAAGACTCCTGACGAGGTAGAAATATATCTGAAAGAAAACTTTAAGGACTAAAACCTATAATCGCATCATGTATGGTAATTCACTGAAGTTGAAGATGAACCTGGTGCCATTACTCCTATCAATTTCCATTTCAGCATTTAATTGATTTGATAAGGTGTTAACCACCATTAAACCGAGTTTTTTAGTATTTTCTGGAGTTAAATTTTCTGGTAGTCCTATTCCATCATCATCAAAAATTAAAATAAATGAATCATCATTCAACCCACTGGATGTTAATTCAACACTGATATTGCCTGTACCATTGGGAAATGCGTGTTTAATGCTGTTGGTTGCCAGTTCATTGATGATAAGGCCACAGGGCATGGCTGTTTCAATACCTATATCCACATTTTCTACGTTGGTGGTTAATTTTATGGATCTAGGATCAACCCGGTAGGAATAGAAAATATCAGATAACAGTTTTTTTACGAAGTTTCC
The DNA here is from genome assembly GCA_020854975.1 of Methanobacterium sp. Taxonomy (GTDB): domain Archaea; phylum Methanobacteriota; class Methanobacteria; order Methanobacteriales; family Methanobacteriaceae; genus Methanobacterium; species Methanobacterium ferruginis. Next base: position 5,415 of record JAHKLQ010000178.1, read on the forward strand.
AAAGTTTATATGGTTAATATCCTTGGATTGGTACAGGTTTTCATGGATCATGGCCATGGTCCTCACTCTTCCCTGACACTCCCTAAGGACATCTACAGTTTCAGTATCATCCAGTTGAATGCATTGCAGACTGAGAAGACTGGATATTATCTGCAAATTGTTTTTCACCCGGTGATGAATTTCACGCAATAAAACCTCTTTCTCCTCCAAAGAGGTTCTAAGAGTATTTTCCACCCTTTTACGGTCAGTGACATCTTCTATAATCATTACCAGACCATCTATTCTATTTTCAGTTCTCAAAACCGAAGGGTGTGCCATGAAAACTATTTCTTTCCCTGCTTTGTTTTTAATAGTCCATTCTACCTGTTTTAATTCATTTCCGCTGATGATATCTTTGAATGCTTTTAAAGCCTTTAAATACTCTATTTTCACCTTAGGAAGGAGTTTCATGAATTTATGACCAATAAGTTCTTCCTTTCTAAAACCTGAAATTTCCTCAATTTTGTCATTTGCTTCAAGTATGGTTCCATAACGATCGAATAATATCATGGCCTCGGCTGCGTTTTCAAAAATAGTTTTAAACTTTTTTTTGGACTTTTCAATTTCTTTTTTAGATCTTTGAAGTTCAGTTAAATCAACAATTGACGCCATGCTCTTTTTAGTCCCGGGAAGCAGTGCCACAGTCAGGTAAACAGTTCTAATATCATTATTTCGAGTAATAAGCCGTGCTTCATAGTTTCGAGGAGCATCATCTGGATTTATCCGACGAAGGGCGTGGAATTCCTTCATCATAGGCAGGTCATCACTGGCAAAGAATTCTGTCCAATTCAGCTTACCCTCTATTTCCTTTTTCGAATAACCTGTTAACTGGGAAAATTCCGTATTTACCAGGGAAAGTGTCATGTCTTCTTCAATGATCACTGTTGATGTTCCGGTGTTTTCAAAAATAACCTTATAAAAACTTTTATTACTCTTTTTAACCTTTTTTTCCATCTGATTTTTGTAAAGAGCTACTTCTATGGAAACTTTTAATTTACGATCATCAAAGGGTTTGATGAGATAACCATAGGGCTCACTGAGCAGGGCTCGATTGACGGTGGCATCATCAGGAAGAGCTGTAATGTATATAACTGGTATTTTAAGTTTTTTAACAATTTCAGCAGCTTCAATACCATCCATATCACCTTTTAGGATAACATCCATCAAAATGAGATCAGGTTTCAATTTCTTTGCTTTCTCTACAGCCTCATCTCCACGTGATGCAATAGCCAAAACATTATAACCCATTAATTGGAGGCTTGTTTTCAGATTCATGGCCTCTACAGTTTCATCTTCAACTATCAAAATATTTGCCAACACCTCACACCTCCAATAATCCCATGATATTTCTTCAACTTTATTACTCTAGTAGAAAATTAGTTATATAAATTATGTCGTTTCACAATAGTCTGATAATTATCATTTAGATAAATTGCCCCCTATATCATGCTAATAAACCTAAAACAATACTTATAAATTACTGTATTCATAATTACTAATTAATAATTCCTTTTTTATATGAATTCTTAGATTATGTGTTTTTCCTTCGGAATGTTATTAATGGCGGATGAATTTTGATGTTACAAAAGTATATATTATGTTATTGAATATATATTCAGAACATGGCAAGGCCACGAAGATTCAGGAGAATTTCACAAGAACCTCAAATTCGATGCTTCAAACCAGAAAGAGATGATATAGATAATCTGGACTCTATCGAAATTTTAATAGATGAATTTGAAGCAATTAGACTAAGAGACTATCATGACATCCAGCAGAAGAGATCTGCAGAGATAATGGGGGTTTCACAGCCCACCTTTCATCGTATCTTAAATTCTGCCCGGAAAAAAATAGCTGATGCCCTGATTAATGGGAATCCCTTAGTAATTGTGGGAAGAGGCCATCTGATCACCTATGAATGTAAGGATTGTGGATTCGAATGGCAACACCCACATAAAGAATATGAGAAATGTCCAGACTGTGCATCTTCCAACATCATCCAAGTGGAAGAAGAATACTCATCAGAATCTGAGGAGTTTTTACTGCAGAGAAGATCTTATGGAGGTAGAGGAGTTGGAGCAGGACCTCCAACAGTATGCCGGTGCCCCAATTGTGGTTATGAATCTCCAAAAGAATTAGCAGTGCCTTGTAGCAATACTAAATGCCCTAAATGTGAAACACCCCTCTGTGGGGATGATTAAAGGTTGAAAACCAGGGGATTACATTACCTAACTCTAAGGAAGGTATCATCCCACTCTAAGGAAGGTATCATCCCACTCTAAGGAAGGTATCATCCCACTCTAAGGAAGGTATCATCCAACCCTAAGGAAGGTCATAGTATTGTTGAATAAAAAAATCCTGATGAATAAAAAAAATGGTTTAGATATCGTTTTAATCCTATCAATAAAAAAAATAAGAAATTTGGTGGTTGAATGTCTTTCATAGAAATAAAAAACATCTCAAAAACATTCAATGACGTTGAAGTCCTAAAAAACTTGAATATCAATGTGGAAGAAGGAAAAATACTGGGAATTCTCGGTAAAAGTGGTTCGGGAAAATCTGTTCTCATGAACATGCTCCGAGGAATGAAAGATTACAAGCCCGATGAAGGTCAAATCATTTACCACATCTCAGTATGCCCGGAATGTCTCACTGTTGAACCACCATCCATGGAAAACAAGAAATGCAAATGCGGAGGTCAATTTGAGAAAAGGGAAGTGGATTTCTGGAATACTGACCGACACCTCTTTGCAGCTATCCGGCGCCGTATCTCCATAATGTTACAGAGAACCTTTGCACTGTATGAAGATGACACTGTAATTGATAATGTTTTAAAATCAATTGAAGGGTATGATGAAGAAGAAAGCACATACCGGGCCATTGATCTTCTTGAACTGGCCCAGATGACCCATCGTATCACTCACATTGCCCGTGATCTTAGTGGTGGGGAGAAACAGAGAGTAGTTCTGGCCCGTCAATTGGCCAAGGAGCCCATGGTATTCCTGGCAGATGAACCCACCGGTACTCTGGATCCTACTACCGCAGAACTGATACATCAAGCACTTATTGAAGGTGTTAAGGCCAAGGGACTCAGCATGATAATCAATTCCCACTGGCCAGAGGTGATGAGAGATCTCTCTGATCATGTGATCTGGCTGGATAATGGGGAAGTGGTCATGGAAGGAGACCCAGAAACCGTGGTTGAAAGTTTCATGGAACATGTACCCCAGACCAAACGGAGTGCAGAATTCGAAACTGGTGGACCCATCATTGAAATAACCGATGTTAAAAAACATTATTATTCCCTTGACCGAGGAGTAGTTAAAGCCGTGGATGGTATTGACCTCACTGTAGATGAAGGAGAAATATACGGAGTGGTGGGCTTATCTGGAGCTGGTAAAACCACCTTATCCCGAATGTTATATGGACTCACTGATCCCAGCAGTGGCCAGATAATGGTTAAATTAGGGGATAACTGGATCGATATGACTGAAAAAGGACCATTCGGACGTGGACGGGTTAAACCTTACCTGGGAATTCTCCACCAAGAATACAGTCTCTACCCTCACCGTAATGTTCTGGGAAACCTTACAGAATCCATTAGTTTAGAATTACCTGCAGAATTTGCCAAGATCAAAGCATTATATGTGCTGAATGCAGTTGGATTCAGTGAAAATTATGCTGAAAACATCCTATACAAATATCATGATGAGTTAAGTGGAGGGGAACGCCACCGGGTGGCCCTGGCCCAGGTACTCATTAGGGAACCTAAAATTATTATTCTGGATGAACCCACAGGTACCATGGACCCCATAACCAGAGTACAGGTCACAGATTCCATTAAAAAAGCACGTGAAGAGCTTAATCAGACTTTTCTCATAATTTCTCATGACATGGACTTTGTCCTGGATGTTTGTGATCGAGCCTCCCTTATGAGGGGTGGTAAAATCCTTAAAACCGGACTTCCCAATGAAGTTGTGGAAGATCTGACTGTTAAAGAGAAAAATAAGATGTTAAGTAAAGGATGAATAAACTTAAGTGATGGATTTATTTTTCTTTTTATAACCCTTTTTTTATTTTTTTAGGATTATACATCATTTTTTTAGAATTTCAAAATCCTTAAAAATAATTTTTTATGAATTTAAAATTTATGGAAGGTGATATTGTGTATAAAATAATTTTATTTGCCTTAACCTTGGGTGTAATTATTTTCTGCATTGTGAATGACCCAGTGAATAAAAATTAGGATAATATTTTTCCCTTATTATTTATTTTTCCTTATATTGTTTCCCAATCGTTTCTGGACTTTATCACTTTTTAACTCCCGAAGAGCATCTTTAGCAATCCATTTAGCACTTTTAGAATCAATTTTGTGGATATCTTCAGCGATTTCAATGGCTTTTTGGTTAAGATTAATGTTCCTTTTTCCAATATGTCTTAAAGCCCAATTTACCGCTTTTTTAACATAGTTACGATTATCTGTTGATTCTTTGATTATCATGGGGAAGAATTGTTCGAATTTTTCATCAGGGGCTTTTTTATCATGAACTGCCAGAACTGCTATTAAAGTGAACGCTGCTCGTTTAACAAACTCTTCATCCCGCATGCTCCATTCAAATATTTTTTGATAGGCAAATGGTGTCCTACGGAAAAGTTTCATACAGCACTGGTCACATATCTCCCAGAAATCAAATTCAACAGCCCATCTATCCATCTGTTTGGAAGTTACCAGATCAGGGTCCTCGATCATACAGGCCAGGATCCTGGTTTCCCTGTAACCCGCTTCCCATAGTTCAGTCGCCAGTTTGTGATCTTTACCCGCACTTTTGGCTATTCGCCTTAATTCAGGTATTCTAACTGCGAAAGTCTTTTGGGGGTTGATTCCGAACCGGGCCATTCCCTCCACATCTTCCGGGCTGGAAAGTGATTCCAACTCTTTAATTATTTCTTCCAATTTCATGTGAACCTCTAAATCATATTAACCTTAAAAGATAAATAAATAATGAAAAAGTGTGTTAAAAGAATAAAAATAATACACTGTTGATTCAATCGGATGAAAATTATTCTTGATTGATTAGTCAAGGGATTTAGTGCCAATTATTGAAAACACTGCACCTTAATCGAAAATGACATGGTTTATGAGGGGTTGAGATAAATGCTTGAAAGCTTGCGAGATAATCAAAAACTGACTCTTCTTGTAATTTCACTGGCCAATTTCATGTCTTTCCTGGACATATCCATTGTAAATGTTTCTCTGCCCACCATGGCCAAATATTTTGGTGTCACCACCAATGATATCTTATGGACTATTTTAATATACATCATTGTTTTAGGTAGTTTTTTAATTGTTTTCGGAAAATTAGCCCAGCAGAAAGGTTTTAAGAAAGTTTTTCTCACTGGATTTGTTATTTTCATTGTAGGATCCAGTTTAAGTGGTATTTCCACCCAGTTCCATGAACTCATACTTTTCAGGCTGGTGCAGGCTTTCGGTGCAGCCATGTTCTCCGCCATAACTGCTGCCATGGTCTTAGAATACCTTCCTGAAAATAAAAGGGGTAGAAATCTGGGAATTGTAACCACCATCGGGTCACTTGGACTGGCTTTAGGTCCCCTATTAGGTGGTTTTATCACTGAATACATTAATTTCCACTGGATATTCTTTATAAACATCCCTATAGGCATTATTGGCATAATTCTTGGTCATGCTACTCTCCATGAGACTCGAAAACATCCCGGGTCTCTGGATCTTGTTGGGGTGACCATGTTTTTCATTGCCCAGAGTACGCTTATTTTTGCCCTTAACAAGGGATTGGATTATGGGTGGACTTCTACCATTATCCTGGGAAGTTTTATCTGTTCAATTATTTTCTGGGTTCTTTTCGTTTTACAGGAATCCAGAGCCGGAGAACCTCTTATAAACCTTAATTACTTAAAGATGAAGGAGATTGCCCTGGCCAACAGTGCCAACATTCTCTCCAACATGCCCTTTGCCGGGGCAGTGGTTCTCCTGCCATTCTATTTTGAAGTGGTGAAAGGTATGAGCACCAGTCATTCTGGTCTGATGCTGACTCTGATGCCCATTGCCATTTTCATAGTAGGACCACTGGCCGGTACTATTTCTGATAAAATAGCCCCTAACCGGGTTACCCTTATGGGAGCAGTGATTGGAGTAATTGGATGTGTGGTTTTATCCACCTTCAACCCTTCAAGCAGTTTTCTTTACATAGC
>JAHKLQ010000086.1 GCA_020854975.1 Methanobacterium sp.
ATTTCACGGATATCTACCCCACCAATAGTTATTTTACCACTTTTAACATCATAAAAACGAGGTATGAGATTAACCAGTGTTGATTTTCCAGAACCAGTTGCTCCCAAAAATCCAACAACTTCACCAGGTTTTATGGTAAGGTTTATGTTTTTCAATATTTCTACGGGTTGACTTCCATCTTCGGTTGGGTATCCGAAACTTACCTGCTCAAAGGATATACTCCCCTCAATTTTATTCTCAGCTACTGGTTTTAGATCCGGAGCATCTCTAATATCTGCTTCTTCATCTGTTAAGCGATAAACACGGCGTAGAGATGATATGCCTGAAGAAAGAAATGGCATCACTGATCCCAGGATGAAAAGAGGAGTTAATGCTAGGAGTATATATTGCATGGCAGCAGTTACTCCTCCCACTGTTAAACCTGTGCCTTGAAGTATCTCCATTCCACCAAAGTAGTAAATCCCTGCAATACCCATATAAGCCATTAAAAGAAGGGTTGGAACTACCAAAGCATAGTAATTTTGGGGTTTTAAAGAGGCTTTCTGAAGATCATGTGATGATTTTTGAAAACGGTCATTTTCAAGACCCTGCCTTACAAAGGCTTTCACTACCCTTATTCCCGCCATGCTTTCTCTTAAAATCTGATTTAACCTATCATATTTTACTTGTTTTGTATCATAAGCTTTAGAAACCATCCATAGGTAGATACCAATCACCAGGCTCACTGTCAATACCATAACCACTGCTATCCAAAGTAGTTGAGGAGTGGTAAGCCATAGTAAGATTATGGCCACTATGAGCATCAGTGGAGCTCTGAAGATGTTCATTATTCCCTGCTGAATTCCAATTTTTATGTTCTGAATATCAGTGGTTAATCTAACCAGAAGGTCACTGGAACGGAATCTGTCCAAGTTACCAAATGAAAATGTTTGAATCTGATTATAAGTTCTGGTTCTAAGTCCATGGGAGGTTTCCTCTGAAAAACTAACGGCAATGGCTGTGTTCCCCACTTCACAAAGTCCTGCAAAAATAGCTGCCAGAAGCATGTAAAGCCCATATTCTGACAGATAATCATTATTCATCGCCATTATCCCCTCATTTATCATAAAAGAACTAAAATAAGGTATGGCCAATGTTCCAGCTACAGATCCAGCAGTTAAAAGTAATGAAACTCCTAACCACTTGTAATAACCCTTCCAATCCTTAACAATCCTTTTTAATGCGTTTATACTGTCTACCATCAAAAAATCCCCATATAACCCGATTAATACGCAAATTCCCCTGTTTAATCATATAAAAGAAGACACATATAATAATTACACATTTTACCAAAAATTAATTTAATAATGATCAATTTAATTTCTGTTTTAAAAAAATTCTCTTAAAAAAATTAAAAAATGTTGATTAAAATGGATTTGTCAAACAGTAAAACTTTAATCTGGAAAAAATTAATTACTATCTAACTGAATTTTCTAACTGAATTTAATTACAAAATAATTATGTTGGAGGCAGAATTATGTGCGAATCAACAGTTTACAATACGAAAGGGGTTAAACTCATGGATGATGTTATCCATATCAAAGTTTATGGTGACAGAATTGAAATGGTGGACATACTTAACCAGGGAATGACCGTTGAGGGTCAGATAATTGAATTAGATCTTGAAAAGCATAGTATCTTTGTAGAAGTGGATGAGAAGGGATTGGTTAAATAAATCATTCTGATTTAATAATTTTCCATGATTTAATAATTTTTTCACTTTATTATCCTATTATTCTATTTTTCTACTTTTTATTCTGATTTTATAATTTTGCACTTAATTTAACTTAATTAGAAAAAGTAAAAAGGGAAATTAAAAAAAAGAATCCCTTATTTTTTTCTAGTGACGACCATGGAAAGACCGGTTAATACAAGGAATAAAGCCAATATCAATGAAGGTAAAGGTACCCCTGTATTCTGCATTCCTATTGTATTGTTTCCTGATTGTGGTTGTTCTTGGACATAAATAGAAGCCGAAGCATTATGTCCAGCGAGTATTGGGTCATAAGAGTCTGTGTAGATATGGGCATGGTTTTCAATAGGTCCTAATTTTTCCACTACTACAGTTATAACCAGTTGGGCAATTGAACCGTAAGGAAGGTTTCCGATAGTCCATATTCCAGTTGTTGGATCATAAGAACCATAATTGGCAACGGAACTTACATATTTCACACCAGTTGGAAGTTTATCAACTGCGTAAACGTTTATGGCAGTGTCTGGTCCCCAGTTCTGGACTATTAGTGTGAAGTGAATTGTTTCATGGATGTAGGGCTGTGTGTTGCTAACTGTTTTTTCAATGGTTACATGGGCTGTTTGGATATCATTGTAGACAGATGCTGTTTTTCTTCCCTCAGGATCAGTTTCTGATGAGGTTCCTGCAGTGTTGTTCAGGCCCTGTGTGGCATTGGAGATCACGGTTCCATTAATCCATATGGTTACATTCTGTCCAGGTGCCAGCCTGTCGATTAAGTTGGTTATGTTTAATGGATTGATATATGCTGTCCAGGGTATTCCATTTGAGGTGGAATAGTAAGTGTCCTCCAGCAGGTCCGGAGTGTAATAATCATCAAATGTAACATTTAAAGCATCAGAAGGTCCTTCGTTAGTTATTACTATGGTGTAATGGATTGGATAACCACTTACAACATGGTTAACATCAGATCCTTCGGTTACGGCAGTTTTTGTAATTGTAAGTGATGCTAAAGTAGTTACATTGGTTATTTTAGTGTCATTGTTGTTGTCCAAGTTAGGGTCGTGTGTGAATGCCGTTACATTGGCGGTGTTATTCAGTATGGTTCCGTTTAAGGTGGATGCGTTAACTGTACCATTGAAAGTTATTGTAATGATCTCATTAGCAAATAATGTAGTCCAGCTTAAAGGACTAGTCCAAACTCCAGAGGAATCATGCTCGTGATGCGTGTTACTAACTGCACTATAAGTTACATTATAGATCCAGGAAGGAATCATGTCATTGAAGACAACACTCTGACTATCACTAGGGCCATTATTTATTAAAATCACATTATAAGTGATATTATTACCGGCAATAACTGTATCTGGACCTGATTTAGTCACAGCGAGATCTGCAGTGGTGTTAACCATGGTAGTCGTATTATCTGTCAAATTACCTGTTAAATTAGTCTCATTACTAGACACAAACACCGTATTGTTAATCAGCCCTGTGGCATTGGATGGTACTAATCCACGCAGATAGAACAGCACAGTCTGACCCGCATTAACCCTATCAAAAATGTATTCAAACGGACTACTCCATGCAAACCAAGACACATCATCTAAACTATACTCTTGGTTTGTTAAGCGAGAATCAAGAGTATCACTCACTTTCACATTCAAAGCATCAGAAGGTCCGAAATTGGTTACAGTAATGGTGAACACAACAGGCTCGCTCTGTCCTGCAGTAACCTCCACAGGAGCAGATTTAGTCACATTCAATGCACTGGTAGTGTTAACCACAGTAGTCGTATTATCAGTTAAATTACCCGTCAAATTAGTCTCATTACTAAACACAAACACCGTATTGTTAA
>JAHKLQ010000117.1 GCA_020854975.1 Methanobacterium sp.
AATCGAATGTTTTATTTTGAACTTTTCATGGTGGCACTGGGTGTTTTTCTGGGAATGTTTGCCTATGAATTTCTCAAATCCTATTTTTTACCGGAACTCACCATCTGGCAATCACATTTCATCACCATTGCCTTTAGCACCATCATGGCTACCTTAGCTGCTTACATAATCCTGAAAAGGCGTAACCATTTTACAGAAGAGATAACCAAAAAACGGGATGACTACAAATCAGCACTGGATAAGTTAGAACTCACAGAAAAGAAATTCCAGGAAGTGTTTAACCATGCCAATGACATGATCAGTTTGAATAGTTTAAAAAATGGCCTTCTAGGGAATTTCATAGAAGTAAATGAGGTGTGCATGGAAAAATTGGGTTACACTCGTGATGAATTCTTAAAAATGAAGCCCCAAGATATAATAGCTCCTGATAAACAGTTAAAAATAGCAGAAATAACTGCTAAACTAATAAAGGAAAGAAAAATCGATTTAGAAACTGTAATTCTCTCCAAAGATGGGAAAAGAATTCCAGTTGAAATTAACAACTGTATTTTTACTTTACATGGTGAGGAAGTGGTTATTGCTGTTTCACGTGATATAACTGAACGTAAACAGGCTGAAGAAGAGATTAAACAATCTTTAGAAGAGAAGGAGTTACTCCTTAAGGAAGTTCATCACCGGGTGAAGAACAATTTAGCCATAATCTCCAGTCTGTTAAACCTTCAATCCTATAATGTTAAAGATGAAAAGGCCAGGGATAGTTTTAGGGAAATCCAGAACCGCACTCGTTCCATGGCCCTTATTCATGAAAAATTATATAAATCCACGGATCTTAAGAGAATCAACTTTGGAGAATATATCAGCACTATATCCACGGAACTTTTCCGCACCTACGCTGATCCGGCACGGGTTAAACTCAAAACCAATGTTGAAGATATTTATCTCGATATAAACACTGCCATACCTTTAGGTCTTATCATCAATGAAATCATAACCAACAGTTTCAAACATGCCTTCCCTGGTGCCAGAGAAGGTGAAATCCAGATCGATTTCCATAAGAAGGACCATCACTATGAATTCCAGGTTAAAGATAATGGTGTTGGTTTTCCAGATGATTTAGATTTCAAAAACACTGATACTCTGGGTTTACAACTGGTAAACAGTTTAACTAAGCAGATAGATGGTGAAATATCCCTGAAAAAAGACCATGGTACTCAGTTCACCATTAAATTCCAGGAATAAGATTAATGCAATACTATAATAATATTAATGCAATAAATTCTATTTTTTAATTTTTAATGCAAGAATTATTAGAAAATAACTAATTTAAAAAAAATGGGGGAAAAGGATCCCATTAGATCCTTTTATTGTTTTTTCCGGGTGCCAACTAATCCTCCGAGTACCATTAAGATGGCTAGTATCATTCCTACCAGTGGTGCTCCGGTATTCTGCATTTCAACAGTACTGTTACTGGCAGCATTTACCTGAGTATTGCTACCTGGATTTACCGGACTGTTAGCTGTAATAGTGAGAGGAGTTATGCCTCTGCTGTTGATGTTGTAGGTATTGGATGTAATGGAAGCTGTGAACAGGTAATTACCTGCTTGGGTTGTCCATCCAGTTATATAGAGGTAAGGGTCACCCACGGTGACGTTACCTAAACTCCAGATGATATTGGTTCCATTGATTATCCAGGTCCCATCACCACTAATAGTGGATATTACATAACCATCGGGTATTGGTATGGTAATGGTAACATTCTCTGCAGTGTCTGGTCCACTGTTACCCAGTTTATAGGTGAGTGTGAATGTTTCACCCACACCAGGATTGTTCTTATCACTGGTTACAGTGATGTACAGGTTTGCCTCTGGAACATATAACAGTCCTGTTAGGTTACTGGACTGATACTGAGTATCTCCATTGAATATTGCTGCCAATGTATGATTTCCAGGTGTTTCTATGATTACATAGTTAAATATTGCTGTTCCACTGGTATCTGTAGTGTTTTCTCCAACTTTAACTCCATCAATCCAGAACTCAACAGTTTTACCAGATAAAAGATTACCCAAGTAGTCAGTTAAAACCGCCTTTAAAGTGACGGTTTCGTCTTTGTTTCCACGGGCATCATCCACAGTTAAGTTGGTTGGAATCAGGTTAACCGTTAACGTGCCATTGGTACTAGAAGTACCAAATTGACCATCTCCTGCAAAAACAACGTTTATAGCGTATTCCTGTGCATCCATGTTCTTGATGAGGTAGTTCCATGTTATCTGACCATTACTGTCTGTACTGGCAGTGTATGTTTCACCATTAACTGTAATGGTAACTATTTTATTGGTTATAGGTGTGTTGTGTATGGTGTCGGTTAGTGTGGCTGTTATATCTACAGTGTCTCCGTTATAACCACTGGCATTGTTAACCACCAAACTGGTTGGAGCAACATTTGCAGATAGATATGCAGTGTAATTATCATATCCCTGGTAAGCATAGGAACTCTGATTTACTGTTTCTGCATAGTTGGATACTGTTCCTGTCTGATTGACCATGACTTCAATGGCCAACCATCTTTCACTACCAATCATGGTTGATAGGCTACCTACATTCCAGTTTGTGCCGTTGAATAGATGTTCAGGATCATTTAAAACCCATGCAGATTCTGTATTAGGATAGGATCCTACAGTACGGTAAACATAGTAGTTACCTGTCCAGGTAAGACCATCCAAGAGATCCAAGACATCTACTGAAGAGGTACTATCCGGTCCTGAGTTGTGCACCTTCACAATGGCGTAGATCTTGTCATTGTAGTAGGCTGTGGTTATAACCTCACCCCAGGGAAGATCCCTGAATTCTTTGGTGATCTCCACATATGATGCCAGGTTTATGGTTACAGTTGCTGTGACATTCTGGTTATCTGTGGTGGCATTAATCTCCTGCACACCGGTAGAAGTTGCAGTGAACTGTATGCTAACGGTTCCATTACTGGTGTAAAAGGTTAAGGGTGCCTGTAAAGTTCCGTAGGGTCCATTGATTAAACTGAAAGTTACTGGAACGCCGTCTGGTATGTGACCGTTTGCAGGGTCTAAAGGCCTGGACGAACTACCATCAGAACTGTAGTTGTTAAAACTCACTGTAATCGTACTGGTCTGGGTGTTGTTGATAGTGTCTGGTGTGGCGTTGATGGTCATAAAGAGCCATGGTGAGTAATTCACGAGACCAACTATCTGGCTGGCTGGATTGTCATTGGATCCCCACCAGTTGTAGGTTGCATTCGCTGTTGAACTATAGAAACCAAAAATGGCACTACCTAAGGCTGCTGTGTTTCCAATAATTCTATTGAAATGAACCCCAGAAGTTAGATTTAACTCATGATTTATTGTAGCAGATCCACTATGGATAAGTGGCTGAATATTATAAGAATATGCAGCCGAAAGTCCTCCTCCGTATGTTGCAGTGTTGTTTGCCAGTGTGTTACCTATTATAGAGTTATTAATGGTACAATTACCATCTACAATGGTATTGGCATTGGTTGATGTGGCTTCGAGATCCATG
>JAHKLQ010000198.1 GCA_020854975.1 Methanobacterium sp.
AACTCACTTGATGTGGCTATAACTGGTGTAATGAATCGTGATGACCTTATAACCAGTTGCGGTGCCAGACCAGGTCATAAAGTTCTGGTGGCCATGGACCTTGACGGGAGAGTACACCCCCAATTTAAATTGAACTGGGACACCACCACCATGAAAACTGCGGAACTGGTGCAGGCACAGATCCAGTGTATGAATGAAATTGCACGTAAACATCTCTTAAGCGCTGGAAAGGACATAAGTAACCCTGGGACACTGGGAACTCTGGGAATGCTACTGGAAGCTTCTAATGTGGGGGCAACCGTGGAACTGGAAAGAATACCTCGGAATAATAATGTGAACTGGGAGGACTGGCTCAGACTTTACCCTGGAGCAGGATTCGTTCTCACAGCAGAGGAAGATAATGTTGAAAAGATCATAGAACTTCTGGAAAACGTTAACATAACCACCCAGGTGGTGGGCAGTGTCCTATCTGATAAAAAACTTTATTTAACTTCTGATGATGATAAAGAGATTGTTTTTGACTTTTACACTGACAAAATTATGGGAATACAGGAGGAAATCTCTTAGGAGGGTTATTTGATGCTGGTGAAGGTCAATGGAGAAAAAATAGATCTCGCGGAGGGATCAACTATTCGGGATGCCATCGATGCAGTAGAGGCACCTTACCTACCTGGATGTGTCCTGGGCCTGATAAAGGGCACGAAAGAGGTTGAAAAGCATGTTAACAAGTACAGGTTGAAAACCAACAAGGGCAGCATCATCATTGAGATACTTGATGACGCACCAGATAACCTGGTTCAAACCTGGAAAGCACAATATAAAGAATTTTCCCATATGGGTGTACGCTGGATCACTTCCCAGGAAGTGGCAGTGGGACCCATAAAAACACAGCTAACCCCTACCAGGGAAGAATACCATTACCACCGTTGGGATGTACTGTTCAGTCTATCAGGATTTACTGCAGATGCCACTCATATCATACTCTCCAAAGTAGATCATAAAGCCACATACGGGGCCCCTGAAGAAAACAGGGGAGTTTTCGCAAGAGTAGTTGGTGGTAAAAGAACCATCATGAAACTCACTGATGATGATGAGATCCTGGAAATAAAACCAGTCATGGAAAGAGAGAACATAATAAAAAGCGCTGCCATCACCAACCTGGAAACCCTCCTAGAAGAGGGAAACCAGATATTCACCTATGTAAAAGTTAAACCCAACCCTAAATCTCCTCAATCAGTGGAACAGTTCTATGCACTGCAGGAATCTGGGAAGATACGTGTTGACTATGATTCAAACTCATTCGCTGGATTTTATGCCTTGCAGGGTTTGGAGAAAAAAACAGAACAGATAGACCAACGAAAAAGAGGCACTATAACTCTTCGTAATAGTGGAAAAGGTATGGGGCGTGTTTATATTTATAGAGAGGACCGGGTTTCCACCCCTTCTCATAATGTACTGGGAACAGTGGAAAAAGGAATGGAATTACTGGACATGGCCCGTTATGGTGATGAAGTAACTTTCAGAACATCTCCAAGTAGAATAATGACTCTTGCCATGACTCAAAAAGAAGCAGAAGAGTTTTTAAGGAAAAATGGGGTTAAACAGATCCGTGCAGGTCTAGCTGATGATAATGCTGTGGTGGTACAACAGGAACCTCCTTACACTATGGATATTATTGCCCAGGGAGAGGTGAAAACATTTGGAATCCCTGAAGAAGATTTGGTGCATGTGGAACTAGATCAGCAGGCACCACGTTCCAACTGGTACTTCCAGAAGATCACTGGACTGTTAGATTCACCTATTGGATCATTAAGCGTCCATTTTGCATTCCCTGGGATGAAGCTGTTAATGTTTAAAGCTGTTTCCAAAGAATCCAAGGGTTTAATACCGGAAAATACACCTCAGGATAGGGTGAAGGCTGGAGAACTTGGGGTTACCAACATGTCCCGCCGTCACATTGGAATGGTAGGAGTACGTTTTGAGGATAACCAGGAATTCGGACCCACAGGAGAACCTTTCCAGGGAACTAACATCATTGGAAAGGTGGTAAAAGGAATGGAACATCTGGAGAAATATAAAGAGGGGGACAAGGTTTATGTCACCAGAAAATAATCAAGGGTCATCCGAGGATGATAAAGTCACCAGAATGATCGTGTTAGGACCTAAAGCCCAGCTGAGTCAGAGTGAGCTGGTTAGCAAACTACACATGCTTGAACTTCCCTTAACTATCAAAGCTACCTGTTACGGGGCATTAATATATGGGAAAGAAGAGGTGGTGATGGATGCTATTGGTCAGATAAGAGATCTGGATCCATCCAATATTTTTACCAAAGACCGTGGATTCCCACCAGGAGATCCTAGAAGATGCCGTGCTAAAAGAGGAGCAGCCAGGGATGGATTCCACCAGTTAGAAAAAGAATATGAACTCCTGGAATATGTCTGTGATGCTCTGGAAAACCCTAAAAGGGTTAGTTTAAAAAAACCTGAAAAAATTAGTCCTGAAGATTTCAAAAAAATTGTCCAGGAGTGTGAAGAATGAATATTAATGCATCATCAACTGGAGAAGAGATAGCATCCATGGCACTTGCCATCCACCAACTGGTAAACGGGTTACCATTCACCATGCGCACCCTCCATAATCCCGGTGTTCGTATTGAAGAAGGTAAAGTCTTAGATTATAAGTACACGGGTCCCATCCTGGAAAAAGTGCTAAAAACTGGTGAAAAAAACCAGGAAATTCCTGAAAGTGGAGCATACCAAGGCACACCTGTAGTTGTGGTTCCTTTAATCGAAGAAGGGCAAATCATAGCTGCTATGGGTGTTGTGGACATAACTCAGGGTATTTACAGTGATATAATGGAAATTACTAAAAGACCAGAAGAACTTAATGATTCAAGGGGTGGTTTAAAGTGAAAATAGCAGTCTTTCCACCTAACTCACTAATACTTGCAGATATGGTAGAACGAAGAGGTCATGAACCTCTGGTAATACAGAAAGAAATGCGTAAAAAGGTTACAGATCCTGAAATAGACTCCCCTCCATTTAACATCACTGAAGAAGAACCCATAAAAGGTTTGAAATATGCTGCCATTGAAGTTCCCTCAGGAGTGAGGGGTAGAATGGCCATATTCGGACCGATAATAGATGAAGCTGAAGCAGCCATAATAATGGAGGATGCACCCTACGGTTTTGGATGTATTGGCTGCGCCCGTACCAATGAACTATCCATGTATTATCTACGTAAGAGAGGAATCCCTGTACTGGAAATACATTACCCTGAGACACGAGAAGAAACCATGGAAGTGGTTAACAAGATTAACACCTTTTTAGATGAACTAGAAAAGCCAGAAGAAACAGAAGGATCAGAAAGAACCGGAGAAACAGGAAAAACAGAAGTTTCTAAACTGGGGAATGAAAAGACCAAGGAACAAGGGGAGGACTAAGCATGGTTAAAATAGCTCAGATTTCATGCGGAACCGAGTACAGTGGGGTGCAGAAAGAGATTGAAAAAGCAGCATCCACCTTTGGAGCGGAGATAATCATCCCTGAAGCAGACCTGGACTACATAGATGAAGCTTATCATAAATTCGGATTCAACGCCGCCTCAAGCAGTATACGATTAATGATAGCCAGAGCCATGTCCCTGGCGGAGGGTAAATCAGATGCTGATGCTGTTTTCATAGCCACTTGCTTCCGCTGTGCAGAAGGAGCACTGGTCCGGAATGAAGTAAGACGTTTCATACAACAAAATACCAACCTCCCAGTGGTTACCTATTCATTCACCGAGAGAACCAAAGCTGATGAACTGTTCATCAGGATGGAAGCACTCTCCACCATAGTGGCCCGAAAAAGTTTACTTGCCCGAGAAAAACAGGAAGGGCTCACCCTGGGTATTGACTCTGGTTCCACCACCACCAAAGTGGTGTTAATGGAAAATAATAAGATCATAGGCACGGGATGGTTACCCACCACTGATGTAATAGCCTCTGCTCAGGAGGGAATGGACCAGGCCTTCCAGGACACTGGTTACAAATATGATGATGTGGAAGGAGTGGGAGTCACTGGATACGGCCGACTCAACATAGGTAAACACCTGAATGCAGCCCTTATTCAGGAAGAACTCTCAGTTAACTCCAAAGGAGCAGTGTACTTGGCAGGACACCAGCAGGGTGAAGCCACAGTCCTGGATATAGGTGGTATGGATAACAAGGTCATCACTGTTAATGATGGAATCCCTGATAACTTTACTATGGGTGGAATATGTGCCGGGGCATCAGGAAGGTTCTTAGAGATCACTGCACGACGTTTAGGTGTGGATATCAGTGAACTGGGGCCCTTAGCACTTAAAGGAGACTTTAAAAAATCCTTATTAAACAGTTATTGTATTGTATTTGGAATTCAGGATCTGGTCACATCCCTGGCAGCTGGAAATACAAAAGAAGATGTGGCTGCTGCAGCATGTCTTTCTGTAGCAGAACAGGTTTATGAACAGCAGTTACAGGAAATTGATGTGAGAGAACCTCTTATTCAGGTTGGAGGGACCAGTCTTATAGGTGGATTGGTGGAAGCAGTTAGCACGGTCCTGGGTGGAATGGAAGTAATAGTACCTGAAAATTCGCAGCATATTGGAGCAGTGGGTGCTGCCTTATTGGTATCTGGATTGGGAGATCGGAAGGAATTCGGAGCAAAAAAATTATAGGGGATACAAATGCAGGTTGAATGCTACGATGAAAATGGGCGCGAAGTCTATGATATGATCCTCAGGCAGATACTACAGGACATTCAGATTGTTCGGGCTGTAAATGATGTTAGGATTTACATTGATCCTCGCGAGCCAGTGTTCATCATCGCCCTTCAATACATGAAAACAGCACCTCCAGTAGTTTTAGAGGATTTTGCTGAATACGAATACGATGCTGAGGCTAATGAAACATTTATAAGGATTAAAGATGAAAATTATCTTCCTGAACTCCTTAAAAAGCTCTGGGAAGTTGAAGGAAGGAATAAAATACACCAGCCCAGCCGTTATGAAGTTATAATTGATGATCCTCAGGTTAAACTGGAAGGACTGGTAGTACATGATCCTGAGGAAGATCTCAAAAAAAAGATCTATGATGCCCTGTTTCGTATAATACCTGAGGGATTCAGAGTAATTGAACATTACTCAGAAGGTAACATTATAGCCTTAACCTGTTCTGATGAACTGATTAAGGAAGAATATCTGGAGAAAACTCAAGAAATTATTGCTGAAATGAAAAATAATAAAACAAGAAATATGAACTAAACAGGGTAACAATACCTAAATCATATGAGGATATAATATTATTATTTAAAGCTTACAAGTAGGATGAACCATCCAGAAAGTTTCAAACTATCTTGGGGATGAAATTCCATGAATGAATCAAAATTTGCTCATATAACTAAAGCACATCCATGTTTCAATGAAAAAATGCATGATAAGGTGGGAAGAGTTCATTTACCCATTGCCCCCTGCTGTAATATTCAGTGCAACTTCTGCACCCGTGAAATTAATAAGTGTGAACAACGCCCTGGAGTTTCCTCCCGGGTCATGACTGTGGAAGAAGCTGTGGCCCATGTTGCCAAAGTCATAAAAGAAATGCCAATTAGTGTAGTGGGAGTAGCAGGGCCAGGAGATGCTCTGGCCAACCCGGAAACACTGGAATTTTTCCGTATAATTGATAAAAAATTCCCAGACTTAATCAAGTGTATGAGTACCAATGGACTCCTCCTGGCAGATATGGCTGAGGAAGTAGCAGAGGCTAATGTTAGCACCATCACTGTAACTGTAAATGCCGTAGACCCTGAGATCGGTAAAAAGATTTACTCCCGAGCGGTTTATGATGGGAAAGTCTATGAGGGAGAAGAAGCCTTTAAAATAATATCCCAGAAACAATTGGAAGGAATAGAAAAAGTAGCCAAACTGGGAGTGGTGGTGAAGGTTAACAGTGTGTTAATCCCTGGATTGAATGATGAACACATTCCAGATGTTGCTCGAGAAGTTAAAAAAAGAGGTGCCAGCCTGATGAATGTTATACCACTCATACCTCTCTACAAAATGAAAGATTACCCACGGCCAGGATGTGAAGAACTTTCCAATGTAAGGGATAAAGTTGAAGATACATTACCTGTATTTAGAGCCTGTACCCAATGCCGAGCAGATGCCTACGGAGTTCCAGGTAAAGATGACAAACACCTGGATATGACACCAGCCAGCCATTATTAATTTAACAAGCTCATTATCAGGGATTTTAGTTAAAATAATCCCTTAAATCATTTTTTTATTAATTTATTAGTTGAACTTCATCTTTTTTGAATTTACATTTATTATCAGGATGTGATTAATAATGAAAACCATGTACTGGAAGGATGATTTGCTTTACCTTTTAGACCAGACCCTGTTACCTCATGAAATAGAATATTTGGTCTGTGGAACTTATCAAGATGTCATAACTGCTATTAAAACTATGATAGTTCGTGGAGCTCCAGCCATCGGTGTGGCAGCGGCATTCGGGATGGCCCTGGCATATCTGGCAGGTGAAGACTTGGAGGAGGTAGCTTGTCAAATAAAAGATGCCCGTCCCACTGCAGTGAACCTCTTCTGGGCTGTGGACCGTGTTCTGGATGCTGAGGATCCACTGATAGAAGCCCTTCATATGTATGAAGAAGATATTCAAACCAACCGGAGTATGGGAAAACATGGGGCTGCGGTGATCGATGAGGGAGATACTATTTTAACCCATTGTAATGCCGGAGCACTGGCATGTGTGGATTATGGAACTGCTCTAGGAGTTATAAGGGCTGCCCATGAAGAAGGTAAAAACATTAATGTGATCTGTGATGAAACCAGACCAGTACTCCAGGGAGCCAGATTAAGTGTATGGGAAATGCAGCAGGAGAACATACCAGTAAAGCTAATTGTGGATGGTGCTGCTGGACGCTTAATGCAGGAAGGACAGGTGAACAAGGTGGTCATAGGTGCAGACCGTGTAGCTAAAGGAGGGATAGCTAACAAAATAGGGTCACTTATGGTGGCTCTGGCTGCTAAACGTTTCAACGTGCCTTTCTATGTTGCAGCCCCCAAAAGTACCTTTGATAATGAAAATAGTATTTATGATATAGAAATCGAGGAAAGAAATCCTGGTGAAGTGTTAGGCTTTGCTGGTTGCCAGGCAGCCCCCATAGGGACAGAAGTTAGAAATCCCTCCTTTGATGTGGTGCCCAGTGACCTTATAACTGGTATCATAACTGAGGAAGGAATCGTAGATCCTTTTTAAGGACTCATTTCATCCCCTAATAAACTTATTTTATTTTTAATAGATTTATTTTATTCTTTAATGAGCTTATATTCATTAACAGGGTTTATTTTATCCCCTAACAATAACAGGCATTAATGGCCAATTTTCGCATCAATAGCCACATGCCACACACCCGGACTCCGGGATTTGACCTTCCTCATGTCCAATATTTCCACCTGACGTGGATAAGCTGCTTTTTTAACTCTTTTTACAGGATCTTCAAAATCACGGCTGAACTGGTAATAATGCAAGGTTCCTCCAGGTTTTAAATGTTCCACTGCCACGGGGAGAAACTCACAGGCTGTTCCAGGTAGGTTCATAATAATCCTGTCTGCATGAACATCCAGATCATTTAGAACTTTAGCCACATCCCCCAATAGTGGGTTAATTTTTCCCTGCACCTTGTTTAACCCTATATTCTCTTTGAGGTAATGGATTGCTTCTGGATTAATGTCAACAGCGTAAATTTTCACATTCTCGAGTTTAGGCCTCCGGGCAATGTTAATGGCAAAGGGCCCCACACCAGTGAACATATCAATAATTATATCTCCATCATGAACCTGGTCTGCTACTATCTTCCTTTCTGTGGCCAAACGAGGACTGAAATAAACCTTTTTCACATCTAACATTATTCGTGAATCAAATTCCCTGTGGATGGTTTCAGATATATCTTCCCCAGCAAGGTGTTCCAGCTTGCGAGTGCGGACCACACCCTTAATTGCACTTTTTTTACGGTAAACAGACCTTCTTTTGGTAAATTTAAGAGCTGCCTCCCCAATGAGATATTTCTCTTCTTCCAGGTTATCTGGGATCTCTAAGATCACCACATCCCCTATGATATCAAAGGATTTTTTAAATTCATCCATCTTCTCAGGTGGGATCCTGCCCTGGAGATAATCTTCCATGTTACGGGGTCTCTTTTTATGTTCTTCAAACCCAACATCCACCACTGCACCATTATCAAGGCCCATTTCATTTAACAGGGTATTATCTGGGATTTGATCAAGGGGCAGGTACACATAATCCTGGGAACGTTTGATCTTCCAGTTGTGGTTCAGAATAGATTTCTCCTGTAGAAGGAGGCGGATGTGGTTGGCTTCTTTTTTAGGGACCTTTAATCCAAGCATGGAATTCCTCAGTTTTTATTAACATTTGTTCCATTCACATTTTCTTGTTGTGATTTTCCACTTATTGTTTTGTTACATTTAAGAGTCTATATTATCATTTATGCACACTGTGAAATAAAGTTTTATAAACCTCCCGTCTCATAATATAGATGTTGAAGGTGAAAAAAATGCTCTACCTGGTTGGACTAGGACTTTATGATGAAAAAGACATATCACTAAATGGTCTTGAAGCAATTCAAGACGCTGAGGTTGTTTATGCTGAATTTTACACTGCCCGTCTTTTCGGTGGTAATTTAAAATCATTAGAACACCTTGCAGGAGTTAAAATAAATACACTCAGCCGGGAAGAAGTTGAAGAGGATAACACTCCCCTAAAACAGGCTGAAAATAAAGATGTGGCATTTTTAACTGCTGGAGATCCATTGATGGCCACCACCCATTCTGATATCATGATAGAAGCTCGAAAAAGAGGGATCAAAACCAGAATTATCCATGCATCATCCATCCTTTCCGCAGCTCCAGGTATTGCTGGATTACAGGCTTACAAGTTTGGTAAGGTTACCACCATTCCCCGTCCAGAAAAGAATTATTTCCCCCATTCACCTTATGATGCGGTTAAAGATAATCAGGACATGGGACTACATTCGCTGGTGCTACTGGATATTCAGGCCCACCGAGATTATTATATGACTGCCAATGAGGGTCTGGAATATCTGTTAAAGGTTGAAAGTGAAAGAAAGGAAGGAATAATAACTGAAAATAGTTTAGCAGTGGTTATTGCTAGGGCAGGCTCCAATGAACCTCTGGTTCGTGCAGACAAAATAAAGAAATTGGTGGGGGAAAATTTTGGAGGACCACTTCATTGCATTATAATACCTGGAAAGCTGCATTTTTTAGAAGAAGAGGGACTACTTACTCTGGGGGGAGCACCTCCTGAATTATTACCCGACTTATGATCATTACAGGTTTAAAATCATTCATTACTTATAAGCAAGTAAATGGTATCTTAATAATATAAAACATGATCTTATTTGATGGGAAACATTGGAATGGGTGTTTATAATAAAAATTTTTAGAATAAAAGGTAAATTTTCATGGTAAATAATGAATTAAGTAAGTTTAAACCTGCAAAACCTTTTTTAAAGTGGGCTGGTGGGAAAACTCAGCTTATTTTCCAATTGGAAAGCAGGTTACCTGATTATGTGTTGGATAGTAAGGTTATTGAAAGGTATGTCGAACCATTTGTTGGTGGGGGGGCAATTTTCTTTTTCTTAAAGAGCAATTACCTGGTGAAAAATTCTTTTCTTTTGGATGTTAACCCCGAGTTAATAATGGCATATAAAGTGATACAGAAGGATCATCTGAAGATTAGCAGTCTTTTGAATGAAATAGAATATGAACACTTGCAAAAATCAGAAGATAGCCGAAAACGGAATTATTATTTTATTAGGGATGCTTACAATGAGCAACTTGCACAAATTGATTATGATGTCTATAATGAACAATGGATCCAAAGGGCTGCTTATTTAATATTTTTGAACAAAACCTGTTATAATGGACTTTTTCGTTTGAACCGTAATGGAAAGTTTAATGTACCATTTGGTAGGTACAGGAATCCTAGCATTTGTGATGAAGTAAACATCAAGTTAGTTCACCAAGCCCTTAAAAATACAAAGCTTCTCTGCGCAGATTTCAGTAGGGCAGGGGAGTTCATAGAAAAAGATAGTTTGGTCTACCTGGACCCTCCATACCGGCCCCTTAGTTCCACTTCTTATTTCACCAATTACTCCCGCCAGGGATTTGATGAACAGGACCAGATCAAACTGGCCCAGTTCTTCAAAAAAATGGATAAAAAGGGTTCTCATTTAATTTTAAGCAATAGTGATCCTAAAAATCGGGACCCTAATGATGATTTTTTTGATAGGTTATACTCAGGATATAAAATTGAAAGAGTTCCTGCAAAAAGGAACATAAATGCAAATCCGAATAAAAGAGGCCCCATTAATGAGTTAATCGTTAGAAATTATTGAGTAACTACTTTGATAAATAATTTAATATCAAATTTCAATTCACAATATTTTATCTTCTTCATCTTTCAGGGGAACTTTTTCAAAGTATTCACATTTTTCAACATTATGCAGGGGTAAAATAACTTTTTTAATTCCTCTTTCCTGAGATGTGTAACTTATTTCTATAAAACCTCTATTTTCATCAATTTCTATATTTTCAACACCAAATTCTCCTCTGCGAAAGTTATGTACAGCCTCATTGATCATGCTGATTTCAATTCTATCAATCATCATTATCACCTGTTTTGATCTAAGATTCAACTTTTATAAGTAATATTAACATTCATTCTTCAACACCTCATTTACTATTTCATCTCAATTGAAAAGAACTTCGATATAGAATGATCAAGGGAAAAAAATAATACCTGAAAAAATAATTCAAAGTTAACTAAGTAATTAACTAGTAATTTCACTACCATCATTTTATCAGGTGATTGTAGTTGGTTTGGAGGAATAGATGATCATGGCAGATGTTATTATGGAAGCCCGTGACCTTACCAAAGATTTTGAGGATTTACGGGCGGTGGATAACCTTAACCTTAAGATTAGGCGAGGAGAAGTTTTTGGATTTTTAGGACCCAACGGAGCAGGTAAAACCACCTCGATCAGTATGATGGTAGGTCTCCTACGCCCTACCAGTGGACAAGTGTTTATAGATGGGGAAGATGTGAATAAACTGGAAAAAGGCACCATTGGCATTTGTCCCCAGGAACTTGTACTTTGGGAACATCTCACTCCCAGGGAAAGTTTGAACCTCATGGGTAACCTCTATGAACTACCCAAAAAAGAGAGTGAAAAACGAACAGAAAAACTTTTATCAGACTTATTCTTAACTGATAAGGCAAATACTCAGGTTAAAAATCTTTCTGGAGGTATGAAAAGGCGGTTGAATCTGGCTCTGGCTCTGATACATGAACCAGAGATCGTGGTTTTAGATGAACCCTCTGAAGGACTGGACCCCCAATCTCGTCGTGTTCTATGGAATTATATAAGGGCCTTGAGGGATGATGAAGGCAAAACCGTCATATTAACCACCCACATTATGGAAGAAGCAGATAAACTCTCTGATCGTATAGCTATAATTGACCACAGTAAACTGCTCCGACTGGACACACCTTCCAACCTGAAAAAGGAGATCGGAGAGGGTGATGTGGTGGATATGAAACTTTCAGACCCTAAAATGAACCAGGAAGTTATGGAGAAGTTAAAAAACCTTGCAGAAATCGAAGCAGTCACTGAGGTCGATGAACGAATTAATATCAGAGCTTTGGATGCAGTAGGCAAATTACCAGTCATAATGGACAGAGTTGAAGAAAGTGGAGTGCAAATATCCGATTTATCAGTGAGACAGAACACCCTGGAAGATGTTTTCATAGATCTCACTGGCACCACACTAAGGGAGTAAATAAAATGAAATTCACAAGTATTGCCTCCAAAGGAGCTAAAGAACTGTTACGTGATCGCCGGGGCCTGGTAATGATCCTGGTTTTCCCATTATTTTTCATGCTCGTATTTGGATTTGCCTTCGGAGGCATGGGGCAATCAAACCAACCACATGATATTACAGTGATAAACCAGGACCAGGGAGCCACCCTACCCAATGGTGAGACACTAAACCTGGGCAATAATTTCACTCAGGTTTTAAAGGATGTAAAATATCAGGATAGTGATGTTAACATCTTCCAGGTCAATGAAACAAACATTAACCAGGCAGACTCCCTCCTCAAACAAAGAACAGTGGATGCAGCAGTTATAATGCCTGAAAACTTCACAGAATCTATATTATCATCGGCATCTGGAGGAACTTCAACCACCACCGTAACCATAAGGGGAGACACAGGTTACATCGGATTTGGAGTATCACAGGGTATACTGGTAGGTATATTAGGGCAGTATCAGGATGATCTCCTGGTGGGAATACAAAGCCAGTTAACTGGAACAACAGTCCAGAAAACACCACAACCCATTGAAAGCCAGGTGGAAAGTATTCCTGGAACAGAAACCTTCACTAACTTTGATTTCCTGGCCCCAGGAATGATTGTATTCGCCATACTCCTACTGGCCACCACAGTAGCAGCGGGTTTAACCCGTGAAGTGGAAAAAGGAACACTGGCCCGGCTTAAACTATCCAAAATGAGGTCATTTGATTATTTATTCGGAAATTTAATACCCTGGTCAGCTATAGCTGCAGCACAGGTTCTGATACTCCTAATAGTTGCTGTTATTATAGGATTCCACTGGCAGGGCGGTTTAAACTCCCTGTTTCTGGCTATAGTTGTGGGGTTAATTGGAGGCATAGCTTCAGTTTCCCTGGGAATGATCATAGCATCATTTGTCAGGAATGAACGCCAGGCAGCTAATTTAGGAACCATTATCACTGTGCCCACCAGTTTCCTGGTAGGGGCATTCTTCCAACTACCTCAAGTGGTAATCGCCAACTTCGGAGGGCAATCATTCCAGATATATGATATATTGCCATGGACCCATGTTTTAAATGCCCTTCGAGCCACCTTAACCTATGGAGAAGGATGGAATGACATAGCTTACCAGGTAGAATGGGCAGTGGTTTTAACCATCATCCTGTTCTTAATTGGAGTAGTATTGTTTTCAAGGAACCGTTTAAGAGCCGAAAACTAATATAAAAAGTTAATACAGAATGAATTAGTAATGAATGAACAGAATGAAACAATAGGGGATAGTTTTTTATGCAAACAGAAAAACATGGCCATAAACATCATGGTAAATCAACTAGGGAAATAATTGATCCACAATGTGTTTTAAAGGCTATTGGGTTAAATGAAGGTCAAAAATTCTTGGATGCAGGATGTGGTGATGGGTATATTTCCATGGCTGCATCCAAAAGGGTGCAATATGATGGTCAGGTTTATGCTATGGATGCCTATGAACCCAGTCTGGATAGTCTCAGAGAGGAGATCAAGCAGAATGAAATCAGGAATATAGAAGTTATTCTGGCGGACATGACTGTTAACATCCCTTTGGAAGATAACCTCATTGACATGTG
>JAHKLQ010000093.1 GCA_020854975.1 Methanobacterium sp.
AAATTCAAGGGGAGTGTTAAAAGGAGTGGGATTGGAACCTCCAAATCCGCATATTCCTATATCTCTGATTAACAGATTTCTGGCATGTATATTCTTAGCCTGAGAATTATCCATGTTGATGTGTATGGATTCAGGGTCACAATTACCTGGAATGGCCAGAACAGGGATATTGAAGGAACTTATTTCATTTAATATGTCTTCCCCTAACTCTGCTGGGCCGAAATGAGTTATATCTCCAGCAATGATTATTAGATCAACTTTGTTTTCCTGAAGATAAGTGGTGATATGTTTTACATCACCATGAAGATCACTTACTGCAAGAATTTTCATGAACATCTCCCATAAATAGTATAGTTTCTTAAGTGAAGTTTAAGTTACCAAGATAGTAATTAAACTGTTAGGATCTATATTCTTAAAATCGCCTAATTTAATTTTAAGATCATTTAATTCCTAAACTTATCCCATCTCTTCTAACTGTTCCTTGAAAAATGAGGAGAGTTCCTGTAGACTGAGTTTAAGGTTTTTTTTATCCCCATAGACCGCCACTAAGTTATCTTCCTCAAATTCTATGATAACATTATGGTATTCTGCAATTTCCTGAACTCTGTCCTCGGAGAGGGGTGCCTTGAAATTGACCCGGATCATGGAAAAACCTGATGGAGCTCCTACCACGAATTTTGAATCGGTTTTTTTCTGAGGGTATACCTCTTCTCCTCGGGAGGCTCTTAAAAGTTTATCCATCCATTGGGCACTGTATTCTTCACCTTTACTTTCAGCCAGGTTCATTAGAGTATCCTGGATTTGAGTTAGAAATTCGTTGATTCTGCCTACCTCAACCTGTCTTTGAGGGTCGGTAGGGTCTACTTTGTAGAAATTTATGGTGGTTTTGGCCAACTGGATGTTTTTGGTGACCTGTTTTGGAATTTCCACTCCTTTTTTCCTGAGATCGGTTAAAAGTTCCACCAGCACCAGCCAGGTCTGCTCGGCGGGCAATTCATTCATAGGTAACCTTCCAGGATCTGTTTGGAACGGTGATTGATTTTGGCATCAGCTACTTTAAGCTCCTCATCGACCTGTTCAAAATTCTTATATGAATCTAAAAACAAGACGTGAACACTTTCTGTGCCGATAATATCCAGAATTGCAATATCATCATCATCCTTAATTGATTTATTTTCTATGGATGCCTTGTATTGTACAAAAGGACCGTATTTTTCAGGTAATTCTTTGTATTTGAAAACTCCTGCTAGACTAGCAACGAACAAAAAAAACACCTCTTGATTTACTTTTTATGAATTTCACATAAAAGTAGTATATATTCAGTATTTTAAAAATAAAAAACTTTTCTAAAAAAAAGAAATTATGGGGAGAATGTGTTTATTCTCCACCGGTTATTATATCCAGTTTTTGTAGGGCAGGGTCAGCGCTGATCTGGTGAGCGTCAACAGTCAGATCTTCTACAGGAACGCCCATTGCCAGTCCGTAGAGCTGTGCCAGGTGGAAAACAGGTATATCCCAGTTTTCACCGTATTTTTTGTTGACTTCAGTCTGTCCAACATCGAACTGGAGGTGACAGAATGGGCAGACATTTATGATAGCATCTACTCCTGCTTCTTTCATGTTCTGGAGTTTTTCACGGGTAAAGGATAAGGTTACGTCAAGGTCACGGGAACGTAGACCTCCACCGGCTCCACAGCACATCATTTTGTCCTTGTAAGGTACGGATTTTGCTCCGGTGACTTCCACCAGTTCATCAAGGATGGTTGGCTGCATTGGATCATCGATACCAATTTCTGCACTTGGTTTGAGGAAGTGACAGCCGTAGTGCACTGCTACGTTTAGGTCTAATGGGTTGGTTACTGCTTCTGCTAGTTTTTCCATTCCCACATCGTTGTAGAGAATTTCGGCAAAGTGTCTTACGTTTATTTCGCCTTTGTATTCGCGACCAGTTTCTGCCAGAATAGCGTTGATTTTATCCTTCATTTCTGCATCTTCATGAAGCAGATGGTTGCTTTCAAATAGGGAACCGAAACATCCGTTACATTCAGTCATGATGTCGTTACCCTGATCTTCAGCTATGGTTAGGTTCCTGGCGGCGATGGCAGCCCAGGTGGTTCGGTCAAAAGATCCGAATACTCCGGGTGCTGGGCAGCATGATGCTCCTTCCATATCCTGCAGTTCAATGTCAAGTTTCTCGAACATGATCCTGGTAGATTTTTCAATTCCAGGGTATCGGTTGTTCATTATACATCCTAAGAAATATGCGAATGCCATTTATATCACCTTATTCTAGTTCTCCTGTTTCCCAGTTGTAGCCAATCAGTTCATCGAAACCTGTGGCTTTGACTATGGTTTGTACTTCTTCTAATGCTTCTGGGAACTGGTGGGTGGTTGGTGGTAGTTCATCTAGACCCACACTTTTTCTCAGTGCCATGGTGGCGTCGTTAATTGGTACACCGTGGCCGGTTTTTGTAACGAATAATCCAGTCATTTTGTGTGCTTGAGCCATGTATCCTGCATGAGCAGCCTGGTTTCGGATGGTTTTCACAACATCCACGATTTTAATTCCTCGTGGGCATCTTTCCTGACATTCGTAACAGGTGGTACACATCCAGAGGGAGTCATCTGAAATGACGTCTTCTTTGAGGCCCATTACAGCCCTTCTAACTACTCCTCTTATTCTGTATGGGGTTCTCCTTCCAGATGGGCAAGCACCGGTACAGGTACCACACTGGAAACATATGGCCACTGACTCTGCGCCAGCATCCATGATGGATTGTTTGAAATCTTCATCTATATCTGCACGAGTTACTGGTTTTTCATCTTCTTGCAGTAAGGTCATACTTTCACTCCTTTCTTTTTTTGGCTTTTCTTCAGACTTAACAGTTTCTTCAACTTCAGCCTTTTCCGGTTTTTTTTCTGTTTCCGTTGCTGGTTCAGTTTCTGGTACTGTGTCTTTGGTTGTTTTTTCTTCTGATGCTTTTGTAGCAGGTGTTGCTTTAGTTTCTTCCTTGGTTACTGGTTTTTCTGCTGATTTTTCAGAGGCTTTTTCTGCGGTCTTGTGTACTTTGGTTTCTTTTTCTTCAACCTGGGGCTTTTCTTTCTCTGATTTCACTGCTTCATCTTTTTTTTCTGACTCATCTTCGCCACTAAATACATTTTTTAAGCGTTGTAAAAAGCTCATTATCTTCACGCCCCGGTCATCCTACGGTTCTCTTGGAAAACCATGTGATTTCCAGTAAAACCATGTGATTTCCAGTTGAAAATCTGGCA
>JAHKLQ010000044.1 GCA_020854975.1 Methanobacterium sp.
AATAAATAAGGAAATATTCCTTTTTAATAGGAAATAATCCTCCAAAAACTCCCTTATTTATTTTATTTTACAGGTGTTATACTTGAAAATTGAACTTATGAATGAAAGCCACCTGGAGAAAATTATTGAAATAGATTACCTAGTCTTTGAAAGGGATGGGCCACGAACCCTTTCAAATCTTAAGGGCCTACAGAAAGGAGACCATGAAGGTTGTTTTGTACTTTTAGAAGATGAAGTTCTAGTTGGTTACTCATTTGCCAAGACCATGGGACAAGAAGGTTTCCTGGGACCGGTAGGTCTTCACCCATCTTTTCATGGTCATGGTTGGGGCCAAAAACTTATCAAGCACAGTTTAGATTATCTGAAGAGCCAATGCAAGGTTATTGGTCTGGAAGTGCGACCAGATATGGGGGACAACATAGGATTGTACCATAAACTGGGATTCCATTCTTCATTCCCATCCCTGATACTGGAAGTTCCAGAAAAGTTCCAAAACCAAAAAGAAACATCGCAACTGGATGCAGATGAGCCGGAGTTAATAAATAATTATGATGTGGAACTTTACTCAGAAATGTCTGCAGATAGAAAAGAACTATTTTTGAATAGGATAGAAGTCTGGACAATACAGGAGTTGGAAGGCTTAAGTTTTAAAAACGATTTAGAGTTGATCAATGATGGAGGCGGGGATATAATCATCATCAGCCAAAAGAATGAACCATTGGGATTCCTTGCCTATTATCCGATGGTTTTCATCCATTTGTGGGGAGCCATTAAACCCACAACTCATCAAAAAGAAGTTTTAATGAAAGGATTAAGTTTTTACCGTGAAATTAATCATCAAAAGGAAATTTTAGTCGGGTTAAACGCCAGATATAATGATCTACTCGATCTACTCATTGGTGAAGGATGTAAAGTGATAAAAAGTGTGAATAGGATGTTATTAGAGGATTATGAGGGGAAATACCTAGAAAACAGTCCTGATTTTGTAATGAGGGTCTGGCATGCTTAACTGTATCTGGGAGTATGTAGGATTACATAGATCTGAATAAAATTTGTTAAATGTGACTTACCTCATTTTTAAGGATCCCAATTCCTTCTACACTAACTTCAGCCACATCACCAACTTGTAGAGGTCCCACACCTGGAGGAGTACCGGTAGCAATAACATCCCCTGGATTTAGGGTCATTATACTGGATATGAATTCCACTAATTCTTCTACAGAGAAGATCATGTTTTTAGTATTGGAATCCTGTTTTACCTGACCATTGATCTTCATACCTATCTTTTGGTTGGAAGGATCCAAATCCGTTTCTATCCATGGCCCGATGGGGCAGAAAGTATCGAAACTCTTGGCACGGGTCCATTGACCATCTTTTTGCTGGAGATCCCTGGCGGTAACATCGTTGAGAATGGTGTAACCAGCCACATAATCAAGAGCATCCTCCTGGTTAACCAAACGGGATTTACGGCCAATAACAACAGCCAGTTCTGCTTCATAATCAACCTGGTGGGATTGAGGAGGGTATAATATGTTATCCTCATGTCCAATTACAGTGGAAGATGGTTTTATGAACAATATGGGCTCTTCAGGGAGGGTCATGTTCAATTCTTCGGCATGGTCCCTGTAATTCAAACCCACACAGACCACTTTACTGGGATGGACAGGAGGAAGAATCTTAACCTCATCTAAGTGGTAAAACTCCTTCCTTTCCAGATCATCAAAGGGTGATTGGGCGGCATCCAGCAAGGAAGGGTTGATTTCAACCAGCCCACCATTGATAACCACACCATTTTTATCCTTATCATTGGTTCTGAATCTTACAAGTTTCATTTAATCCCTTTTTACAATCATTAATTGTTTTCATGTTTTTGAATAAACTAAAAATTAATTTAAATGATTCTTTCAATGGGAACCACCAGAATATCCCTGGCACCGATCTTTTTCAAACGATTAACCACCTGGAAGACTTCATCTTCATTCACCACTGCATGTACAGCCACCACACCAGTATTGGATAAAACCTGTGAGACTGTGGGTCCAGTCATCCCTGGCATGGCATGTTTAACCTCATCTAAGGCTTCCTCGTCCACATTCATCATCACCAGTTTCTTCCCCTCAGCATCCAGAACACCCCGTACTCCGGTACGAATTTCTTCTATTTTCTCATTCTTCTCCTGGTAGCTATCCGGGTTGGTTATAAGATGCACTGAGCTTTCCAGTATGGTGTCCACTATCTGCAGATGATTCATCTTCAAGGTAGTACCAGTACTGGTTAAATCAGCGATAAGATCTGAAACCCCAATGAAAGGAGCTATTTCAGTGGAGCCACTGAGTTCAACAATTTTAACTGGAATTCCATTGGTTTTAAGGTATTTTTCTGTGAGGTTAGGGAATTCAGTGGCGACAATAGAACCTGGCTTGATATCAGAAAGTTTTTTAATCTCTGATTCTTCAGGGGCAGCCAGCACCAGTTTAGATCTTCCGAAGTTCAGATTTTCTAAGATCTTCACATGGGCTTCTTTCTCTTCAATCAAATCCATACCAGTCATTCCCAGGTCTGCAGCACCATCAGCCACGAATTCGGGAATGTCCGCAGCCCTGGTGAACATAACACTAATCTGGTCATCATAGGTCTCGGCAAAAAGCCGACGATTAACAGTATCCTTTAATCCAATCCCTGCCTTGGATAAGAGCTTCACTGCAGGGTCGCTTATCCTTCCCTTGGATGGAAGGGCTATTTTTATCTCCATTTAAAAATCCTCCTCTCAAGAAACTTTAGTTAAAAACTTTAATAGGTGAGTTGAAACATGTATCTTGTAAAAATGATGGTAACTGCTAGTAATATTGTAACTTGGTGCACTGATGAAATTTCACCGTGTACTATAGAATTACATTGGTATAATGTAGATTATTTATGTTATTTTCCTCAATCTTATATAGGTAGGTGGTCCCATGGAAACCCAGACTATTCTAATAAAAAACACTACTATCATTGCTAATGAAATTAAAAAAGGATCAGTACTAATAGAAGACGATAAAATCATTGATATAACTGCTGATAAAGGTAACAACGGTGCGGATGAAATTATAAATGGTGAAGGTCAGGTTTTAATCCCTGGCCTGGTGAACACCCACACTCATCTTTCCATGAACCTTATGAGGGGACTTGCTGATGACTTACCCCTGGATGTCTGGTTAAATGATCATATCTGGCCAGTGGAAGCACATCTAGAAGGAAAACACTGCTATGCTGGAGCTCTTCTAGCAGCACTGGAGATGATCAAATCTGGAACCACCACCTGTAATGATATGTACTTCCATATGGATGATGTGGCCAGGGCCATTGATGAGTCTGGACTCAGAGGTTTGATCACCCATTGCATGCTCGATGCCGGTGATGAAGAAAAGCGGAACCAGGAAATTAAGGAAACAGAACACATCATAAAAAAACACCACGACACAGCCCAGGGCAGAATAAAAGTGGCAATCAGCTCTCATTCTCCTTATACTTGTTCAGAGGAACTTCTACGATGGACACGGAAAAAAGCAGATGAAACTGGTCTTAAAATCCACATACATGTGTCTGAAACCGAAAAAGAAGTTGTAGACAGTTTAAATGACAAGAAAAAAAGGCCCTTTGAATACTTGGAAGATATTAAATTTTTAGGGCCAGATGTCATAGCAGCTCACTCCGTATGGCTATCTGGGGCAGAAATAGCTTTAATCAAAGAAAATAATGTTAAAATATCTCATAATCCTTTGAGCAATATGAAATTGGCTTCTGGAATATCTCCAGTCTCGGATTTGTTGGCCAATGATGTGTGTGTATCTCTGGGAACTGATGGAGTTGCATCTAATAATAACCTTGATCTTTTCCAGGAGATGAAAATGTCCAGTCTCCTTCAAAAAGTGCGTAAACTTGATCCCACACTTTTACCTGCAGATAAAGTCCTTGAAATGGCCACAATTAATGGTGCAAATACCCTGGGTATGGAAAAAGAAATAGGAACCATTGAAGTAGGGAAAAAAGCAGACCTGGTTCTGGTGGATATGAATGCTCCTCATTTAACTCCATACAGAAATCCCATTTCTCATCTGGTCTACTCTGCTGAAGGGGCAGATGTAAATACAGTGATCTGTAATGGTGAGATCCTGATGAGAAATAGGGAAGTTTTAACCCTGGATGAGATGGAAGTTATGAACATAGCCCAGAGTGCTGCCGAGGATCTCATATCACGGAGTTAATTATGGGTTCAACTTCAGTTACTTATGTATTAATTCCAGATTTAAGGATTGCACTCACACGGATAATACCAAAAAAATCATGAAATAATTCTAAAAAAAGGAGTTCATAATCAGGCGATAATAATGGTTCATAACGGAATTTTAACCCTTTTTGATATTGACGGGACCCTGGTAAGAGGGGCCCGATGTCATTACATGGCCTTTGTACATGCGGTAAGTAAGTTCTATGGAATGGAAGAGGATATCAGTGGTGTAAACTATGCTGGCAAAACCGACCCTCAGATACTCAGAGAAGTCCTGGAAATAGGGGGAATCCCTGATAAAGTTATTGAAGATAACTTCCAGGATTGTTTGAATTATATGATTCAGGACTACCTGGCCAATGTGCACCGGGAGAATGTCATGGCACTGGGTGGTGTCCATGACCTTTTAAATGAATTAAAAAATGAAAATGTTTTATTAGGCCTTACAACTGGTAATTTGGAACCAATTGCTTACGCTAAACTGGGAAGGGCTGGAATAGATAATTACTTTTCTTTTGGAGGATTTGGTAGTGACAGTGCAAAAAGGCCTTGTCTAGTGGAAAAAGCCCTGGAACGTGCCCGAAAAATACATGGATTCAAAGGTGATGAAATATTCATTATTGGAGATACTCCTCGGGATGTGGATGCAGCTAAACCCTTCCATCTTCACACCATAGCCGTAGCCACAGGCAGATACTCCACCACTGAACTGGAAAAAACCGGGGCAGATTTTGTTCTGGAAAGTTTAGAAGACGTTAAAAGAGTCAGGGGAATTTTGGGGATATAAATTAAATAGAGAATTTAAATCAAAGAATTAGTTAAGATTTTCCTGTTTTTTTACTTATTTAGAATCATCCTGGCTAATATTGTATATTATAAAGATAGAAGTTGATTATAAAGAGATAGAAGTTAAGAGGTAGAAGTTAAGAGGTAGAAGTTAAGAGGTAGAAGTTAAGAGGTAGAAGTTAAGAGGTAGAAGTTAAGAGGTAGAAGTTAAGAGGTAGAAGTTGTCAGGTCCTTCAGGAAGAAGGGGATAGGGAAATGATTATAAGTGTAATTAAATTGGCTTTGATCAGTTAACAAAAAACTAGATTAATCTTTTCCAACCTTTTCAATGGCTTCACTGTATCCCTTTTTAAACCCTAACTTAAAACCTTCCTTAAAAAGCTCTAAAGAGAATTCTCTTAATCGTTCATTCTCTTTCTGGTAGTTCTTATTCTCTTCTTTATAGCGTTGCATTTCGGAAAGTTCAATCAGGTTTTTTCTTTCCATATAATGCCTCTGTTTCTTTTTAACTGAGAAAAACATCGAGGTGCACCTCTTATTCTTTGTGGGCAGTTTCTCTCTCAATTATTAAATAGAATGAAACACTATTTAAATATTGCTATTTGTGGTTCTGTGTTCACTCTTTGTGATATAAACTGGATTTATTAAAACATACAAAGTGGGAGTTAATTCTTCACAAAAACTGATCAAATCCACTAAAGCACTGATTAATGGTTAATTGGATTTATTAAAGCTAATTAAAATATTAAATACTCAATAAAATTTAAAACAGCATCCTAAACTTATTATAATTCTAGTTTCTTCCCTCATTAATACATTTGACCCAGAATCAGTATTAAAATACAATTTTTCCATTTTCATTACTCTTTTCATCTCTTATTTTGCCTTTAAATCCCTTAAATTTCAATATAAACGAGTAAATGCTCTAATTAGTTTATGATTTAATAAAGAATTAAATAATTTCTTAGGGTATGTGTAAACTTTGCACTATAGAACTAATTTCAAACAACTATTATTAATCTTCAGGATCATATTTTAATTAGAGACAGTTGAGTGTATTGTTTTAATGAGGGGGGATTAAAACATGACTTATTTCAGGGCAGAGATGGAAACTATGCCTCGAGACGAACTTGATTCTATTGTGGATGAGCGTATACGTTACACCGTGGGATATGCTGCTGAAAACTCTTTTTTTTACCGTAAATGGTTCCAGGAGCATAATATAAACCCGGCAGATATTCGTGAACATGAAGATCTACGGGAATTACCTATTATATCAGGGAAAACAGTCAGAGAAAGGCAACCTCCTGAGACTGAAGAATTCGAATTTAGATGTGTTGATTGGGATGAGATTTTCACCATCCATGAAACCAGTGGTACCAGTGGAACGCCTAAATCTTTCTTTTTAACCTGGGATGATTGGAATCGCTATGCTGAAAAGTATGCCCGATCATTCGTCAGCCAGAACTTTGGCACTGATGATAAGGTGGTGGTCTGTGCCTCCTATGGTATGAATGTGGGGGCCAATACCATGACTTTAGCAGCCCAAAAAATAGGAATAACCATAATTCCTGAGGGTAAATGCACCTTTCCAGTGCGCATCATCAAGAATTACCAGCCCACTGGAATTGTGGGTAGCATCTTTAAGCTTATCCGCCTGGCCAGAAGAATGGAAAAAGAAGGTATAAATCCTCAGGAATCCAGTATTAAAAGATTAATTACGGGTGGAGAGAGTTTTACCGAGGAATCACGGGCCTATGTTGAGAAATTATGG
Organism: Methanobacterium sp.; assembly: GCA_020854975.1. Taxonomy (GTDB): domain Archaea; phylum Methanobacteriota; class Methanobacteria; order Methanobacteriales; family Methanobacteriaceae; genus Methanobacterium; species Methanobacterium ferruginis. The sequence goes on from JAHKLQ010000044.1 coordinate 6,831, forward strand.
GGAGTGCCAGTTTACAACACCTATGGTAGTACAGAGGGAACTATGTGTGGAGAGTGCCACGAGAAGGTGGGTTTACACGTACCAGAGGATCTGGTACACCTGGATGTTTACGATCCACAGATGGAAGATTTTGTGGCAGAAGGAGATTGTGGGAGAATGGTTCTCACCACATTACTACCTCCGGGTGGTAAAACAGGTACTATTCTCTTGAATTATGATACAGAAGACACTACCGTGGTGGTTAGCCGGGAGAAATGTCCATGTGGTCGGACTCATATGAGGATCATGAACCCCCAGAGGGAGGCGGAAACAGTGTGGGTGTTGGGGTCACCATTTAACCGTGTGGATGTTGAGAAAGGGGTTTTTCAGCCTGAAAATATGGATTATATCACTGGCGAGTATGAGGCCTTCCTTTATGGTGATGGGGAAGAAGTTACCCTCAGGGTTAGTATGGAATGTTATGATCCTAAAAAATGTGAGCATGAACTAGTTCAGGAAAACTTTTTGAAATCTTTCCTAGAATACAAAGTTGCACTATATGAAGCATATCAAGATGGAAGTTTTAACATTCTCTTCAATTTTACTGGACCCGAGGGTCTTGAATTTTATAAGATCAAGGGTCGTCCTAGACGTTTGGTTGATCGTAGGTGAGTGTAAAATAGAGGAAATGAAGATCCAGTTTTTCATATAGTGAACCGACACACCAACAATAAGTGATCATTGGTATCGTGGTGCTGATTTTATACGTACTGATTGTATGCTGGCCATGATTTCATCAGTAATAATCAAAGACCTGAACAGTCCATTGCACCTGATTAACAGGAGTATCAGGAACATCAATGTTAACTGAGTAAGTTCCAGGCTGAGTTTTAATCTGTAAACTCATAGTCTTCACGGACATATCATCACCATTCCAGGTCAGATCATCTGAAGATGTAGCACCATCAGATCCATAGATCTGGCATTTAAGTTCAGTATCAGCAGTTAAGGGTTGGGCAGTGATGTATACTCTCATCTTGTTCCCTTGAATATGGAAGGGTCTTAAATCATCAGAAGTTCCATTGTAAATGGCGATCTGATTCCAAGTGGCCTGTCCAGAAATATAAGAATCATTATCATTTACAGTAATAGGAGTATGGGGCCATAGGATGGCAACTGTGAGTATAAACAAAATCAGAATACCCATCCCTAAAATTTTAAGGTTTGCAGTGGAAAAACCTCCATCCCTACCTTTTTCTTTATCTTTTGATGGTTTAGGGGGTTTTTCAAGATTTAAAGGTTCACCACAAAATTCGCAGATAACAGCATCATCTGGATTTTCATGTCGACATTTGGGGCAAATCATTCTCATTCACCATTTTTTAGTTAAAAACAGCTATCATGACTCAACTAATTATAATTATTTATAATTCAGGATATTTATGTTTATTCATATTATTAGCGGGAGGCCCGGGAAAAATAACTTTTTGACAGTTCACAGTAATCCAGAATAGTAGAATAATAGTTCACAATAATTCAGAATAGTAAAATAATAGGAAGTAAGCTAATAAGCAGTAAATAATAGGAAGTAAACTAATAAGACAGTAAAATAACAGGGAAATGAATAGATCCAGTTAGAATTTATTTATTGTTAGGATTTTGAACTTCCAAGATCTCTATAGAGTTAGTGGGACAGTTCATCTGGCAATCAAGGCAGCCGCAGCACTGTTCTGTGTTTATCTGGCACTTTAAATCCACAATATTAATGGCACCCATGAGGCAGATATCTGTGCAAACTCCGCAGCCAATACAGGTATCTCCTACCATGGCTTCAAATTTTTGTTCAATTAGAATATGCACAATAGTTCTGGTGTTATCCAGATCTCCAGTGAGAGCGTAGGTCATGTACAAAAAATCTCGGTTACAGCAGTTAGTGACAGCTTCAGCAACTTCAATAGATCCCCAGGAAAGGTTTCTTCCGTTTAAATAATGAGAAACAGTTGACCGATCCATTCCCAATTTATCAGCAATGTCTTTTTGGAAATAACCATTTTTTCTGAGCTTCACTGCTGCCAGGTACTTCAATCCAGATGCAATATGTTTGGGCATGTATCCACCATGTGTAATTACACAGCTAGAATTTTGGTAAGTGTGTAATCAATTTTGACAGTATATTCTTAATTTTAAGTATGTCAAATAATAACGATTCTGTTGTATTAAAAATATTCCCACAATTAAATAATTTTGCATAGGTTTCCTTATAAATGTGTTGTCTCTCCACTCATGTATTAAACATTTAAATAATAATATTAAAAGTATAGTACTGGATCCTTGTTTACCAATACTTAAGTTGCTAGAAACTAAATATTCACTACTCTTTTGGGATGTTTGCAGATGGTGACTGAAGATCCTAACTTATTCTTTCTGGCCATGTTTTTTACTAATACAATACTCCTGTTTTGTGGCGTTATGATAATGAAAACTATAATTATTGGAGTCTTTGATGAACATAAAAACGAAGAAAAAATCCCTTATTGAACAAGTTAAAGATATCTACAAATATTCCGATAAGCTCAAAGTAAGGGTTGAAAGTATGGTGAGAACATAATACATTTCCCCCTCTTTTATTTCTAATTTATTTTTTCTTGTGTTTGTAAATTAAATACGTGAAAAACCCAATTATCCCTATAATAACTATTATGTCCAGTATGTGGAAATATCCTTTAATCATATTCCATTTAGGTCCTAATTGAACGCCAATGTATCCCAATATAAAACACCAAGGTAATGAACCTAGTAAAGTGTATATTATGAATCTTTTCAGATCCATGTGTGAGATCCCTGCAGGAAGTGAGATAAATGTGCGTATTCCGGGTAGTACTCGGCTGATGAGCACGGCTTCATGTCCATATTTATTGAACCATTCATCTGCCATTTCCAGTCGGTTGTGAGTGATTAGAATATATTTCCCATATTTTTCTAGTAAAGGCCTTCCACCCTTTAAACCTACAAAATAGGCAATTAATGACCCGAACAGATTTCCTAAAGCACCAACAATTGTTATTCCAATTAAACTCATTTTGCCTTCATATACTACAAAACCTGCAAAAGGCATTATAACTTCACTGGGAAGAGGGATGCATGCACTTTCCAGTGTCATACCAATAAAAATTCCCCAGTAACCTAAATTTTCAATTAAATGAATTATTAAAGTACTTACATATTCGACGATGCTAATCATTGAAATCTACCTCATCAAAACAATCCATTAAAAAAAAATAATAGTATTTCTAAATTTTCTCCTGGTTTAGTTCATCTAATAAACAAGTGTGGGTCAATTTATCGACAAAGATATTATCTTCGACCTTTAATGCCAGTAGTGCTGATACAATTCCTACAATTGCTCCGAATAGAACATCTAGGGGATAATGAACACCTATGTATATTCTTGAAAACCCTATTACTCCTGCGAAAGCTAATAATGGATATATTAAACGATAACTTTTTTCTTTGAAATTAAATTTGTATTTTAAACCGATGATTGTAGCTGCTGCAAAAGATGATGCTGTATGGCCAGAAGGAAAAGAATAAGCTTCACTTTCTGTAACTAGAAGATCAACATTATGCAAAGCAAGGAAAGGTCTGGGTTCAGCAATGATGAATTTCAGTAAATAAACAATTACATTACTAATAAATAATGCAGCTAAACCCAGTATTGCTACTTTTTTTCCTTTTTCCCCTCCGAAGATAAACAATAATCCACAAATTCCTGCCCAAGCAATAACACTACCAAAATTGGTGATCAGGGGCATTATAAAATCAAATAAATTGTTATCCAGTCCATGATTAATCATATAAAATAGCATTACATTTTGATTAAATATTTCAGTTAATATAAAATTATACATGAAAAATTACTCCTTATTTATCTGAATTAACAGATTAATTCAAGATTTTACTTGTTTACATGAATTTTGGAAGTAATTATAAAGTACTTTTTCCAGAATTACACCCCAATCTTTCCCCAGTCTTTGATCATAAAGTGGAGGATAACCTGTTAAAAAATGAAAAAAAAATATTCCTATTTAAAAATTAGAAATAATATTAGTATGTTATTTTAAATAGGATGCTTAAAGCCAGTAATTGAATTATGTTAATGAAGAATAACTCAAACAAGTGCTTGATAGCCTCTAAAGTTTCACTTGGTTCTGGTCCTGCGAAATTTAGCAGAATTAAAAAGGTTGTTGCAGCAATATTCTGCACAAAAAGAACCAGAGTAAAATATAAAAGGCCTATAGTGAATTCAGACTTCATATCCTTGTAACTATTCCAATAAATATAAAACAAACCAAATAACAGACATACATTAGCTACACCCACCCCAATAGCCACGTATTTGATAGTATAAAGTAAACCAGTTTCAAGTATCATTTTTATTCCTCACCCTTTCATTTAATATTCAGTTTACTCCAGATTTCTTCGAAAATTTCATAATTTTCTTCCATTTTCGGAGAAAGAAAATATAATTTACCATAAGTATCTCCAATAGGTTGAATCAAATTATTTTTCTCTAAAATTTTTATATGATGCCTTACGGTCTTATAATCTAAACATAGTTCCTCTGAAATCTGATGAGCATTATAAGGTCTTTCAGAAATCAATTTGAGAATTCTAGCCCTATTTTTACCTCCTCTTTTACCGGCTATTAGCCACCAGAGTAACTTTTCCATAAGTTAATTTATAGAAACAACTACTATTTTAATATCAAATTAACCTGAAAGTACTAATTAAATTTAGAAACAATTATTTTTAAGGTAAAAATCAGGGGCTAGAAAAAAAATTCAACAAATATAGTTCTTTTTTATTTTCTTTAATTTAATACTGCGAAGATCAATGAAAATATCTACTATTTTTTATTATTTTGTGAATCATCTTCCATTTGCTTAATTCCAGTGGCATGGTCTAGATCATTTCGTAACTGTAATATTTTCTGTTCTAACTCCATCAACCGATCATCGGTAACAGCCTGGAATTTGATTTGTTCAGTAATGGTCACCAGGCTCATGTGCTGCTTATAAAGAATACGTAAAGCTTGCATGTCTGGTTGGTAGTAAGAACGGATTACCATGTCTTTTTTTCTTTGGTGGCCCATTAGGTAGTCGGGGTCACATCTTCCCAGGACTGGGTCCATCATGTTCCCAAAGAATTTCCTTAAATTGTGGCTTCGGAAATAGATGTAACGGCCTAGTTTCCAGAATTTGCATTGATTATTAACTCTGGTGAAGTATCTGCTGAATACGGAATCTTCCAGGGCCCATTATCTTGGTTTCGGAATAACTTTTCATCTGGAGAGTTGGCAGAGTGGTCTTCCAGTAGCGTAAAATGTTTAAGGTCATGGCTAAGACCAAACAAGTTGTTATACTGTTATTGTTCAGGCCATTTAATTAACCCAACAACCTTAACTAAGTTATCAATTACTTAACCCAGTAATAATATTTAAATTCTTTAAAATAGAATATAAAATGGTAAATATGAAAATTTGATGGAGGTTTATAACTATGGATAAAATTGTAGTTCTTGTAGTAATTCTAT
>JAHKLQ010000063.1 GCA_020854975.1 Methanobacterium sp.
AGTGATTTACACCCATAATGGGCACATCCAGAGATAATGCCAGGCTGCGGGCAGCGGTGGCCACAGTACGCAGGGCTGGTCCCAGACCAGGCCCACGTGAAAAAGCCACCATATCCACATTTTGCAGTGATAGATCTGCTTGGTCAAGCGCTTGTTTTATGAGAGGAACCAGACTTTCCGCATGATGGTTTGCAGCCTCACGGGGATGAATTCCTCCCTTCTCAGGTATGAGGGCTCGACCCTGGGAAGCAAGGATATTCCCTTCAGAGTTTACAATACCCACACCAGTTTTCTCTGCTGTTCCCTCTAATCCAATGCATATCAAATGAATCACACTTTAAAGTTATGAATGTACAAAAATCAATGATTTAACCATCAATATAACCAAATAAATATCACTTGAATGGTATTCTTTTATTATATTGGTCATATGTAAATTATATTATTCAAACAGAATTTTATTTTTAAGGATTTTATTTTATATATAACCTCTTCCTATCCTTTATAAGTAAAGACACAGTAGTCTAAGTTGGATTGATAACATGGATCAGGCCGTTAAAAGTTTCGGATCACAAGAAATACTACAGAATTTAAGAAATAAGGATTCATTATTTTTATGTGTCATTGCCTCTACTTTAACCTCACGTATACCTGGAATAACTGGTGCAGGAGCAACACCTGAACTTACAGATTACACTCCTGCTGCAGATGTGGAACTTATAGTTCATGGTGAACCACAATGCCTTTCAGAGATACCTCAGACTGTGGTGGAAGGTCAAATAGCACCTACCCCTGCAGTTATAACTAAAGCGTCTTTAGAACTGGCAAATATTCCTTTTCTAGTTGCTGATGCTGGGGCTGCAATTAAACCAGGTATTCCTTATGTAAATATTAATGATAAGCAAGGTCAGAATATTTTAACAGGTAAAGCTGTTGAAAATCCAGAACAAATTTTCAATAAGGGTAAAATACTGGGAAAAACTCTTTCCAAACTAACCAATCACCTGATAATAGGTGAAAGCACCCCTGCTGGGACTACAACTGCTCTTGGCGTTTTAGAGTCCATGGGCTATGATGCTTGGGGTAAGGTAAGTGGTAGTACCCCTGAAAATCCCCACTCACTTAAACGTGAAACTGTGGAAAAAGGTCTTCAAACCGTTGGTTTACTGGATAAACTTCCTTTGGATCCTTTCCAGGCAGTGGGAGCAGTGGGAGATCCTATGATCCCCGCTGTGGCTGGAATAACTGCAGGGAGCACGGTACCAGTAACTTTAGCTGGTGGCACCCAGATGACAGCAGTATGTGCATTTTTAAAAGAAGCCATAACTGATTTTAACTTTGATGATGTTTCCATTGCCACCACTATCTTCGTTGCCAAAGATGAAACATCAGACATCCACTACATTGCCCGACAAATTGCACCCCTTAACATATTCGCAGTTGATCCGGGCTATGAAAAATCAGAAAATCACGGACTTAAAAATTATATCCAGGGAGTGGTTAAGGAAGGTGTGGGTGCAGGGGGGGCCCTCTTAGCTGCCAATCTTAAGGGAGTTCCCATTGATGAGGTACGGATCAAAACCGAGGAACTGTGCCGGGAAATTTTTTAAAAAGCCACGTTCCTATTAACTCGTTGCCTAAAAATTTCCTTCATAGTTCTGATTCCCACATAATCTAACTACTGGTCCACTTAAAAGATTTCCGTTGGGATTTGAAAGTTAGAAAACCAGAAAGATGATGAATAAAATGGAAAATGAAAAGAAAATATCTACTAATAATATAAATTACATTAGACTTTCCTACACTCTCACAGAAAACAGTCCAGTTCATCCCGCCCTTAAAAGGGTAAGTATAACTCCAGAAAACCAGATCAGGAGGGGTGATGCTTACAACACTTCAGTTATATGTGCAGAAAATCATTCTGGAACTCATGTGGATGCTCCGGCCCATTTTATGAAAGATGGAAGGCCCATCCATGATTATAATCCTAATGAACTTATTTTTGAGAGTGTTCTGATCATAGACTGTCCTAAAAATCCAGATGAGCTGATTGCTCTTGAAGATATTTCAGGAGTGTTTGATCCACAATATTTAGAGGCTAATAAGGATACAGACTGCATACTCATCCGCACAGGCTTTGGACCCTACCATGAAGAAGATATTGAAACCTATTTAATAAGAAATCCAGGTATTTCACCTGAAGTAGTCTATTATCTACGTCAAAATCTTCCAAAACTGAAATGTCTGGGTATTGACACGGTATCTATGTCTCGTTACGGCCGTGTGGAGGAGGCTATTGAGGTTCATCAGAATGCTTTCAAGATGGATGAAAGTCTGGGAAAACCTCTGATTCTGGTAGAAGATTTGAATCTCAGACTTCTAAGTGAAGAAACAGAACTTGAAGAGGTTTTAGTTATCCCCTGGCAAGTGGGAGAGATTGACAGTGCTCCATGTACAGTGCTGGCCAGGTTAAACCAGTTTCTGAATATTTTTTAATAAAAAAAATATTTTTATCTATTTTTCTTGTTTTTTATATCCAGAATAAAGATATTCCCAGGGTTAATGCACCCACAATCCAACAATAATAGGCAAATACCATTAAGCTATGTTTCTGGATGTAACCGATCAGGAATTTAATGGCTAGATAACCGAATATTGTTGCTGATATAAATCCGGCTATAAGTACGGCGAGTCCAGTATCCATACTAGTAATATCCTTTACCTGTATAAGTGCAGCTCCCAGTATAGCTGGTATTGATAATAAAAAGCTGAAACGAGCAGCTAATTTCCGATCAAATCCTAAAAAAAGTCCTGTGGCTATGGTGGCTCCTGAACGGGATATTCCTGGAGCGATGGCACATCCCTGGGCAACACCTGCCAGGATACCGTCTTTAAAACTTAATTCTTTAACTTCCTTTTCACCTTTGGGCATTCTTTCTGAACCCCACAGGATGAGTCCCGTGATGATGAGGAAGAAACCAACTGCAACTGTAGAACTGAAAAGGCTTTCAAACTGATCTTTTAGAAAGATTCCCATGAGACCAGTGGGTATAGACCCAATAATTATAAGCCAGGCCAATCTCTTGAATTCATCATCCTTTAAACCTTCTTTGAAGTTCCCCCTGAAAAGATCCAGCAAACTGGATACGAAGGCTTTTATCATGGCTAGAATATCACTCCAGAAGTAACCCACCACAGCTACCAGTGTTCCCACATGTAAAATTGTATCAAAGGCCAGACTGGACTTGACACCCATTAATTCTGGTACTATAACCAGATGGGCTGAACTACTTATGGGCAGAAATTCCGTTAGTCCCTGGACCATGCCCATTATTATCGCTTGAATAATATCCATAACTAATTTCTCCGAATTATTTTTCTAATCTCTTTTCGTTTCTTTGATGGTATCTTTATAATTCAATTTCTGAAGTTAATCACTATTTTTAGCTAGTATTTAAAAAAATCTTCTTATAAGTTATAAGTTGTAACTTATAAGTTATGATCTGTGTTTGATTTAACCTACTCCAAAGTGTTATTAAATCATTTAACATAGGTTTTTTGTTTCTAAAATATTTTTAGTAAGGGTTCTTCTATTTAGAATACATCCAGTAAAATTATCCTGCAGTTACAATTTAGATGGGTTAAACCTAAAAATAAAGCTTTTCCAAGATTTACTATTATTTTCCTCTTAGTTTCCCACCAGTTACACCCAAATCCACATATAGTCCACATAATTTTCATTTAGATTAAGATGTTAGTCAAAAAAATAACCATAAAAAATATTGTAAAAAAAGTTTTTAACTAGATAAAAGTCATCCAACCATAGTTATCGTCTACATCACCTTCTAAAAATGCAAAAAACTGATCCTGTAATTTTTTGGTTATTTCTCCCCGTGATCCGTTGCCAATGGTTATATGATCCACAGATCTGATGGGGGTGACTTCAGCAGCGGTGCCTGTTAAAAAGAGTTCATCCGCAATGTACAGCATTTCACGTGGGATTTCTTCTTCTTTAACCTCAAGATCCATCTTTCTGGCCAGAGTAATTATAGAATTCCGGGTGATACCATCCAGCAATGAAGAAGCCCGTGGCGGTGTGTGCAGAACGCCATCCTTAACTATAAAAACGTTTTCTCCACTACCTTCACTGACCATGCCCTGATAATCCAGCATTATGGCTTCATCATAACCGTTAGCTACTGCCTCCATCTTGGCCAGTTGGCTGTTCATATAGTTGGAACCTGCCTTGGCCATATTGGGCATGGTGTTAGGAGCCATACGACGCCAGGTGGACACACCTACATCCACACCCTGCTCAATAGCTTCTTCTCCCAGGTACTTACCCCAGGCCCACACAGCAATCAAACATTCAATAGGACAGTTCAGGGGATAAACCCCCAGTTCACCATATCCTCGGAAGATGGCAGGGCGAATATAGCACGCTTTAAGATGGTTTATTTTAATGGTGTCCAGAACGAACTGGCAGAAATCTTCCTGGGAGTAAGGAATTTCCATCCGGTAAATCTTAGCTGAATTATAAAGCCGTTCTATATGTTCCTTTAACCTGAACACTGCCGGTCCTTTTTTGGTATCATAACACCTAATCCCTTCAAAAACACTGGATCCGTAGTGTACTACATGAGATAATGCGTGAACATTTGCTTCTTTCCAATCAACAAACTCTCCATTGAACCATATTTTTCCTGACTCGTCAAAGGCCATGATATCCCTCAATAATTAAAAAATGATCTTTTTTTAAAAATTTCTAAAAATCTTTCCAAAAAATATTAGGTTGAACTAGTTATTAAATTGTATTTCAGTAATTGATCTATACTTGGTAATTCTCCCATCTTGGAAAACTTTATATAACCTACCAGCCAAACCATGGAAGTACCGAAGGGCCGGTGGTCTAGGGGTATGATACCTCGCTTACAACGAGGTGATCAGGAGTTCGAATCTCCTCCGGCCCATTTTTAAAACTTCTAATAAGTTGTTATTTGTTATTTTATACTTAGAAATCTTGTTAAAATCTTATTAAAACATGCAGGGCCGGTGGTCTAGGGGTATGATACCTCGCTCACACCGAGGTGATCAGGAGTTCGAATCTCCTCCGGCCCATTTACATTTTAAAAAGCCATTTCTAACCGAGCACTTCAGAGATTAAAAGTTGCTAGAATAAAATAGTAGGTAAATGCCTTAGCACTTCAAATCATTTCTCGTCTTTTCAAGGATAGGTTAGGATCAGGAGTCCTGATTTTTTCTAATTAATATCCAGAAAATTTTCTAATAATATCTAGAAAAATAGTGGACGGATTGATTAGTACTAATTGGTCAGGATCAGTGGACGGATTAAAGTACTATGATCAGGATCACGTAGATCAGAAGGGAAACAAAAAACACTATGGTTCCTTTACTGAGCGTTTTGGTTAAATCTTGCTCTACTAACAACACCAGACCGTAAGAAAGCACAGCAGAGATCAATATTTTGGCCACACCTAAAATGGCAGTGTTCGTGTATCCCATGCTGATAAAGTAGGTTATGAGGGTTGAAAGGGCGAAAACAATGATTATTAAAGAAACAGTATTGGTAAGGAGGGGTTTCAGTTCTGTGCTGGGCAGAGAGATTGATCTAGATCGTTTAGCCCTACTTAAACTTCCTTTCCCACGACTGAAAAAACTGGAAGAAGTTTGAGGAAATGAGGTGGCTGTTTCAGGCGATGGAGTGTATTCACCCGTTCCTCCTGCGGGTTCTCCTTCTTCATCATCGTAAACTGCTGCTCCACCATATTCACTATGTTGGGCAGAGAATTTTTTAGCTAAAACCATTAAACCATCTTTATCTATGGTTTTAATGTTTCTACGGCTAGCATAATTTATTGCGCTGTTGGTGAAGTAGGATGTAGTTACCACCACGATCTTGGAGGCTTTGAGAGTTTTTCCCACCATCTCCATTTCCTTTAAAACGTCGAGTCCGACTTCCCACCGGTCATCATAGTTTTTACAGGCTACCACCACACCTATATCGCCGACAATGGTGGGTAGAACTCCGTAGATATCTATTATGTGTCGGGAGGTTTGGAAGTTTCTATAGACTTTGAAGCCTGATTCTTCCATTACTCTTGCCATGAACCTTACTAATCTCTTTTTGTCCAATGTCCCCACCTTCGAACAGGGATGATTTAACAACATCTGATAATTTCATTATATACTAGATGATATTATTTATTTTCTACTTCTTTATACTTAAAACTGTTCCTCTCCTTAACAGTAACCATCACGCAAACTATTTAGATATGGAAGTATAAATTTGCCTCTATGACTATTCTCATCACTAATGACGATGGGGTAAACTCCTCAGGAATAATAGCAGCTAAGAAAGCAGCAGAAAATCTGGGTGAAACCTTAGTAGTGGCCCCTGCCACCCAGCAAAGTGGAATAGGCCACGCATTAACTCTTTTTGAGCCGGTTAGGGTCACCAACACCAAGATGGCTGATGGGAAAGAAGCTTACATGGTTTCTGGAACTCCTACAGACGCGGTTATCGTCGGAATATACCAAGTTGCTGATGAAAAACCGGATTTAGTTCTATCTGGGATTAACATAGGGGAAAATCTGGGTAAATCAGAATTAACAACATCAGGTACCATTGGTGCTGCTATGGAGGCGGCAGTTCATGGAATACCTGCACTTTCAGTTTCTCTGCAGGTAACACGGGGCGACATAAAATTCCATGATGGTCATGTGGACATTGACTTTTCCTATGCTGAAAAAATGACGGAAAAAGTTGCCAGAATGATACTGGAAAATGGATTGCCAGAGGGAGTTGATTTTTTGAACTTGAACATACCCTCTCACCCGGAAAGTGACCAGATCAAGCTCACCCGTTTAGGGGAGAGAATGTACCGGGTGCATATTAAGGAACGATTAGATCCCAGAGGAAGACCATACTACTGGATTGATGGAGATTCTGTGGAAGATGATGAGATAGGCACTGATGTTCACACCTTAAAACGTGAAAAATGTGCCACGTTAACTCCCATTTCGCTGGATGCTACATCTTCTTTAGACTTGATGGATGGATGGCTGAAATAATTAGATGGTTTTCTTATGCAGGCATGTTTAACATGTCTTTTTGAACTTAATTTAAATTAAGTAAAGAAACATTAACTCTTAAACATTAACTTTTATTTCTTATATTGTGATTGGAGTCAAATAAAACACAAATAAGCTAAATAAAACCTAAATAAACTTCTATTTAACAATCAAACCCCTAATATTTTCAGCATAATTTCTACTGTAGAAAAAATATATCAACTTTATTGTTTCACCAGGATTTGTGGTTAATGTTCAGCCAGTAATGGTCTACAGTAGAAGAAGGGAAGATACATTATTCTATTTTTACAAGTACTATTATGATAAATAATTCTACTGTAGAAAAAATATTTTTAATATCCTTACGTTATTCATGTAACCTTAAAAAATGGTTTAAACTACTTTAATACCCAGTATATCGTTTGCACCCTCAAAAACGGCCTTTGCAATCTGGGCACTACCTACAGAACCAGAAGTGGGGGGAAGCATCACTACTTCTCCAATATCCTCAATTTTTTCTTTAAGTGCACCATAAAAATTGAAGGGGTCTTGCATGGATCCCACAGAACCAGTGAGTACCACTCCTTCCATTTCTTGTTGGGCAACACCAGCCAAACCCCATATCTCCATGGTAATGGTCAGGAGCATGGTTTCCAGGGCCAGTTCTGCCTTAGCATTTCCTTCTTGATACTTTTCCAGGAGCACATCCTTAGCATGGGCCACTCTTTCATCTATGTCTGCTACTTTAACTGCCCCTGCACGTGAAAAACATTGATTAGCAGTGCGTAAACCTTCATCTATATCCCGGATCATCTGCAGGTCCAGGGGCCCGTGAACAATACCCATGGATCCTAAACAGGCATCTACCGCGCCTCTGATTTTACCATTTTCCAGGAGAAGGCTGACTGTGTTGGAGCTAATGTCCGATACAATAAAATTCTTGAAATCCGTTTCCAAATGGGCATTATAACATATGCTGACCTTTTCAGCACTGGCATGATGGGAATAAGCTGCCCTGAAAAGAGGATCCATGGATGGAGTGTCCTGGTGCAGGCCAGGTATCAGTACTGTGGGAATTCCTGATTTCTCAATTTCCTCATAAACTGCGGTTCCTCCTCCAGTAACCTTCCCTGCTCCTTCAATGGACAGAATTCCCCTATCTTTAACCTTATCCAGGGGCGTTATTTTGCTTATACCATCGCCCATGGCGTAAGTAATGGCCATAAGTTGGATGGAATCAAGTTCAACCCTATTTGAAAGTTCTTCCAGTGCAGATACTTCACCAGAGGAAAGTTCGTCCCTACCGATCTTGAAGTGCCTGGTTTCATCCTCTAAAATTGTAAAGGAGACGCCGGTGGTGCCGTGATCCATTCCCACAAATACCATTTTAGCTCACCATAGAAATCTAGAATTTTTCTAGCATACCATCTGAGAATTCATTAAAATAAAAAAATAGGTAGGAAAATTTATTTTTCCAGACCGCAAAGTTTTCGAAGCTCTTTACCTTTTTTTTCAATTTCCAGTTCGCTTTCAATGACACGCATCCGGTTAAGCTGAGGACGACCGGACTGGTTTTCAAGAGCCCATTCTTTGGTAAATTTACCTGTCTGAATCTCTTTCAGGATCTCTTTCATTTCCTGTCGGGATTCATCAGTGATAATTCTATCTCTGCGGCTTAATCCTCCGAATTCAGCGGTGTTACTCACATCATGCCACATACCAGCGAAACCCTTCTTGTAGATCAGGTCCACAATGAGTTTGAGTTCATGGCAAGTTTCAAAGTAAGCCACTTCTGGCTGATAGCCAGCTTCAACCAGGGTTTGGAAACCTGCTTTTATGAGTTCTGTAGCTCCTCCACAGAGTACAGCCTGTTCACCGAAAAGATCAGTTTCAGTTTCCTCTTTGAAGGTGGTTTCCAATACTCCAGCACGAGTAAGGCCACTACCCCGTCCCATGGCCAGGGCGATCTGTAAGGCATTACCAGTATAATCTTGTTCCACCGCTACCAGACCAGGAACACCAAATCCATCCACGTATTGCTGGCGGACAGTTGAACCAGGCCCTTTAGGGGCGATCATGGTAACGTTAACATTTTTAGGTGGTTTTATGTACTGGAAGTGAATGTTGTATCCATGGGAAAAACTTAGGGTGTCTCCTTCTTTAAGACCATCTTTTATGGATTCTTCATAAACCTGAGCCTGTATCTCATCAGGTATCAGTATGTGAATAACATCCGCTTCTTTGGATGCTTCTTCCACAGTCATAACTGTCATACCATGATCTATGGCTGTTTGCCATGAGTTTCCTCCTTTCCTAAGGCCCACAATCACATTTAAACCACTTTCGGCCAT
Organism: Methanobacterium sp.; assembly: GCA_020854975.1. Taxonomy (GTDB): domain Archaea; phylum Methanobacteriota; class Methanobacteria; order Methanobacteriales; family Methanobacteriaceae; genus Methanobacterium; species Methanobacterium ferruginis. The sequence continues at coordinate 9,444 of JAHKLQ010000063.1, forward strand.
ATTTCGGGCTTGGGCCATCCCCTGACTTCCATATCCAATAACTGCAACGGTTTTATCTTTTAACACGTCTATATCCACGTCTTTTTCATAATAAATTTGCATGGGTGTCACCTCTTTTAAAATTGAAAAGAAATATCACTTAGGGGTAATAAGAAAATCACGCTTTACCTCTAATCTCTATGTCTAATAGTTATTGGAATTTCATTAATAAAGTTTACCCTGAAAAACAGGAAATAAAACGCTCTTTAAATCCAAAATAAGGCTATGATATTAAATATTTACGGATAAAACTCGTGATAATAAATTTTAAGGATAAATCTACCATAAAAAAAATAAAAAAGTTGAGTTTATTTATTTAAACTCCTACATGGTTTTGGAACCCCGGGATATGGCGGTAGGACCAGTACGGGCAATTTCTTTAATACCAAAACCTCTAAGAATATCTATAAGTGCGTCGATTTTTTCAGGAGTTCCAGTGATCTCCAGGGTAAGGTTCTCTGGGCCCACATCAACAATTCTACCACGGAAGATATTGGCATATTGCATAATCTCCGAACGAGCTCTTTCTGAGGGAGTATGGGTTTTGATCAGGCATAATTCCCTGGTCACGGTTCCATCCGCATTCAAATCCCGAACCTTAATTACTTCAATGATCTTGTTGAGTTGTTTGGTTATCTGTTCCAAGACTTTATCATCACCCCGGGAGATAATGGTCATACGGGCCAGTCCATCCTGTTCTGAGGGCCCCACAGTAATACTGTCAATGTTAAAACCTCTCCTGGTGAAAAGACCCGCAACACGTTGCAATACACCTGGACGGTGCATTACAAGAGCACTTATGATGTGACTACGCTGTTCATCCATTTTAGTCACCTCCAGTTTCCTGGGCAGAAGGCCGGTAAGTTATTTCACTGGGATTTTCCCGTTCAACCTTGTATTCTCCCACAATCTCAGTAAGTCCACATCCAGGAGGTACCATAGGCAGGATCTCATTGGGGTCAATCATCACATCAATAAGAGTAGGTTCCCCTGACTTTAAAGCTTCTTGGAGTTTTTCTTTCATCTCTCCAGGTCTTTCTACTCTGTAAGCATTCACTCCGAATGCTTCGGCCAGTTTAACAAAGTCCGGCATGGCTTTGAGTTTAGTCTGGGAGATACGCTCATCATAGAATAACTTCTGCCACTGGGCCACCATTCCCAGGTAACGGTTATCCAGCACACAAACCACCACAGGAATATCATACTCTTTAACGGTGGCCAGATCCTGGCAGACCATTAAAAAGCCCCCGTCTCCACAAACAGCCACCACATCATTATCTGGCATGGCTACTTTAGCCCCCATGGCTGCTGGGAATCCGAAACCCATGGTTCCCAGACCTCCGGATGATATAAACTTCCGGGGGTTTCTGGAGGTGAAATAATGAGCCATCCACATCTGATTCTGACCAACATCAGTGGTAACAATAGTGTCATCAGTAACCGCTTCTGATATTTCCTTTATAACCTGTTGGGGTTTTAAAGGAGTATCATCAAATGAAAGGCGCGGCATACAACTGGCACGGAAACTTTTCACATAGTCCACCCAGTCAGGTTTTCCTTGGCCTTTAGTTTGGGATATCACCCGCACCAGATGGGAGAGAATGATCTTAGCATCCCCCACAATAGGTAAATCTACAGCCACATTTTTCCCAATCTCAGCAGGATCCACATCAATATGAATTATTTTAGCATTAGGGGCGAATTTACTCACATCTCCAGTGGTACGGTCTGAGAATCGACAACCCACAGCAATAAGACAATCACACTCGTCCACAATCATGTTGGAAGCTACACGTCCGTGCATTCCCAGCATTCCCAGTGATAATGAATGGTCCTCAGGAAAACATCCTTTACCCATTAAAGTAGTGGTAACAGGAGCTCCAATTAATTCTGACACGTGTTGGAGTTCTTCAGATGAATCTGAATGGATCACACCTCCGCCTGCTAAAATAACTGGTTTTTTAGAGTTTAATATCATTTCGGCAGCTTTTTTAACCTGGAGGGGGTGGCCTTTTTTGGTTGGTTTATAACCAGGCAGATCAATGGTTATGTTCTCAGGATAATCCAATTCTCCTTCCTGGACGTCTTTGGGTAGATCAACCACCACCGGGCCGGGTCTTCCAGTTCGAGCTATGTAAAATGATGATCTTATTATTTGAGGGATTTCTGATGAATCCATGGCCTGATAATTATGTTTACTAATGGGCATGGTCATGCCTATGGTGTCCACTTCCTGAAAAGCGTCATTACCAATCAGAGAAGTGCCTACCTGCCCTGCCAGGGCTACAATAGGGGCGGAGTCCATGTATGCGGTGGCTATGCCTGTTACCAGGTTGGTTGCTCCAGGACCAGAAGTACCGATACAGACACCTACTTTGCCTGAAGCCCGAGCATAACCGTCGGCTGCATGGGCTGCGCACTGTTCGTGGCGTACCAGTATGTGTTTAAGGTCTGAATCGTAGATTACATCGTACAAGGGGAGTAGAACTCCTCCAGGATATCCGAAGACTACGTCCACTCCCTCATCGGTTAGTGACTTGATTATGGCTTGACTGCCTTTCATATATAACACCAATTGTGTTTCTTTTTACAAAAATTTACAAAAATTTCATGGTTATTTAAAAAAAATCCATGACATCATTTATTATATGCCGGTTTTACTTTTCATGATATATGTATTTGTGTGTATAATTATGATCTATATTGTTACAATCCTATTTCCAGTAGTCTAGCCAAGCTTGTGTGAGACTATGAAAGGTCAGAAAAGTTAGACCATCACATCTTATATGTGTGTGAAATTAAAGATGTTTACTCAGGATACATGGAGGATTAATATGAAGATTCTGGTGGTAGGTACTGGAGCAAGAGAACACGCCATTTGCCAGGCGTTGCATGAAGAAGCTGATCTTTATTCTATAATGAGTAATCAAAACCCGGGGATCGCTCGCATCTCCCAATTTAAGATTGGTAGTGAGATGGACATAGAAGGAGTAAAAAAACAGGCCATTAACTGGGGAGTTGATCTGGCAGTTATTGGCCCGGAAGCACCCTTAGAACATGGTATTGTGGACACACTCCAGGAAGCAGGCATACCCTGTGTGGGACCAACTCGTCAAGCCGCCAGAATCGAGACAGACAAGGCCTTCATGCGGAGTCTTTTCGCTGAACATAAAATTTCCGGCTCCTTAGCATATGGGGTTTTTGACACAGCAGAAGATGCCGGAGAGTTCATCGATGACTTTGGAGAAGACGTGGTAATAAAGCCAGTGGGATTAACCGGTGGGAAAGGTGTTAAAATCGTTGGCGAACACCTTAAAGATGCTGAAGATGCTAAAAATTATGTTAAAGAGATCATCGATAATAAAATAGGTGGCCATGCCAGTGTGGTTATTGAAGAACGCCTGGTGGGGGAAGAATTCACAGTACAGGCCCTGGTGGATGGAGATAACCTGGTAACCATGCCTGCAGTTCAGGATCATCCTCATGCCTATGAAGGAGACCAGGGACCAATAACTGGTGGTATGGGTTCTTACTCTCAGAAAGATGGTTTGCTACCATTTTTAGATAAAAAAAGTTATGATGCGTCGGTTAAAGTTATGGAAGAAACCATAAAGGCAGTTAAAAAAGAAGGATATCCCTACAAGGGGGTTCTTTATGGTCAATTCATGCTCTGTCGTGATGGGCCTCGCCTGGTAGAGTATAACGCCCGTTTTGGGGATCCAGAGGCCATGAATGTTCTTCCATTACTGGAAACAAGTATGGTAGAACTTTGCCAGGATGTGGTTGAGGGGAATCTTAAACAAGCCCAGTTCAAGCCCCAGGCAACAGTATGCAAATACTTGGTCCCTAATGGTTACCCTGAAAGTGGAAAGGCAGGCCAACCCATCAAAGTGGATGAGGAAAAAATCCAAGCAGAAGGTGGCATGGTCTTTTACGCTGCAGTTAACCAAAAGGATGGAGATATTCTAACCACAGGCTCACGGGCTCTGGCTCTGGTTACCACGGCTGATACTATACAAGATGCTGAAAAACGATGCGAAAAGGCTACAAATTATGTGCAGGGAGATCTGTATCATCGTAGTGATGTGGGCACAGAAAAACTTATTGCCAAACGTATCCAGCACATGAAGGAGATTAAAGGAGAATAGCTCCTTATAACATCCTTTTTATGATAATAATCTAGTCAGGATAAGCACCGGCTTATGAAAAATTGCAACGTTAATGGCGGTTCCAATGTCCAGATCACGAAGATATTTGAACAATCTGCCTAATGTTGAAAGGGTTAAACAACTTTCTCGAGAAATACTGGATTCTGAATTGAAATTAGATAGGGCCATATCTAATAAAGAAGAGATAAACAAGGATATTTCATCTTTGGAAAGAGAACTGACGTCTCTTGATAAAAGCAAAGATCCACAGAAAATAAAAACAATCAAGGAAAAATTGGAAGAACTATCCTATGATTCAAAGAAAAATGATGTGGAAATTGCTAACCTTAAAAACCATGTTTTCCGTTCACAGAACATTTTTGACGAGGAAATAAGAGAAGGCCTCTTTCAGCTTTTCTATCAGGCAAAATCAGGTTTTGAAGAAGCACAACAGAATATCCGCAAAAACCAGAAACTGGTAGAGGAAGCCCAAAATAAGCTGCTGAATAGTCATCGGGATGAATCAGAAAAATATCGTGATGAATGGGTTCGGAACGTGGAAAAAATTATACAAGATGAAGAAAAACTTAAAAAATGTGAAGAACAACTGGATGCTGTTAAAAGAGTTTACAAACTTGAATTTGGTTGATGGATACTTCTCATAAACTTTAAGTAAAGGTATAATTAGATATTACAACTTCCTTCAAAAAAATAATTAAAGTAATACTCTTCATATTTAATTCAAGTAACACTGTTAATATGAATCTTATACATTAATTTCAATAAAAGACAATGATTTTATAAGGGATGAGGCTTATGAGAAACCTTTTATCCGCGCTAGACGCACGAGATCAAATATGGGAAATACTGGAAAAAGCCGAGCAATTTAAAAAAGGTCAGGGTCCTGAGAAACCCTTGAAAGGCAAATCTCTTGCCATGGTTTTTGAAAAAGCTTCTACCCGTACCCGCATATCTTTTGAGGTGGGTATGTACCAGTTAGGGGGACATCCCCTCTATTTATCAGCATCTGACCTTCAATTGGGTCGGGGTGAAATTATAGATGACACTGCCCGGGCTATGAGCCGATACGTTGATGGAATCATGATAAGGGCACGTGAACATGATGATGTGCTTCAGTTTGCCAGATACGCAGATGTGCCGGTGATAAATGGACTGACCAACCTGGAACATCCTTGCCAAGCTTTCACGGATATTTTCACTATTAAGGAACGGAAAAATACTTTAGACCTTCAAATGACCTTCATGGGTGATGGTAACAATGTTTGCAACTCTTTATTACTGGCTACCGCCATGGTAGGGATGGATTTCACTGTAGCCTGCCCCCCTAACTACGAACCGGACCCCATTATTTTAAAAGAAGCCAAAAAAGTGGCTGAAGAATCTGGATCAGTTATCAAAGTTACCAGTGATGTTTCACATGCTGTGGATGGTGCGGATGTGATTTACACTGATGTCTGGGTTAGTATGGGTGATGAAGCAGAAGAATCAGAAAGATTAAAAGATCTACGGGATTATCAGGTTAATCAGGATATTTTAAACATGGCAAATCCTGATGCTATGGTTCTTCACTGCCTTCCTGCCATAAGGGGTCAGGAAATAACAGAAGACGTTTTAAACGGATCACAATCAGCAGTTTGGGATGAGGCAGAAAACCGACTACACGTGCAAAAGGCAATACTCTATCTATTACTAAAAGAATAGACTTCCATCATTATTATAAACTAAAAGAATAGACTTCCATCATTATTATAAACTAAAAGAATAGACTTCCATCATTATTATAAACTAAAAGAATAGACTTCCATCATTATTATAAACTAAAAGAATA
>JAHKLQ010000212.1 GCA_020854975.1 Methanobacterium sp.
ACTGATGATTTAGTGGTAACCAGTTCACCATGTTTAACTCCTTTGATAGCTCTTATATGGTCTGCCAGTTTTCGGATACTTTTTGCTTTTCCTTTAACCATGAGAACTTCCAGGCAGTTATGTTTTTCCACATGCACATGGCTGGTGGCAATGATCTCACTTAGATGGAAGTGTTGAAAATGCTGGAGCTCATTGGTCACATCCCCCACATCATGATCATAGATTATAGTTAGGGTCCCGATTACATCCTCATCTTCACTTTCAATATGAGCTTCAATGATTGATTTACGAACCAAATCACGGATAGCTTCTGATCTGTTGGTGTATCCTTTAGTTTTTATAAGTGTATCAAATTTTTCTAGAAGTTCTGGCTCAAAGGACACTCCTACTCTCTCAACAGTCATATTAAACCTCAAATTTCATTTTTATTCTATTTCATTCCTTATATGCACATAGTGCTACCCTCATTAAAAAGTTTGCTATGGGAAAGTTTTTATATTATAACACGTAAAGGTAGCACGATCCTGGAATAGGTGCTACCAAACTTTGAAAATTATTTCCAGGATCACATTCTTATAATTCAATTCAGCGGTGTTTTGATGGCAATTCATAAGATAACTTATTCAAAAGAATTTAAAAGAGCTAATCTCCATAACTACGGATGTAATTTTAACTGCTCATGGTGTCTGTATAAACTGGAAGGAAAAGCCAGACCAAATAAATTCCTGAAGCTTGATGAAATAAGAAAAGTATTAAGTGAACTGGATATGGAAAGGGCTCATTTTGTAGGGGGAGAAATAACCACCTGTTCTCAACTATCTCAAATAACAGATTTTACTAAAAATGAGTTGGGTGTTTATACCAAAATTGGTCACTCCAATGGTTTCAATTTACCTCCTAAAAGCATTGATGCCATTTCAATGAGTATTAAAAGTTTATCTGAGGATTTCTACCAGAAATACACGGGTAAATCCAATAAAACGGTCCTAGAAAATTTCAAGACTATCTATCGCTGGGGAGCTGAAATTGATGCCAGCAGTGTGTACATCCCCGGACTGGTGGAGGCAGATGAAATCTCCAGGATTGCAGAGTTCATTGCCAAAATAGATCCAGAAATAAAATATCATATAACTGGTTACGTCCCTGTACCTGGAGTGTCCTGGCGTTCACCAACCTATGATGAAATAATACAAGGAAAACATGCTGCAGAGAAATATCTGGAGAAGGTTAATCTGTCATGGTTCCCTTCATCTGATGAATATACAAAAATGATTCAGAAGAGCCCCGAATATCAAAAAATAACCGTGGCCTGAATGACCGGGATCCTTAAAAAAATTAAAAGAAAACCATTGAAATATTTCAATGGCTCGAACTAAGCTCTTTAATTCACTTTTTTTATCCTTCAACTGGTTTTTCTCCTCCAGAAAGTTTACCTCTCAGTCCCAGGGAAAGAAGGGTTAAGACCACATAAACCACTGCCAGATAAAGGTACACATGGCGGAAGGAAGCTGTACCAGAAGCAGAGAAATCCAAAGCAGAACCTAAAATAGCTCCTCCTAAAAGCGAACCAGTGTTTAACAGGATGTTCAGGAGTGCCTGGCCAGATGCTCTTTCTGATTTACCCGTTTCATCCAGGAAGATGTAGTAAAGGGCGTTACCTACAATGGATGCATTACCAATACCAATAAGCACTAAAGAAATTGCGAAAAGGTACAGGCTGGAGGAATAACTCATTATTACCATGCCTATGGCAGTGAGAATTCCACCCACTACCATGATGGGTTTTGCCCCGATTTTATCTAAGAGTTTACCCACTACTGGTGTAGTTATAAGGGAGGCAATGGTCATAGGTAGTATCATGTAGGCGGCGGTGGAATAACTGAGACTGAAAGCCATAGATGCGAAAGTGGAAAAATAGTAGGTCCCGGCCATGGCCAAATATCCCACCAGGGTCACTACACTTGCTATAAGAGTATCTCTCTTTTTTAAAAGGCCAATTGGTAGGATAGGTTCTAGGGCTTTCCTTTCCACCCACCAGAAGATAACAAGTGCCAGGATGAAAATTCCCAGTAAGGAATACTGGAGGGTGGTTGAGGCTTGTCCACTGAGATTGAATATGAAATAGGCAATGGTGGCAATGGCTATGCCCAGGAAAATCATGCCTTTCCAGTCGAAGGTAGCATATTTTTCACTTTTTTTGCTTTCAGGTAGAAGATAGTATCCCAGGAGGACCACTATGGCAGCCACAGGGATGTTTATTATGAAAACCCAGTGCCAACCGAAATTTACAAGGAAACCGGAAATAGCAGGACCCAGGGCGTATACCAAGGCGATTATGACTCCGAAAGCACCCAGAATGGTACCACGGGTTTCATCAAAGTAATCCCCAATAATGGTAATGGCCAGCACAGATAACACTGCACCTATACCTTGCAATGCCCTTCCTATAAGTAACATTTCAAAAGACTGTGAAAAAGACACAATTAACGTTCCAACAAGGAATAAAGCTGCGTTTAAAACGTAAATATTTTTTCGACCATACTTGTCAGATAGTTTAGCCATTATGGGGGTAGATAAGAGTAAAAAAAGGATTTCCATGTTGAAAATCCAGGTTATAACACTCTCACTAACTCCAAAAGATTGTTGTATTGATTCTAAAATAGGACTAATAGTTGAACCATCTATGGCTATCAGTATGGCCCCTGCAAAAATTACTGCCAGAATTTTTGTTCTAAGATTATCAAACATTTTTTATCTCCCCTCAATCATGAATATACTGTATGCTAACATTTAAATAAATATTTCCATCTTAGTATTACTTAAATGCTTTTTCCTGGAAAAAAGGTAATAAAACAGATTGGAATTAATTAATAATGATTTCATGGGGGGGAATTGATCCTAAGTAAAAGTTAAAAAATTAGAAATAGATGTATGTGTGATACAAAAAAGAAAAAAATGTTTGATTAATTTTTTAATTGATCAGCAAGGATTCTCTGAATTTTTGAATCTTATTATGTCTTCATTATCAACAAAGAAATTGTCTTTTTCAATGAAAATATCATTTTCATCGAAGCTAATGCGGAAGTTATCTTTGCACCATCCTAATTCTTTTAAGGAACCTCTTATGACGGCCAAGTTGGAGGTACTGTAAGGAAAGTTGATCCATTCCAAGTCACTGCCTTCGTTGAGTTTTTTTTCCATTATTTCCAGTTCTTTAATAACAGTTATTTTATCAAGGGATTTATTTCGCATATTAGCACCTATTTAGTACATCATTATATCTTTTGGGGGAAAATATGAAAAATTATGGTATGGGGCATCAGGGTGGACGATACATTTGAGCGAATTTTAGTTGAAGATAAGGTGATGCCCCTATTTAAGATGGCCAGAAGGGATCTTGGTTGGATCCCCACTGGAGACGTCTTGCGAGGAGGAAATGGCAAGTTCATCAATTTAATACAAAAACACCGCTTTCCACCCTTATGGTAATACTTTGTTTGGTGTTATTCGTACAATGAAACCATAGCACATCCTCTTATTTAAGACTTTCTATTTATTTTTTATTATTACTGTTAAAATTAAGCAAGATGTAATGTAATTAAAAATTTTTTAAACTAACAATTTTTTTAAAATAGTTGTGGAAAGTTTTATTTAGTTTTGATGTATTGTGTTGAGATAAATCCAAAAATAGTTAACATTTAAGCAAATTAGAAAGATTTAGATTAGAATAATCAGGGATCTGCTTTGGTTTATGTTGTGGTTGAATTAATTCTCAGATCCCTGACACCCCTATTTTTGAAAACAGCGGAGGTTTGAATGGTTGTAGACATATGGTTGTTGTATTGTAGACAAATAATTCATTGATCCAATCTACTATTTATAGTTAATCATTAAATACGAGATAGTATTACTTTTGGAGGGGGATTAACTGGTGATCATTGTTACTTTAGGAGTTCAAACAGGCTTTAAATAAAGATCATAGTTTGAAATAGTGGGATTATAAGTTAATTTGTAATATTTTTTTTAAATTTATAAATACATTATAGGGTGGTATTCAAAAATACAGGGTCTTGGCAAAAGTTTAAATGTTCTATTTTTCATCCTAAAACTCTATAAATACCAAAAATAGGCCTAAAATAAAAGCGATTTAAATAGTTTCTATCCATTTTTAACATTATATTTATTTGAGGCCTACATTTTATTAAAAATTGTTTATTTTATTTAAATATGGCTTTCATGAGCATTAATCAATAATTATATATTTTTTTAGATTTTAAATCCAATTTATCTGTTATTATTTTCTGAGATAGGTTTAATTTATTACGATTCAGACGAATATGGGGTTTATCGTAATAACACAAACCATATATATGATATTACTATTAACCTTTTTTATAAAATCTAAAACAATCTGAAGGGGATGATTTTTATTAAACACATGAAAAGAGAAGTGATCCTTCTGATATTAATAATAACAACTGCTTTAACCTTATGTGGGGTAGTAACTGCACATCCGGGTCATGGAACTCCGATAGAGGTGCCTTCTGACACAGGAACAGATGATACCTCAAGTACGGATACTGGTACTACTGATACTGGTTCAAGTTCTACTACAGGAACCAGTTCGTCAAGTTCTTCAGCTACCACTTCAACCCGTACGACTTCATCAGGTTCTAGTAGCACCACCGACGGAGGAACACAATCTGCACAGACTGGGGAAACTGACACTCAGACAACTACAAATGACAATGATGGAAATTCGACGAATTCAACTATTTCAAATTCTGCTGAAGAAGTCGGAGATACTTCTGGCTCTTCAAACACTTCTGCAGGTGGACCGGCAGCACTGATTGGTTTAATGGTGGTTGTTGGTTTAATCGCCATGACTTTTCCCTACAAAGAAGGAGGCACTTTCAACAGACTACAAAGCCGTCTTTTTGGCTAGGATAAATAATTCATGATTAATTAGCTTCTTATTTTTTTATGAAGTTAATTAACTTTAGTCAGACCTACTTTGTTTTATGTTTGGACTAATTTGTTTTCTAGATTTCTTAAAATGCAGTTCAAACAGTCAAATTAATATTCATAAAAATGATTATAAAAGGAGGTTTTAAATTTGCATTTATCTGATGGACTTATACCTTTATGGCAGGCTGCAATCTACTGGATTTTAACTTTTGCCATAATCGGAATATACTTTTATAAACTTTCCAAAACTGAGGAAAAAGAGAAAATACTTGTCAACACAGCCATTTTGGCAGCGGTAACTATCGCTGTATCCTCTATATCTATACCTTCACCCTTTGGGGTACCTATACATCTATTTATAATACCATTGGTGGTAATTCTACTTGGACCTTTCACTGGAGTAACTGTGGAATTTTTATGTCTCATAGTACAGTTTTTGTTCCTGGGAATGGGTGGTATAACCTCTTTAGGTGCTAATACCATAACTATGGGGATAGTTCTGAGTTTTTCAACTTATATATTCTATAAGTTCACATCAGAATTGGATGATAGATTGAGTATTTTTGCAGGTACATTTATGGGAATTATCATGGCTACTATAGCTCAAGTGGTAATACTGTTAATTGCAGGTGTGGCCACCTTTGAAGTCCTACTAGCTACTTTAATACCTTTCTATCTATTTGTAGCGGTTGTTGAGGGTATTATTAACATATTCATTATTCTGACTCTCTTTAAACTGAAACCCGAATTGGCACAAGTGGAAAAAATTTAGTGAGGTCAAAAGATGAGAAATTTAAAATTAATCGGGCTTTTACTATTGATGGTGGCTGGTTTTATGGTTCCAGTCAGTGCACATGGGGTGCATGTAACCACCAATGAATCTGCTATTATTATAGCTGATAATGACACGGCAAAACTTGCCAGATCAGTGGCAGATGATGTGGGGGCTAACATCACAGTTTATAAGTTTGCATCAGCTGATGATGTGACCCATGAACTGGAACACGCCCTTGAAAATTCTGATAAAAAAATTTTGGCCGTTGCTTACACGGACACAGTTCAAGAATTTATAAACCAGCATCCAGAAGTCTCCAGCCGAATAGTGGTGGCTGATGCCAATGAAAATTCAATTCGACAGGGTTTAACCAAGTTAAACGTAGTGGGTGTGAATAGTTCAGGCTTTTTAACCCCTCTGTTGTCTGGTCTGCTCATTGGATTGGTATTCGGTCTAGGAGTAGGTGCAGTTTGGATGAAAAGGAAACTTAGTTAATTTTTTTTTATTTTTATTCTTTTTCAGGATAAATTCGGATTTATCATATATTTAGATTTGATTTTTTTAGATATGAAACATTTTTTTTAATTATCAGATTATATAAGGTATTCCCCATTGTTTTAATACTATTTAATAGTTTTTTAGGATAAATTGTACTATAATTTATTTTTTTTACTATAATAACATTAAAAAGTATTAAATAATAGTTCCGATTAGATATTGATTACTTAGTAAACAAAAAGAGGTGAAAAAGTATGAAAAAGCAAATTAAAAGATGTGGAATTCCACTACTGGTTTTAGTGGTGTTTGTAGTGTGTTTTTGTGGTGTTGTAACAGCACATGACACAACATATCCCATTGTGACTATTGACAGTCCGAAGCACAACTCGGAAGTTAATGGTACGGTTCATGTTAATGCAACAGTGGATAGCCATACTGAAATTACTAAGGTTGTTTTCAATGTTAGTGATGGTAGTGTTTTCACGGACTTTAATGGAAATGAAGGTTGGAGTTGTGATTGGGATACCAGTAACACTCCTAATGGGCAGTACAGTGTTAAAGCCACTGTGCATAATTCTGATGGGTTAACTGGAAGTTACAGTATACTTGTGAATGTTAATAATACTGTTCAGGCTACTCAGCTCAGTTTAACTGATGTTCAGGCAATGCCTAATCAGGAAGTGAATTTAAATGCTTTACTGAAGGATGCCAGTGATAAGCCATTACAGGGCAAAACTGTTCAGTTTTCAGTTAATGGAACCACAATAGGCACTGGAACCACAGATAGCAGTGGTGTGGCAACCTATGCATACACTCCTACAGGCACAGGGATTTACAATATTCAAGCTATTTTCAATGGTGATTTAAGATACGGTGCTTCTGAAGACAACGCTACCCTAACATCCATACCCAACAATCCCTTCCTAGAATACAGCACATATTTAGGAGGAAACCTTTTTGATAAAGGAAGAGGTTTAGCAGTGGATAATGAGGGAAATATATACATTGCCGGGCAAGCACAGTCCACAGACTTCCCAACCACTTCAGAAGCTTATCAAAAAAATAATGCTGGAAGTGCAGATGTTTTTGTGGCCAAATTCAAGTCTACAGGAGAAATAATATACTGTACACTGGTGGGTGGAACTGGTGCTGATACTGCCAACTCACTTGCAATTGACAGTGAAGGAAACGCTTACGTCACTGGATTTACAAGTTCTACAGACTTCCCAACCACTGCTGGTGCATATCAGACCACAAAAATAGGTGCTCAGGACGCGTTTGTCTTTGCACTGAACCCTACAGGAACTGCTCTACTTTACAGTACCTACCTTGGAGGAACAATCGTTAACCGGGGATGGAGTATTGCTGTGGACAGTGCAGGTTGTGCGTACGTCACAGGAATCACCAATTCTCCAGACTTCCTAACCACTGACGGTGCATATCAGACCACCAAAAGTGGCCCAACATGGAATATTGGTGATGCATATGATCAGGTTTACCAGGATAGTTTTGATGGTTTCATCGCCAAACTGAACCCAACTGGAACTGCTCTACTTTACAGTACCTTCCTCGGAGGAAGCAGTACAGAACAGATATTCAGTATCGCTGTGGATAGTGCAGGATGTGCTTACGTTTTAGGAGATTATACATCATCCCTGGATTTTCCTACCACTGAAGGTGCTTTCCAAAGAACCTTTGGAGGGGGAGCATGCGATACTTTTGTAGCTAAACTGAATCCAAATGGAACATCTCTGGTTTACAGTACCTATCTTGGAGGACTAGGAGATGACCATGGAGAAGTACTGGCAGTTGATTCTGCAGGATATGCCTACATAACTGGACAGACAGTTTCAGAAGATTTCCCAGTAACTGACAATGCCTTCCAGAAAATCTACAAAGGAATTGGTTGTGATGCTTTGGGTGGAGATGCTTTTGTTGCTAAATTGAATCTTAACGGAACTGATCTAATTTACAGCACTTACCTTGGAGGATCTTTAGATGATGATATAAAAGGTATTGCAGTGGACTCTGAAGGCTGTGTTTATGTGCATGGAGTTACACAATCCACGGATTTCCCAACCACTGACAACGCATATCAGAAAACTAAAAATGGACCAGAATGGGATGGAACTCCTGCATCCGAGGATCCTAACTTCAACCTCAGTTTTGATGCATTTGTTACCAAGTTAAATGCAGCTGGCAGTGCTCTACTTTACAGCACATACTTCGGAGGAAGTGCTGGTGAATATGGATTTGATGCAGCATTAGGTAATGGTGGTTTCATAATCTACGGCCGAACCTACTCCAATGACCTGCCAGTTACATCAAATGCCTACCAAAAAACCCACGGAAACGACTCAACTGATGGTTTATACAACATGGATGTATATCTCGCCACCTTTGTAAACCCCACTCAGATTACGACTGGTAGTGTTACTGGTGATAAAGGTACGACTGTTGATTTGAGTGCTACACTTACCGAGGCTAACACTCTTGGTGATGCTCCTCTTGCCAATAAGACAGTGCGTTTCATGGTTAATGGTGTGTTTGCTGGTAATGCAACCACGGATACTAATGGAGTGGCTACTCTGACTTACCCTGTTAGTCTTGTTGGTGGAAACTACACAGTACAGGTCTTTTTTGATGGAGATATAGATCATCTGGGTAGTAGTGTTAGTGGATCTTTGAAGGTGCCTCAGTCCAGTTTGTGGGTGAGGACTAGTTCTAATAAGGCTAATCCTATGGTGGGTGATACTGTTGTCATTACTTTTAAATTGAATAATGATGGTCCAGATCCTGCCAGTAATGTGGTTATGCGTTTTACAGTGCCTGAAGGCATGGAGTATCTTGGTGCCAGTAAGGACATAGGAAACATTGCATATGATCCTGTGACACGTACGGTTACATGGACTGTGGATAGTATGCCTGTGGGTGATCCGTATTTCAGTGTGGAAATGCTTGTCCAGAAGGCTGCTGTCTTTGGTTTACAGCCTCAAATCGCCAGTGGAACATATGATCCTACCATTACTAGCAGTGTTCCGTACAGGACTCTTACCACAGTGGAAATGGAAGCTGATACTACAGATAATTCTAACAATTCTGTAAATGCAGCTACTATCACTGAAACAGGTTATGGTGCAAGTTTGAACGCAGCCAATGGCACAGTTCCAATGCAGAGTACTGGTGTGCCTGTCCTGCCATTATTAGCAGCTCTGTTAATAGTGTTGAGTAGTACTATACTGCCCTGGAGAAAATAAATCAATTTTTTTCTTTTTTTCTTTTTTTGGTGTTAAAAATCTAATTACTGGTTCAATTTTTATTAAGAATGTTTCATTTTTTTTTGAATTGGGGTTATTTCTGTTTTCTTGTTGGATTTCACGGTTTATTATTAAATATTTTAATATTAAAATTAAAATTATTAATATAAAATTAAGTATGTGCCTTTATTTTTACTAATAAATATATAAAAAGTATTAAATATTAGTTTGTTCCAGATATTGATGATTTTAAAAAACAAAAAAGGAGGTGAAAATAGTATGAGAAGACAAGTGACAAAACAAATGATTTTAATAGTAACGTGCCTTGTTTTCGCATTAGCGCTATCAGGTGCGGTAGCAGCAGAAGATTCACAGGGAGGTGAACTGGACGATACAACTCTGCAAAGTACTTCTGAACAATCAAACAGCAGTAATAACGATGGTTCAAATGAGTTAGATCCCCGGATTTATGGTGTGATTAAAGAAGATACCACACCAACAGATGGGGCCACAGTTACTATCAAGAACCCAACCACCAATGCAATCATAGCCTCGGGAACCACCAATTCCAGTGGAGAATATGATATCAGTTTTTTATCTGATCTTACAGAGTTCAAGGTGGAAATAGCCTACTTAGCTTACAAGAACTACACAACCACAGTTACACCCACTGGTTCTCCAATACCCATGGCAAACTTGAACTACACATTCATGCCATCACAAATGCTCAAACCAACTAAAATGGTGGTTATTATTGGTGGTTATGGATTTACTCCTGTGCAAAAAATATTGGATGCATATAAAGAATTAAATCTTGAAGGGTATGACTTTGATATGAAAGTTTTTTATCATGCGGATTTAGCATTCGATGCAGATGCAAGGGAGAGATTTGCCAATGAACTTAAAACAGCTAATATATTCTTCATGACTTCAGGATTCTCTTCAACCCAACCTCAATCATATGAAGAGATTACACAGTTAATAGACATTTATTTGCCGAATGATGCTACAATAGTTCAGACGGGTTCCTATTATCTTGGAGAAAGGGATGCAACAAAAGTTTCCTATGGTTTTAGTGGTAGTTACAGCAAGGAAACCATTAAAAAAGTGTTTTTAAACGTTCTCAAAATCAGTGGAACCATAAGTGATTCAACAGACATTAACATTGTTCCGGAGGTAGGTGAAGATCTTATATATCATCCAGATGCCAGTACAACCTTCAAAAACCTTACAGAGTACATGCAATGGTACACAGCAGCCGGTAAACTAAAACCGGATGGTACATGGATTGGATTTGCATTTGATTATGTAAACTACGACACAGGCGATCTAAAGGTTATGGATGCAATCATCCGTGATTTAGAATCCAAAGGAATTAATGTAATTCCATTAGGTCAAAAAACTCCCTTAAGCCATACTGGAGAAGAACAGTTCGACATCTACCGTGATGCCTTTTATATAAATGGTACACCCCTAATAAGTGCTCTGATTGTTCAAAGTCACTCCAGTGGAATTCCCAAAAGTATTGCCATGTACGAAGAGATGAATGTACCTATAATTGGGGCGATGATGATCGGTCAAACCACCCTTGCAGATTACCTTGAAAACAGTACAGGAATAACTGGTGGATATGAACTGAATTTATGGACTGTTGGTCCTGAACTTGCAGGACGTGTGGGTAATGTACTGGTTGGTGGAATGGAAGTAGCAGCTGTAGATGAGGCAACGGGTATGG
Organism: Methanobacterium sp.; assembly: GCA_020854975.1. Lineage (GTDB taxonomy): Archaea > Methanobacteriota > Methanobacteria > Methanobacteriales > Methanobacteriaceae > Methanobacterium > Methanobacterium ferruginis. The sequence continues at coordinate 11,234 of JAHKLQ010000212.1, forward strand.
AAATAAAATTATTCACACCATACCAGCCAGGTGTAAACCAGTTATGCAATATGGCCATTGCCTGGGCCAATCTGAAAAACGAAGCTAATTCCCAGAAAAAAGTGGCTTTAGTCTACTGTGACAACACGCATGATGAAACCATGCCAATAGCAGCTGGTTTGAATCTTCCAGAAAGTCTCAGTAACATATTAGAAGCTCTTACAGCCAGTGGATATGACCTGGGATCCTATGCAAACTTGGATGCTACTGAACTACTGGCTCTGATCAATGATCATGGGCGAAACCTAAATAACTACACTCAAGACGATCTTTTAAACCTGATTCAAAAAGGAGCTATAACCATTACCAAAGATGAATATCTGCAATGGTACTCTCAACTTCCCAGCTCCCTAAGAGAACAAGTGGAAGCCGTTTGGGGTTCTGCTCCCGGAAACATGATGGTTTATGAGGATAAAATTGTTATTCCTGGTATGATACTTGGTAATATATTCTTGGGACCACAACCAATCTGGAAGTGGAATGGAACAATATCCAGTCTTTATGACAGTGAAAACCTACCCCCAACTCATCAGTATATTGCATTCTACCTGTGGATGCAGAATAAGTTCCAGGCCGATGCATATGTACAAGTAGGTGATCACAGTACTCTTGAGCTTCTACCCGGACACAGTCTGGGAATGACAGAAGATGACTGGCCTAACACTCTCATTGGGTACATGCCACATATCTACATCAGAAACATGGCTGGAGAAGATGCAACAGCGTCCAAAAGGAGAGCTTATGCACTGATAATCACTCATCTGACACCTGCAGTTGCCCAAACAGAACTATATGGTAATCTGGGAGAAATGCATGACCTTTTAACTTCCTTTCAGGATGCCTATGACCGCAACGACACTGCTCGGATGGCAGCATTAAAACCTCAAATATTAAACAAAATCAACAGTGAACCAGGTTTAAGTGAGCGATTGGGTATAACTTCCACCACCAACTTTGGAATCATTTATAATCAGGTACATAACTATCTACACAGTATAATGAGTCAGGTAACAACTTACGGTCTGCACACCTTTGGAGAATTACCTGATAATGAAACACTGGAGAAATTCATAGATGCCATCATAGCTTTTGACCCAGCAAACCGAACCAGCAGACGTGATGAAATCAGAGAATTACTGGTACAAAGTGCTTCCAATGAAATGAGTGCACTATTAAATGCCCTAACTGGAGGTTACATTGAACCAGGTACTGCTGGAGACCCAGTACGTTCACTGGACACACTACCAGCAGGACGAAACAAGTACACCTTCGACCCTAGAAAAGTTCCAGACAGCGCGGCCATGGTTATAGGTAGTGACACCACAGAAACGATGCTTAAACGCTATATAGACACACATGGTGCTAACAACTATCCTGAAACTGTTGCCATCCCTGTAAGTGGAGGAGAAGTCATGCTCACTTATGGTCAGAGCATCGCCAGTATTTTCTATTTACTGGGTGTGAAACCAGTCTATAGTAGTGGTATGGTAGTAGGTGTTGAGGTAATCCCATTAAGTGAGCTGGGAAGGCCCAGGATAGATGTACTTATCCAGGCTTCATCCAGTTTAAGGGATGCCTGTCCAGATGTAGTTCGACTGATTGACGAGGCCATAGAAAAAGTGGCACTTCTAGATGAATCTACAGAGTCCAATTATGTCCGAAAACATTACTTGGCCATGATGCCTGTTCTGGAAGCAGAACTCCTGGCAGAGGGAAAAAGTGTTGATGAAGCTAAGGACCTTGCTGAAAAATTGGCCAGATCAAGGATATTTGGTTTACCACCAGGTGCTGATCCCCACGGAGTTGGAGTTGCAAGACTTATGAACTCTGATTCATGGACTGAAGAAGAATTAGCAGAAACATATCTAGATTATAACTCCTACATCTATGGAAATAACTTGGATGGTATGTATGGTAGTTATGGTCGCACCATAATGGAAAAACTACTAAAAACTGTGGACACTACCATGGTAGTAAGTGCCAGTGGAATCTCAGGCCAACACCGTTACTTTGGATCTGCAACATTGAACAATGTAGTGAAATATCTAACCAACAAGGATATAACCAGCTATATTGTATTAACCAGCACATCTCAGGTTCTCACCCTACAAGAATCAATGTATGATGACCTGACTTTAACCTTGTTCAATCCAACATGGAGGGATGCATTGTTGAAGGAAGGTTATTCTGGTAGGGCTACCATTGCTCTTAGGATAAGAGGTATGTTCCGTTCAGATGCTCTGGCAGATATTGTTAGCAGTGCATCCTGGCAGAGGATAGCTGATAATTATCTGTTTGACCAGAATGTATTCAGTCAATTCGACTCTGATCAGCAAAAAATGATTGCCAATGCAATTTACCAAGCGAACATGCGGGGTATGATGCAACTCAATTCGGCTCAGGCATCTCAGCTAGCTCAAATATTAGGAATGCCAGTCACGGGACAGACCACAACTACCTCTACTAATAGTGGACAATCAGCAACAAGTCCTGGTGCAGTAGGCCAGTCATCGGCAGGTGTAAGTTATCAGTCCAGTTCTTCTGGTGTGAGTTCTCAAACTTCTACTGATACTGCTGAAGCTGGTGATCAGTCTGCTGGTGATAGTGGAAAAACCTATGAGGTTTCTAAAGCCACTTCGCAGGGAGTTGATGATACTCCATGGGGAGCCTATGCTGTGGTGGGAGTAATAAGTGTTTTGGCCTTAGCAGGTCTCGGATTCTTCTTCAAAGGTAGTTTGTTAGGTAGATAAACATGAAAACCATTTTCCCCCTTTCTTTTTTTGGGGTAATACTCATTTTTTTTATTTATTTTTTATGATGTTTATTGATCAAAGAAATTAAAAATAAGCATATTAATTAATAAATTTTTTCTCCACATCTTTATCAAGGGTTTTTTGATGTAGAGTGTAAATGATTTTTGTATTACAAAATTGGCAGAAATCACTATAATCATATTAATTTTTTCTTAAGTATTAAAAATTTGGGGATTTAGGGTAAAAAGTAATAACATTAATCTTAAATATCGTATTACTCAAATGTAGTTCTGACATCCAATTTTAATAAAAAACAAAGGAGGTGAAAACGTGAGAAACCAAGCCATATTATTAATCGTGACGGCTATGTTTGTTATGATTATAAGTGGAACCGCATTTGCAGAAGACAATATAACCAAAAACGACATCAAAATCAACTGTACAACTATCTATTCTGGTTCAACCCATCAAGAGTTGATGGCGGATGCTGCAAAAGAGTATCCGAACATGAACTATACAACACATTTGACCACAAAACTACCGACTACGCTGAATTTCAGTAATCAAAATTTGATAATGTTAGATTTGTATTCGGATTCTTACGTTCCTGTGGTTCAAAGTGCCATAGATGATGCCAAAAAGAGAAACGCAACAGTTATAGTTTTATCACCGCAATCAGACCTTGCAAAAAACCTGAGTAGTATAAACATGACTCAACACCCTTATATATTGGAATATTTCAATAATGGGGGCTATGAAAATGAGAAACGACTCATAAACTACGTGATGATCAACTTCTTCGGTTTAAATGAAACTGTTGAAGCACCTGTAGTTTATCCAACTACTGGAATATATCATCCAGATTCTTCAGTACCTTTTGCCAGTGTGAGCGAGTATCTGCAATGGTATCAGTCTGATGGGACACACTACAAATATGATCCAAGCAAACCCACTGTGGCAATACTTTTCCATCGGGACACTTATGTTAAAGAAACCACACCATGGGTTAATTCCCTTATTTATAAGCTGGAGGCCCAGGGCATAAATTGTGTTGCGGAGTTTGGAATGTCAGGGGATTCCCTGTCTGTTCTTATGAACACCACATCTTTAACAGCCAATCTTCCTATGGATCTAATTATTTCCGCTAAAAGTTTCAGACTGAGATCATACAGTAGTGAACCCATTGAAAATGGTGTAGTTTACCTTCAAGCCTTGAACATCCCCATTATTCGTGCAGTAGTTGGAATGTACCAGATCAGTCCTGAAATGTGGGCAAACAGTACAGATGGAATCCCATCGAACCTCATTGGGACTAGAGTTGCCATGCCTGAGCTTGATGGGGTTTATGAATCCATTGTAGTTGCAGGACAGGTTAAAAAACCTGACAGCGACGTTTATATAACTGTTCCTATTGAAGAACAGATGAACTGGCTGGTTAGTCGTGTATCATCTTGGATAAATCTACGCCGTAAAAGCAATGAAGAGAAAAAAATAGCAGTCATCTACTACCATCACACTCCTGGTAGAGGAGAAGTTGGAGTAATGGATGAAGGTGGTTTGAACACCCATGAAAGTCTGGTGAACTTTCTGCAGGCTTTAAAAGACCAAGGCTATGATATAGGTGGATCTGTACCTACTGTTGATGAGTTACGCGCTCAAATGCAACTTTACGGTAAAAATGTGGGAGTATGGGCTCCTGGTGAATTAGAAATCATGGTAAACACAGGTAAAGTGGAACTGATACCATTAGATGAATATTTACAATGGTTCAATGCTTTACCACAAGCTAACCGTGAAGCTGTCATCAACATGTGGGGAGAACCACCTGGTGACATTATGGTATACGAGAAAGATGGCCAGAAATACATTGTTATCCCTATGGTGAAGTTCGGAAACATTTTACTGGCTCCTCAGCCCATGCGCAGTAAAGACCAAAGTACCACTGCTATGTTTACAGATGATGCCATACCGCCCACCCATCAGTACATTGCGTTCTACATGTGGATGAACAAGGTATATGGTGCTGATGCACTGATACATTTTGGAACCTACGGAAGCTTTGAATATTTACCTGGAAAACAAACTGGACTATCAGCAACCACTGATTGGCCAGCTATACTGATACAGGACATGCCCCACATCTACCTATACACCATCGATGGAACAGCTGGAGCAACCCAGGCAAAAAGACGAGCTAATGCATTGATAATTGATTATTCAACTCCTGCAATTATTGCTTCTGGTTTGTATGGTGATTTAACAACTTTAGAAACTGATTTAACTTTATATGATCAGGCAGTTGACGAAACCGTTAAAACCAAGCAGAGAGATACAATAATTAATACGTGTAAGACTTTGAATCTGGATAAAGATTTAAATGTAGATTTAAATGCAGTTTCAAGTGCAGATGCATTTGACGTATTTAAAATAACACTACGTGATTATTTAACCAGGTTAAAATCAGAATACATGCCTTATGGGTTGCATGTTCTTGGGGAGAGCATAACTGGAGATCACTTGGTATCCATGGTGAATTCCATGTTAGGGTTGGACTTCATAAATTACACCACAACCAACTCCATATCAGAGAACCAGACCATTCAGCTCATTAATGAGGTAGTCATCAATGGTAAAACGCCGGAAGATGCTCAGAATCTTGTTTTAGGGAAAACTGATTCAAAATTAACAGATTTCCTTAACACAGCCAAACTCCATGCTCAAAACCTTCAAAGTTGTGATCAGGAAATGACCAGCTTATTGAATGCTCTGGAAGGGCAATATGTGGCTCCAGGGCCTGGTGGAGACCCCATCAGAAAACCTGATGCCTTACCATCTGGCCGTGACCTGTATTCCTTTGACCCAAGGGAGATTCCAATTAAATCATCCCGGGATCTGGGTGTGACCATGGCCAACGACCTTATAAACAAATATCTGAATGAAACCGGTGAATACCCCAAAAAAGTATCTGTTTTCCTGTGGGCCACTGAAACCATGAAGCACCTTGGCGTCATGGAAGCAGAAATACTGGCCCTTTTAGGAGTTAAAGTTGAATACGACAGCTACAACCGACCAACCAAATTATCGTTGATACCATCGGAAGAACTGGGAAGGCCTCGCATTGATGTTTTAATAGTTCCATCAGGAATATACAGGGATACATTCCCCATCCAGATGGCATTATTGGATAAAGCTATTCGAATGGCAGCAGAGGCAAATGACACAGCATACCCCAATTACGTCAAAGAAAACAGCGAAGCCCTATATGAATGGTTGCAAAGTCAGGGTTATGACAATGCAACTGCAAAGGAACTCTCCATGACCCGGCTCTTTTCAGCAGCCCCTGGAGGTTATGGTCCTTCAATTTCAGTACCCATTGCCCACACTGATAAATGGGATGATGAAGGTGATATAGCCGATCTCTTTATCAGAGGATGGGGATATGCTTACAGCCAGACCCAATGGGGAGTGGACTTACAGAGCATATTCAATCAGAACCTCAAAGGAGTAGATGTTGTAACTCACAGTATCAGTTCCAACAACTACGGAATGCTCTACGGAGATGGATACTTCTCAGATCTGGGCGGTCTTATCCTTGCAGTGAGAACTGCTTCTGGAAAAGAACCCATGGTTTACCTGAACAACTTGAGAAACCCTACTGGTGCCAAAGTTGAATCCTTTGACCAGTTCCTGAGTATGGAGTTAAGATCACGTAACCTGAATCCAACCTGGATACAAGGTATGATGGAGCAGGGTTACTATGGTGCGGCTATGATGAGTGCCGGAGTAGAAAATCTTTGGGGTTGGACAGTTACCGATCCAAGTAGTGTGTCTCAGTCGATGTGGAATGATGTCATAGACACATATGTTTATGATAAAAACAACATCGGTGTTTCCCAGTGGCTTTCAACGGATAACCGTGTATACTCCATGATCAGCATTTACGGAACACTATTGAAAGCAACTCAGAAAGGATACATCCAAATGGATCAGCAAACTCTCACTGATGTTGCTAACCGTTGGGCAAACTTGATTGCTCAGTATGGTACTTCCTGTTGTGATTGTAGCTGTGCTAACATTGCTATGGTAGAATGGGCCACCCAATATGTCAACCCTGACATGCTGGCTCAGTTTAACTCCCAGATGTACAAATCAACTCAATATGCAGGTTTTGCCCCTAGCCCAACATCATACAATCCTGATCCTTCAAGTGCTGCTCAGCCTCAGTCTGCAAGTCAGTCTCAGTCTGCAAGTGCCACAACCCAGTCAAGTTCACAAAGTAGTGGAGTTGCTGGTGAGTCTGGTGAACAGTCTCAGTCTGAGGAGAGTGCCAGTCCTGGTGAACAAGGTGAAGCCAAGGCCTATGAGGTTACTAAAGAGGGTAATTCTGGAACTTCTGATTCTGGTTTACCAGCA
>JAHKLQ010000189.1 GCA_020854975.1 Methanobacterium sp.
ACTTACTTAAATACATTATTAATGAATATTTATTTGAATTGAAAATAAGGAAGATACCATGGAAAGTTTATTATTTGAAGATTTGACATTATCTCGTGAAATGAAACGCGCAATTGCGGATATGGGTTTTGAAGAAGCCACCCCCATACAATCCCTTGCCCTCCCCCCAATATTAGATGGAAGGGATGTAATTGGTCAGGCACAAACAGGAACTGGTAAAACAGCAGCCTTTGGAATACCAGTTTTGGAGAAACTGGATCCATCCAATAGAAATGTACAGGCGGTTATCCTCTGCCCAACCAGGGAACTCGCCATTCAGGTTGCAGAAGAGCTTAAAAAACTTTCTAAATACAAAAATACCACAGTTCTCCCTGTTTATGGGGGGCAACCTATTGAAAGACAAATCAAAGCTTTAAAAAGAGGGGTACAGATTATAATAGGTACTCCTGGAAGAGTGATGGACCATATCCACCGCAGAACTCTCCGGATGGATCAGGTGAAAATGATCATCTTAGATGAGGCCGATGAAATGCTGGATATGGGATTCCGGGATGATATAGAATTTGTGTTAGAGCATATACCTGACCAGAGACAGATGTTACTATTTTCAGCCACCATGTCTCCCATAATTCTGGGTTTAACTCGAAAATATCAGAACAATCCTGAAATGCTTAAAGTAGCCCATCAAGAAATTACAGTTCCTGAAATACAACAAATATACTTTGAAGTCAAGGAAAAGATGAAGCTGGATTTATTAACCAGACTTATAGATATACACAATCTGAAATTGGCCCTTGTATTTTGTAACACTAAAAGAAGGGTTGATCGTCTGGTAAGTCACCTGCAAACCCGAGGATATTTCGCTGATGGATTACACGGTGATATGAGTCAGAATCAGCGTGATAGGGTTATGGCCAAATTCCGAAAAGGACAAATCGAAATTTTAGTAGCTACTGATGTGGCAGCCCGGGGAATAGATGTGGATGACGTAGAGGCAGTGTTCAATTATGACGTTCCCAACAACGAAGAATACTATGTTCACAGGATTGGAAGAACTGGAAGGGCTGGTAAACGTGGACAGGCCTTCACATTTGTATCTGGAAAGGAGATCTACAAGTTAAGGGACATCCAACGTTACACCCGAGTAAGAATTGAACAGCATCAAATACCTTCTCCTCGTGAGGTAGAGGAAGTTAAAAGAGACCTGTTCATGGAAAGACTGAAAAAAGCGATTAATAACGAAAACCTGGATAGGGAAGTTTATTTAATTGAGCGACTGATGGAAGAAGATTACAGTTCAGTTGACATAGCTGCTGCTCTTCTGAGACTCTACATGGGAAGTAAAGATGATTCCAGTCAAACTAGTGGTTCCGCTTATGGGGATACTGGTGCACAACCTGGAAAGGTTAGATTCTTTATTAATGTGGGTCGTAAACAAAGAGTAAAGGCTAAAGATATTGTCAGGGCTATTGGGGAAGTTTCGGGATTATCTTCCACTAGCATAGGTCGGATTGATGTTTTCGATAAGTTCTCCTTTGTTGAAATCCCAGAGCAACATGCAAAAGAAGTATCTGGAGCTCTGCAAAGAAAGGGAATAAAGGGTCTCAGGGTTAATCTGGAACCTGCCAATAAGAAAATGTGAAAAGTCTAATATGATTTAAATAATTTAAATCCCTATTTTTCCCTATTTTTTAAAATCAATACCGTATTCCCTATTTTTTTAAATTTTCTATTTTACTTATTTTTATCAATATTTTTTATCAATATTCCTTCCTAAATCAATACTTATTCCTGAAAACATATTCTTTAAAAAAACGAGATAAAAATTAGATTACTTATTTTCTCTATTCATTTCAATTTGATTCTATTCAATGTTTTTGTACACGGTGAGACGATTTTTACCATCTTTATATTCATAATAAACATTATCTGCCAATGTTTTCAAGAAGTGAATACCTAATCCTCCGGGGGACCTATCTTTTAAAGGAGCGTTTAAATCAGGTTTAGCCACATTTAATGGGTTGAAAGGTTCACCACAGTCTTCTATCATAAGGATAATCTTATCATTTTCCTCCCAGATGGTGAGATGAATGGGACCAGTAGTGTGAGTGTAACCATGCAGAATAATATTTGATGCAACTTCATCTGCTGCTAGTTGAAGCTGAAAAATACCCTTATCACCTAAACCTAATTTTTGAGCATTTAAAGAGATGAAATCTGCGATTGAAGACAGGTTCTCCAAATCCGCCTTTACATTAAGCTGGAATTTATCACTCATTCAACCAGTCCTCCTCAGAATCATGAGGGTGATATCATCGGCCTGCTTGGTGCCAGATGCGAAATCATAAACCTGATCAATGATCTTGTTCTTCAGATCCTCAGGGGATAGTTCATGATTTTTCTCAATAAGTTTAATTAACCGCCCCTCACCAAACTGTTCTTCCTGCTTGTTCACAGCTTCGGTAACTCCATCAGTGTACAAAACCAGAAGATCACCCTCCTCTAAATCTACAGTTTTTTCAGCCATTTTAAGACCTTTCATAGCCCCTAAAACCACCCCACCAGTACTCAATCTGATGATTTCATCAGTTTCTCTTCTTAAAAGAAGAGGGGGGTTATGCCCTGCATTTACAAAGTTAAGCTTATTTTGTTCATGGTTTAGAACACTGTAAAATAGGGTTACAAACATGTCGGAGTGAGGTTCCTCATTAATGAAGTTGTTGACGCTTTCTATCATTCTACCCACACCTGGATTTCGACAGGCTTTAGCCCTTAAGAGAGTACGTGAAAACGCCATGAACAGTGCTGCTGGGATTCCTTTACCAGAAACATCCCCAATGGTCAGACCAGTTTGTTCACTGGAGATAGGTATAAAATCATAAAAATCACCACCTACTTCCTGGGCAGGTATGCTGGTGGCAGCTAGCTGGTAATTCTCAATTAGGGGTATGGTGTGGGGTAAGAAGCTTTCCTGGATCTGATGAGCAATTTCCAATTCTTTCTTCTTCCTTTCAAGTTGAGCAGAGAGTTTGTCCCTTTCTTTTTTGGTTTTACGTTCTTTTATGAGGTTAGTGATCATAAAGGCGAAAATAAACATCCCTATGGCATTGGCCAGTATCATGGGAATATATAACTCTTCAACCACTTCCAGGGCCTGGGCAAAAGGAGAAGCCAATATTAACGCCAGGATCATATGGAAACTTTCCATGATAATGGCAAATAAAACCGCCCCCCAGATACCAATAAACCGTTTGCGGTTGGCCAGGTAGATCATACCTGCAAATAGTCCTGCCAGAATGGTGGATAATGAACAGGGGATGCAGGTAAATCCACCCATGGTTAAACGATGTAAACCTCCTATTAATCCAGCTCCCAGACCAACAATGGGACCTCCAACCAGTCCAGCTACCATGGGTCCTAGATCACGTACATTGGCAACGGCTCCAAAAATTTCAAAACCGGAGTAAGAACCGTAGATAGATATGGCTCCAAATATTAAGATAAGGATTACCTGGTTTTTGAAGGTTAATTTACCTTCAAGAACTTCAGTGAAGTATTTCAAACGGCTCAGAAGGTAGGCTATGACTATGATAACACATACTTTCTCTACCAGATCAGTAAGTAGGCTTATAGTTAAGGATGCCATGTAAATCTAATATTTTAATATAGATATTCTATCTATAAATTTTCACAATATCATCATATATCATCAAATATCATCATAATCATTGTTATCTATTAATTTATTATTCAGCCATCTAAAAACTGGCCATAGCCTCTTCTTTTTTAGCGTAGATAGCAAAAAGCTGAGTGAAACCTGCGATTTCAAAGACTTCCTGAACGTAAGGTTGTAAAGAGGATAGTTTTAAATTACCTCCCAATTTATTCAGCTTTTTAAGTGAGGAAAGCATCACCCTTAAACCTGAACTACTGATATAGTCTACTCCAGCAAGATCAACAACCATATTCAATTTACCAGAATCAATAAGCTCATTAAACTTGTTTTCTAATAGATTTGAGTTGTAGGCATCTAACCGACCTTTCAAACATATTATTTCCACTTCATTTACACTTTCTTCTGTTATATTCATTTGCACACTCCCCTATCAATAACCTAATATTATTAAATGGACTATTTAATTCCTGTTAAACTATTAATTACGGTTTAAGTTAGCTGGAGTGGGTTTTCCATTCCTGCACTATATAATTAAATATGTCTTTAGCAAATTCAGAGTACACATCTACATTTTCAGGATCAAAAGCCACATTATTGAGATATTGCAAGCGTAGGGCATCACCATCCAAGTATTCAGGCATCAGGCCACAAAAGAAAAATCCCATTTTTTCAATTAGTGGACATAATATAGCAGTGTTGGGGTCCTTTAATGGAAGGTCTAGAACTATTAGTTCAACTTTTTTCTCTTTTAGATCCTTTGTCTGGAGTTTTAGTTCATCCATGAAATCTGTTCCGTACTGGTTAACTCTTAAAAAAGCACTGGCCATTTCTGGCAAAAAGTGTGAATAAATATCCGAATGCGGTGCTAAATTCACTTTATCAGGATCTGCTATTTTTAAAATTCGTTTTAATCCAGTGTGTTTGTAGATTTTCCTGAGCATATGCTGATGTTTATAAGGTAAAAACACTGTTTGTTCTTGATCGGGGGCTACAAGCACGTAAAAGAGAGCTACAGTCCGACGAATCTTTGCCTCCTCGGTTTTCATCTTTTTATAAATAGCGGTGGGTGGAGAATGTGCCAACACAAAACCAGTCTCTTTAGCACCCATCTTCACATTTGACTTTTGAGAGGCCACATGAACCGTCACTGCCCTACTGTAAAGGCCTAAAATACCTTTAGCTGCTACTTCTTCCATCATCATTTTCTTCATTTTGGGGAAAAGTCCCCTTCCACGGTATCGAGGGTCAACTGCAGCCAGGGCAGATTCTCCCACATGGTCTTCCGGAGTTTCCAGGAAAACTCCTAGGTGTCCCACAATTTCATCCTGTTCATCTACAGCTACACAAGAAGTTACCAGTCCTGATTTCATTAAAGATGCAAACTTTTCAGGATAATAAATCTCTTCATGGGGATAAGTGTAGCCATAAACCCGATATATTAACTTGGCCAGAGATACAGTTTCATCGGGACGCATCAAACGCAAATCAATCTTTTCTGAATGGGGAGCCAAGTTTTCTTTAGAAGATATGGAGTTAACTGGTGGAGATTCAAATTCATTAACAGATTCAAAGGGGAAATTTTTGATCAGTTCCACCATTTTACCTTTTTTCCCCAAGTATTTACTTTTAATTTCGTCAGTACAGGCTCTCATCAATTTAACTCCAATATCAGAGGTTTTATCTTCATTTAATCGTTGAAGGTTAAAGGGCATGCCCTGATCTCGTATTGTAATCCGAAAACAGGTGGGTTCACGGTGAATTTTCACCTTATAATAACCATGTTCACCAGGTTCATAGGCATGTTCTATGACGTTATGACAAGCCTCCTCTGTTGCCAGTTCTAAATCCCTCACAGAGGATTCATCCAATCCATAACTGGATGCAACATCACGCACAGTTCGTAAAACTATGGGGAGCAGTTTTAACTCAGCTTTAACTTTTAATGAGGCTAAAGTTTCTCTATCAACTGTAGCAGGGCTCATAATCCAAGCCTCCCCTGATTAATTACCAGTGAGTGGGGATCACTATCAGTGTTTAATCCGGATATAAACAGGTGGCAATAGATTCCATAATATCTGGTTGGAATAAACAGAAAAACAGGAATATTAGTTTTATTCTCCCTACATATTCCATCCTCAAAACAGGATTTTTTCAAGACAACCCCTCCATAATTATTTAGAGCTTCATTTAAAATATAGATTTGGATTTTTCCTGTCAAATAATGAGTTCAGGCAGAGGTTAGATGCTATGATGAAAATTAATAGTGAACATGATATGGATTATATCTTATTTTCACAAATCCGTGAGATGGATGCATTTTAAGTAAAATTAGGATAAAAAAGGGTAAATTAAATTATCATCTTATCTTTCTAGGAAGAAGTTATTTTTTCTTACTTATTTATCTGCTTTAATATTTTTTTCTTCAGTTTTTCCGGTGGCTAAAATTCCGATAACACCACCTATGATCCCTAAAATTGCACTACTAATGAAACTGATCAGTGCATTTTCCACGACAAATGTAAAACTTCCTGGAAGGAATATGATGGCAGCTAATAAAGAACCCATTCCACCTGCAAGCCCACCATTTACAATTCCCTCTTGATAGGTGCCACCTGCCCAATATGCTGCAATTAAACCTCCAATTATGGGTGCAAAAGTACTAATAAAAACCGAAACTGCAGTATCCACTGTTCGGAAAAAAGTTCCAACTATTTCCAATGCAATTGTTACCACAAAACCTATTGCAACTGCCGTCCAATTAACCATTTTTCCATCCTCCATCTCTTTTATTTTTTAAAATGATGTGTAATGAAATGAGTCAATAAATATGCATATTGGTGTAGGATATGGTGTTTCAGTTGTTATTTATAACTTGGAAATGTCTATCATCCCTTAATCAATATTCCAATAACTCCACCAATAACTCCCAGTATAAGGCCAATTATGAAACCTAATGCTATACCTCCTATAATTGCGGTGAATGCACCTAATAAAACTGCACCCAGGATTGCACCACCAAAAGCACCAGCAATACCACCACTAACTGCACCATCCTTATAGTCCCCTCCAGTCATATAAGCTGCTACCAAACCGCCAATAATCGGTGCTAAAACACCTAAAAATGGTATAAACACACCTATAAAACCAACTATTACGGTTATGATTATCCCTATGATAACTGGGGTCCAATTGGTCATTTTTCACCATTGAGTTTAATTTTTTTTATAATGTCCAGTTTTACAAAACCCTTTTTACTTGATCTGGGGTTTTATTTGATTGTTTTTACTCGATTTGGTAATTTTCAAACAAATACGTAATGAACGGGTTATGATCTGATCTAAAAACCTTTTTTCAAAGCATCAGCCACCAAACGTGCCACTGAAACGTTACTCACTTCTGATTTGAGGGTGTCTGTTCCCACCACATCATGAGCTCCAGCTGCAAATATCTTCAACAGGGCGTCCTCAACTAAGACTGGGTGCACACAGCTAACCACTATCCTCCTGGCACCATGTTCTTTTAAGATGCCACAGGCATTGACAATGGTTCCTCCGGTACTGATGATATCATCAATGATAACCACATCTCTACCATCAACATCTAGATTTTTAGGTTTGGTCTCTACCTTCTCAGGTGATATACGAATTTTCTCCAGATAATCTGATTCACAGTTCAACAGGTTAGATATTTCCTGAGCAAAACCTAGAGCACCCTTATCTGGTGCTACAATTACTGGATCATCAACATTATCTTCCACATACTGGGCTATGGTGGGCATAGCAGACAGGTTATAGGTAGGAATGTTGAAAAGATCACATATACTATTCTCATGGAGGTTTATACTGTAGACTTCACTGGCACCTGCATATTGTATCAAATCACATACCACATCTGCAGATACAGCTTCTCCAGGATTAAAACGTTTCTCTTGCCTACCATAACCAAAATAAGGTATCACGGTGCGTATATTAGTTATGCCCATGCTACGAATGGTTTTAAGGATTAGAAAGAGTTCCATAAGATTTTCATCTTGAGGGTAGCCAGTAGATTGCACTACTATTACTCCCTCTTCAACATCACCTTTGATCCGAATGTAACGTTCTCCATCAGGAAATTTTCGACTTTCAAGGGGACAAAGCACATCATCCATTTCATGGGCAATATTTGCTGCCAGTTTCTGGGAAGAAGATCCTCCGATTATCATTAAAATCACCATAAATTGATTAAAATATTACTAAAGATTCTGAATAGTTTATTTCAACTTCCAGGGCTATTAGTGCCATGGGAAGAAGCTGTCAGATTTTAACTTTCACTTTTAATTATTTGTTAACTTTATTAATAAGCTTCCCATAACATAGGTTAAATACAAGCCTAAAGAGGTAGCTCAATGCACGAATTATCCATGGCAGAAGCCATAGTGGAAACAGTACTTGACGTTGCAAAGAAAAATGACGCCCAGGAAATAGTAGAAGTCACAATTGAAGTGGGAGAACTTACCATGCTCAATCCAGAGCAGGTTAGATTCTTACTAGGCGTCTTGGCTGAGGACACACTCCTTGAAGATGCAGAAATCATAATTGAAGAGGTTCCAGTTGAGATTAAATGTCGAAACTGTGAATTTACAGGATTAGCCAATACTGATGGTTCTGATCATTATCTAGCTATTGTATTATGTCCTAAATGCGATGAAAGGAATGTGGAAATCTTGAAAGGAAGGGAATGTAACGTTAAAACAATTAAAATTGAAAAAAGTGATGAAGATGCATAAAATTGCAGAAGTGGAAGTTCAACATGACATAATGGTGGCTAACCGTAAATTAGCTCGAAAAAATCAGAAAATGCTGGATAATAATCAAGTTTATGCCGTTGATGTTGTAGGGGCCATAGGATCCGGAAAAACAACCCTTATCGAGGCATTAATTGATGCCATGGACCATAGTATAGGGGTTATTGCCGGTGATGTTATTAGCAAATATGATGCTGGTAGATTTGAAAAGCATGAAGTACCAGTGGTAGGATTGAACACAGGTAAAGAATGTCATTTAGATGCTCATCTGGTGGAACACGCCTTTCATGATTTGCCTCTGGGAGATATTGACCTATTATTCATAGAAAATGTAGGTAACCTTATATGTCCAGTGGACTTTGAACTGGGTAGTCATATGCGTATGGTAGTTATCAGTGTCACTGAAGGAGATGACACTGTGGAAAAACATCCTCTGATATTTCAGGATGCCGATCTAGTGGTGATCAACAAGGTAGATCTGGCTGATGCAGTGGGTGCTGATTCAGATAAAATGGTCAGTGATGTTAAAGAAATAAACCCTGATGTTCAAGTTATCAAAACAAGTTTAAAAACTGAAAAAGGTTTTGATGAGGTAATGGAAGCCATAGAAATTTTCATAAATCAGGATTGAACAAAAATAGGTATGGTGATGGGTTGAAAATATGGATCGACATAGTTAACGCCCCGCATGCAAGGTTTTTCCAGAGTATAATCCGTTACCTGGAAGATCAGGGTGAAGAAGTTTTTGTCACCACCCGTAAGTTCGGGGATGTGCACAGGCTCCTGGATCTATTTGGAATTGACTATCAAATGGTGGGATGGCATGGAGTCACACTAGCAGAAAAACTCATCCGTAGTACTCAGAGGGCTTATGAACTTTCACAGATTATAAGTCGTGAAAAACCGGATGTAGCAGTTTCAAAACACTCTATTGAACTTCCCCGGGTTTCTTATGGTCTTAAGATCCCCAGTGTTTTTATTCTGGATAATGAACATGCCATAGCTGCTAACAAACTCACACTACCTCTCTGTGACAGGATCATACTCCCTGAAGTAATCAAACCTGAGAGTGTGGTGCGTTGTGGTGCGGATCCAGACCATCTGCTGCCTTACAACGGTACATCTGAGCTTACCCATCTTGTTGATTTCCAATACAATCCCCATATATTTCAGGATCTTAAATTAA
The DNA here is from genome assembly GCA_020854975.1 of Methanobacterium sp. Classification (GTDB taxonomy): domain Archaea; phylum Methanobacteriota; class Methanobacteria; order Methanobacteriales; family Methanobacteriaceae; genus Methanobacterium; species Methanobacterium ferruginis. Next base: position 9,649 of record JAHKLQ010000189.1, read on the forward strand.
ACCTTAAAAAGGAAAAAACCATATTAATGCGGCCTGAACCATCACTAGCTTCCTATCTGGAGGCGGATTGTCGTAAAACTGTACTATCTCCTATTGTAGAGGCCCTGGAGGATCAGGCTAACATTCTAGTTATACCTAGATTCAGGGAACAGCAACAAATATTTGAGGATGATGATAAGATAACTTTGATAAATCCTCCTGTGGATACTTTCAGCCTGATGAAAGCCTGTGACCTTGTAATAGGAGCAGGTGGAACCATGAACCGGGAATCTGCCCTTCTGGGAACTCCTGTAATCTCCTGTTATCCTGGCACTTTACTATCAGTGGATGCTTATTACATAGAAAAAGGACTTATGAAACGATCCACACGTCCTGATGAGATTATAGAAATGGCCAGAGAACTTCTTAGGGATGACCATTATCATCCAGAACTTTCAACTGATGACCTTTTTAAGATAATCATTGATAACATTTATCAGGCTGGAAATGGCTAAAAGAAGGTTAAAAATAGTTTCTTCTTATAAAAACTCTAAATGGATCAGAGTATTGCCCTCATTTTTTTTGATTAATGGAATTGATAAACATTAATAGAAAATAGGAAAGTTATCAAAATGTTATCAAATTATTCTAAAATGAGATCTACGCTAGATCTGATGGATAATTTCGAAAATAGTTAAGTTTAGAAAACAGTTACAAAATAGGTTTTTAGGTAAAACCAGTTTTTTAGATTATTTACATAGTTATATGGAACAATTTCAGACAAAAAGAGTGTTAATTAATGGACTGGCCGGGATTTGAACCCGGGGCCTCCGCCATGCCAAGGCGACGCTCTACCAACCTGAGCTACCAGCCCACTAATAGCACTTATTCTTTCCGGTATTTAAACTTAATGCTGCTTTACAGTAGAAGAAAATATTACACGATTTTTGAATAACGTATGATCCTCACAAAGCTTTTAAATAGGTGCCTTATAAAGTATATAAAATATGATTAACGATCTGGGAGTAGGGATCATAACTCCTTTTATTTAATCAAAAATATCAAAACATTAAGTTCAAAAACATTAAGTCAAATTTATCATGATGAAAGTATCAAAAATTAAGTTCATCAAAATCAAATCATTAAATCAATTCAAATCAAAAACAATTAAATTTAATATAAAATAGTTTATTTCAATTGAATTTATCGAAATTAAGGTAAGCTGAATATTATACTTTACTGATATGCCTTTTTATTTGAATTAAAGGGAATAAGATATCATTTTAGTTAGGAACGTTTGGACTGGAGGAATAATATACTATGGCGTTAATTGCCCACAATCACTTGCAGTATATCATTGAAATAGCAGTTATAATTCAGATAGGAATAATTTTCATTTTGAATCTAGCTCCAATGGCTTTAAATCTGGTTCTCCTGGTGGCAATGATCTTGGCAGCAGGATTCGCTTTAATGTTCGGAGTGGATGCCCTCTTTTTATTCATACCTGGCTTCACCCACTCGGAATACACCCATCCCTATGGACCCCTGGCTCTCCTGGCTGTGGTTACCATAATGGCAGCTATACCTATTATGAAAGAGGCCGGGATAAACACCAGAAGTCTTAAATTATACATGGGGGGTATTATATTATTCATAACCATTGCAGGAGGATTAATGCACAGATCTTTCCTTTTATTTTGGTTATTTGGGCTTTTCATAGGATTTTTTATTATTTCCAAGTCGTTCCGCCAGCAATCTGTATTCACGGTTAAGAGAATAATCTTAGTGGTGGCAGCAGCTGTCATTGGCTTTGGATCACTGGAACTACTATCTCGGGTTCTGGAAATGAGTATACTCAGCCCAATTCTCAGGCTTACCCGAATAGAAAATTATGCCACTGCCAGTGTGGAAATGGTAATTAAAAACACCACTCTCTTTGGTCACCAGCTGGGTTCCTGTTACTGGGGAGATGCATGTTTAGGAGGGTCTGATGGTTATATATCATTGCCAGTGACTTTGATCACTTTGTTCGGATTACCTTTCCCCATATTTTACGGTATCCTGGTAACTCAGAAAGACGTTATTGATTACATGCTTCCAGGTATATTTGGTGTGGCTTTTGACTTTGGCTACCTTTTCCTGATCTTCTTACTGGGATGGTGTATTTTTGTAATGTACACAGGGTTCCGCATACTTCGAGTCTACAGAAGAAGGAGAGAAAATGGAGATAAAGATTGTTTAGGAAGAGAAGCTCTACTCATAGGATCATTAACCGCCTTCATTGCCCAGGCAACCATAGGACTGTTCCTGATAAACCGTTCCATTAATGGAACAGCTCTTCTGACATTCATTGTACTAAGTGCCCTGGTGGTGGGGCATATAGTTTTAGTAAAGAAGAAATAATAAGTTAAAGTGAGAGAGAGGAAGAATATACATGAAAAAAGCCATTATATTATTAGGATGTCCAGAATCACCATCTCAAACTCCACTAGCAGTTTATGCAGCCTATAAATTAACTGATATGGGCTATCAGGTTTCAGTGGCCAGTACACCATCAGCCAAGAAATTGGTGGAAGTATCTGACCCTGAGGAACACTACGTGCAGAACAAAATCGACATAGAATCCTGCCTAGATGAATTAAATCAGGGAGATTACGATTTTCTTTTAGGATTTGTGGCTAAAGATGCCGCAGTTAGCTACTTCGTAACCTTTTACCATATACTCCAAACTAAAAGCCTGGCTTTAGTCTTCCACCGTGACCGGGAAAAGATGGAATACTTTGAAAACACAGTCAAAGAAAATACTGAAGCAGATATTACCTCTGCAAGAGCTTACCATAACCCCACACCTCTTAGAGTACGTTTAGACAGAGCACTGGAAAAAATGGAAAAATCAGATAAAAGGAACCAAGAGAACAAAAAGGATAAAACGGAGGATTCCTAATGTTTTGTCTTGACATTTACCTTCAAGAGTCTGAAGACTATGAAATACACATGACTCGAGCAGGATTCAAGGATTGTGCACGTTTCATAGAAGATAACGCTCCAGAAGTAGTCCATGTTAAACCTGGAGAAAAAATTGTTGGAGCTCGTATAATTGGAGTGCCACCAGTGCCCATTGGTATTAATGAGGAGAAAGGAACCATAATGATTCCTTACACTAAACCATGCTATGGAACAGCAACCGTTGAAATACCAGTACCTCCAGAAGAAAGGGAGAAGATCAGGGCAGTTAAAATATAGATTAATTCTTTAATTTCTCATTTTTTACTCCATCATCATTTCCTATCCGTCTTTTTAGGTCATATCATTCCCTTTCATTTATTCTGCAATCCATTTAACCCGTAATCATTTTTATCTATAATCCCTTTCATTTTATCCTTTAATTAATCTAAATTTTATCACTAGC
>JAHKLQ010000161.1 GCA_020854975.1 Methanobacterium sp.
GGCTTCGTTCACAGTTTTTAGGGTTTCCACTGTGAATAATGCTGCAGGGTTGGTTTTTAACAGGTTTAAGATGTACAGATTGTACTGAATCTCACTTAAAGTCCCAGCCACTACAGATGTACCGGTTGCGGCTTCAAACTGGCTGGTTAGGTCGTTTACCATCATTAAAGCCAGGACACCGTACCGGTTACTATCATCATCAGTGTTGTAGTTTATGAACGCTGTTTCACCAGGTGTTCCGCTACTAGTGGAGAAGAGGATTTCGTTGAATCCAAATGTTCCATACATCAGTGCATCATCGTCTAGGCCACCGGCATTAGTTATCACATAATTTGATCCAGTGGGATAGGTCAGTGCAAAACTACGGGTCATAGCGTAGTTAGCGATGGTACCTGAATTTATTCCTTCGGTAGTGAAAGTCTCTGCCATAAGGTCTGCGGGAGCTCCATTTGCCCAAAGATTAGCTATACTAATAATGTTATATGCATTGGCACCTAACTGCGATAAAGCATAATTCCACTGATCCTGGGTCATATCTGAGCCTATGTAGACACTATCGCCATTAGAAATGGTATATGATGAACCAGTTCCAGTTACAGTATAGGTTTGAGCTCTTAAGGCTCCATTGGTTGCCAGTGACACAAATGTATAGGTCAAATCTCCATTGGGGTCGTTTATACTCAACAAGTTTCCACTACCATGAGTGATAGCCTGATCAGCTGCAAGAGAGCTTGTAGTATCAACTACGGCCTGTGCACCATCTTCAGTACTTTCATCGTTTAAAGTAGCACTTCCTGCAGTGGTTATTACTAAATTAGCATCAGACTGGTCTAATTCCAGGTTTGAATTGGCCATTGCAGAATCTGTCACCTCTTGACCAGACAGATACGAATCACTGCTTGTGTCAGTAGCTGAAGCTGATCCCATAATGGTTATCGCGAACAAAAACGCAACTGCAAGTAGTATAACATGTTTTCGCACATTTTCACCTCCTTTTTCATTTTTATTATCATGATAAGATTCATGACACTATACTCTTGTCAATATGTGTATATAAACATATCGATATTTGAAAAACTGTTCAGAATTCTTTAAAATAGATAAAAATACGTAATTTAAATTGAAGATGAGATGGTGAATTTTACATTTTGAGTAGAATTTTGAATGTAAACTCGACTTAAAAATTAGAAAAAATCAAAAAGGAATATTGAAGGAAAGAAAAAAGAGGTTATTTTCCTTCAATTAATTCGGATAACTTGTTCTGCCAGGACTTGGAGCGTACATTCTCTAGGTTCATCTTGTCCCGCTTGATGGTGATACAGTTTTGGGGGCAGACGTTACTGCAGGCACCGCAGAGAATGCAGAATTTTTCTTCTATGATTGATTTGTTATCCACAATGCTTGCTGCATTGCAGGGACAAACATCTACACAGGCATGACATGAGTCACCTTTACATTCAGTGGTGTCCATTATAACTTCACCTTCGAATGGTTTGGTAACCTTGGCTGCATCCACCGGGCAGATCTCCTGACACCAGCCGCAGTTCACACATAAATCTTCCTGCAGGATGGATCTACCTGTAATTTTGGCATCTTCAGGGTTAATCCGATAGTCGCCGTAAGAACAGGAACTGCAAACAGCTTTTATGGCATCAACTGGACAGGCACGTTTACACACCAGACAGTAAACACATTTATCCTCATCCACCTTAATGTCACGTTCCATCTGGTCCTTGACGGTCAGGGTTATGGCCTCTGGTGGGCACATCTCTTCACATATACCACAATATATGCATTCATCTTTGTCTATATTGATTTCACCAGTTACCAATTTGGAACGGTCAGGAAGTTGACGTTTGATGGTTATAGCATCCTGTGGACATGCAGTTTCGCATGCCTTACAATATAAGCACTCTTCATCATCAATTGAAGCGCTATGTTTCCAATTAGGATAAGCTTCAAGATTTTTGATGTTTTCATCATTTATTTTGAATTCAAATGCTTCGAAAGGACAGCTTGATGCGCATAGCCCGCATAAAACACAAGTTTTCTCATTGACATTAAGATAATCCATATCAACGAGGCCCCTGGCGATGGGTAGCACAGGACCTAATTTGAGGGATTCTGTGGGGCAAATTTCTGTGCATATACCACAACCCACGCATTTGTCACTGAGATATTCCAGGGAGCGTTTATCTCCCCCATTTCTTTCGATGGTAGTCATCTAATCATCTCCACTTCATATCCATTCATATAATTAATCCATTTAGTTATGAATAGAATCATGCCTTGGATATGGCCTGATTGGGGCAGTTTTGGATGCATAAATCGCAGTCATCACATTTTTCTGCATGTAGAACAAGTTGACCATCTTCTTCCACCAGGGCTCCCTGTTCACATATTTTTGTACATAATCCTTCCACTGGACAATCTGTTATGTTTCCGCATTTTTCAGTGTCAATTACTACAACCATGATTATCACCTTGATAATGACTTGATGATATACATATGCGATATGGGCATATAAACATATCGAATTTGTGGAGTTTCAAATATTGGCAAACATTCTTTAAAAAGTTTAATAAAGCGAAATTACAGTAATTTTCAAGATAAACTATTAGTTTATCAACTTAAATAACAAATCAACAGATATTAATTTAATTGATGGAAAAAAAGAAAAAATAAAGTTTTAAACAGTTATTCTTTTCCAATCATTACTTCAGTAGATTTTACAATGGCGACTACGTCTTCGCCTTCTTTAATACCCAGATCTTTGGCGGCTTCTTTGGTTATAATGGCTGTAATAATATCTGGAGATTCAATTTTTATTTTAACGTTGGCCATTATCATTCCGGTATCAACTGATTCCACTTTCCCCTTTATCATGTTTCTGGCACTTATTTTCATTTTTCATCCTCCTGCATTTCTAGATATAATTATATACATGGTAACAAAAATATATTTTTATGGAAAGTGTTGCATTTCGACAACTCGGTGAAAAACATGAATTCAGTAAAATACAATCCCATAGGAACTATACATTCACCTCACAAAGAACTCCATGGAATGCCCATACAACCTGTAGGTGCAAAAGGAGTAAAAGGACGAATAGAACTTAATAAAGAATTTGAAGAAGGTTTAAAGGATTTAGATGGATTTTCTCATATAATTTTGATTTATGATTTACATCTCTGTAATAGCCATTCTTTAAAGGTAAAACCATTTTTAGATAAGGTAGAAAGAGGTATATTTGCAACTAGAGCCCCTAAACGCCCTAATTCAATTGGGATGTCAGTGGTTCGTCTGGAAAAGATAGAAGGGAATATATTATATATTTCCAATGTAGATGTGCATGATGGAACACCTCTTCTGGATATAAAACCATATATTCCTGATTTTGATGCTACTGAAGGTGAAGAAGTGGTTTTAGGATGGTATGAAGATAAACATCACGAAGCCAAGGGAAAAAAATCAGACAAACGTTTTATTGACTAATGATATTATTTACCAATATTAGTCAACTGTTATAATTAGCTAGGAGGAGTGGACTAATCTGGCCTTTCAAAGTATTCAAAAAGATCAAGGTCTTGCTTATCCATTCCTGGAGAATATTTTAATTCATTTATTTTTTGGTTGATCTGGTGCCAGATTTTGGCCAGAGGAATATCCATGGGGCAGACATCTTCGCATTGCCCACAATTAGTACATGATTCAACCATATGAATCAGACGTTCTAGGTGGAAAAGAGGTGAAGGGGGTATTTTACCCTTGCTGACCCATTCAGGGGTGCTGAGTTCTAAAGTACATTCTTGACAGTAGCAGATAGGGCAGGCATTCTTGCAACCAAAACATTTGATACATTTTTCAAATTCGGAATGGTAACTGGAGAAAATGTTTAAAATAATATCCTCTTCAGTTTCTTTAAAGTCCTGTAGTTGCCATTTCTTGGCTAGATTAGCCATGGACTTATCTATTTTTTTTCTAATTTCTAAAGCTTCCTTTGGAACTTCTTCAACCAATAAAAA
>JAHKLQ010000003.1 GCA_020854975.1 Methanobacterium sp.
AGCAGAAGGAAATGATGACACCCCATGGGGTACCTACGCCATAGTAGGAATCGTTTCTGTACTAGCTTTAGGTGCACTAGGATTCTTCTTAAAAGGTGGTATGTTCGGAGGATAAAAAATCAATCCATTCCCCCATTTTTTTCTTTTTTTTTAATATGAACACTTTTTAATTTCTGATTAACATAAAAACAATTTTTCACGCGGTTTTTTGATTTTAATCATATTTTCTCAGTCTTTTAGAGTTCTGTCCACCAATCTTACTCAATTTTAGTTTAATTATTTTAAAGTAATATGGAAATATTTATATTCTCTTTGAACATATTAAAAAAGTGGAAAGAAGTGGAAATTTTCATCTTACATCAGGAGGTGTTATATTATGGTAGAAAAAAAAGAACCAGCAGAAGGATGGCCAGTTATAAACGGTGACTATGTGTTAGGTGATCCTCAAAGCTGTGTGGCTGGTGCCACCCTGGCATCACACATCGAGGAAATACTGGTAGATGCTGGGGCTGCCATTTCTGGACCCTGCAAAACTGAAAACCTGGGAATTGAGAAAATGATGGCCAACCTGATCTCCAATCCCAACATCAGATTCCTGATCTTGTGCGGATCAGAAGTGCAGGGACATATTACAGGTCAAAGTATTGAGGCTCTTCATGCTAACGGTGTGGATCCTGATAAAAGGAAAATAGTTGGTGCCACCGGTGCTATTCCTTTCATAGAAAACATACCAGATGAGGCAATTGAAAGATTCCAGCAGCAATTGGAAATAGTGAGTATGATTGATGTTGAGGATGCAGCAGCTATTCAATCACAGGTTAAAGAATGCATTGAAAAGGATCCTGGTGCTGTTGAAGAGGAAACTATGATCATTGTGGTAGAAGAGGATGAAGAAGTAGAAGATGGGCTAAAAGGCAAAAATCATGGAGAAAACTTTATCTGCATTGATTCAGAGCAAATTATGGTCCATTTGCTTTGTTTGGAAAAAAATACTTAAAAGCTCTGAACTACCTCTTTTGTATATAAGATAGTAAAATGTGTTTCCTGTAAATCACATTAATGATTTAAATATAAAAAGAATGATGGGGGGATGTGTGAAAACAATTATTTATCTGGATAACTGATAGATAATTTGTGGTGAAATGAGAGAATTTTCTTTTATAACTAGGATACCCAATGAACCAGGTACTTTACATAAGGTTGCAAAAATAGCAAAAATTCACAACGCCAATATCCATCGCATTCACTATAATTATAAAATTGATCCTAGTACTGTTTTTTTTGAAATATCTTCTTCTAAAGATGCATATGAAAAAATTAAGAATAAATTAGAGGAACTTGGTTATCTGCAAACCTCATTAGAACCACTACAGTATTTAAAATTTAATATATTTCTACCTAACCGTCCTGGAGCTTTATTTGAGTTTTTAGACCACATCACTTCAACTAATGCAAATATAGGTTTCATGGACTTTGATGAGAAGAGTAACAGACATGATCAGTTAACTATCAGCCTCACCTTAGAAAACACTACGGCAGTGAATTTACTCCTGGAAAATTTAAAGCGTTATTATCCAATGGAAGTTCTAGAATATGATGCTAAAGGTAAAAAACTTGATGAAACTGTGTTTTACTTACGGTTTGCCCAGAAAATTAGGGAAATAATAGGAACTGAGGATGAATTTTTACTTAAATTATTAAATGACATTAATCATATAGTTCAAGAGTTAACCCGCCTTGGTGAAGACCCTAAAAAGGTATTTCAAAGTATCATAGCCACTGGAAACACATTGAAAAACACTCAAGGTAACAACTTTTTTGCAAGTGTGCAAATAATAAGTTTAACAGATGATTCAACTATTTACTGTATTCAACCACCATGTGGAGGGAACATATATCTTGTTGAAAGTAGAGGGGAGATGATAATGATAGACTCTGGCTACGGGATTTATCATTCGGATATAATTAAATTATTTCAACATTATGGAATTAACTTTAACCAACTCCAAGGAATTTATATAACTCATGCAGATGCTGATCACTCAGGTGCAAGTGGTTTATATAATGTTAAATCATATTTACATGAAGGTACTCTTTCTATTATTGATAAAACCAATAGAGCTTACGGATCCACTGCTGAAGAATGTGTTCTGGAGGAAGTCTATACTAAACTGATTAATCTTTTTTCTAAATTTAACCCACCAACCCATGTGGAGGTTTTCCCAGATAAAATAATAAAAATGATAGGTGAAATTCCAGTCATATCCTCTTTTAAAGTTGGAGATATGACTTTTGAAGTGCTGCAAAGTTTGGGTGGACACCTTTATGGTCAGGTTTTTTTCGTATGTCCCCAAAAAGGTCTTTTATTCACCTCTGATTCTCTTATAAATTTCGAAAGCTTAACTCCTGATAGAAAACAGTACAATATCCTTGCCAAAAATTTAATGACCTCTGTAAATGTTGACACTGAAAGAGCCAAAGAGGAAAGAAACACCCTTATTAAATTGATCTCCAATTTAAACGAAGAACTCTTAGGTGAAGGCAAAGAATGTTTAATATGTAGTGGGCATGGTGCCATCTCTGTTTTTGAAGGAAATAAAATGAAAGTTAAGGGAGAAATACATCATTATGTTCCCGACTCTTAAGTTTCTATGATTAAAATCATTTTACTAGAAAAACATTATAAATCTAAAATTTAAACGCTTTAAATCTGATTCAATCCAACTTTTATTATTTTTGCCAAGTCATACACCATGAACTTATTTTAACCCAGTTGTTGATGATGGAATCATTATAGTCAAATAGATCTTCAAACTGAGGATATTTATCAATCTCCAGAACAGTTGGAAGGGTTTTCATCATGGAGATGGCAGTTTTTTTACCTGCAATCTCTGGAAGTAACCCCCAATTAATTTCATCCACAATGTGCAGTATAGAGGATAACATACTTACAACCAGAGGATTTTTAGAAAAATCATGGAGGATTTTCATTAATTTATCCTTACTTAACGGACTGTCAAGTGTTTTTAGATATTGCCAATAGTTTTCTTCACTAAAACCAAAACGTTCCAATCTTACCAACATGTCACGCTGTGAACCAGCATTTAAATCACTCTGTTTGGACAGAGCTTCAGAGGTAGCTTCGATCACACATTTTCCAATGAGTTCCCCCAGTTTCGAGTGTTTACCTGCATTGGTTAAAATGTTTTGACTTTCTAGATTGGAAATTACTGCTATATTATCAGTTCCAGAACCGGTTGCAATACCATTGGAATACTTGCTGGGAGCCATAAGTTCCTGAAGAACCACGGTCTTAGCCTCTACTGCAGTCATCACTGATCTCAAGAGGGTGCTTTCTGAAAGCTTAGAATTTATTATGAGAATAGTATTGATGGTTCCAATGTCAAAATGGTAATTCCCATTTTCTTCATAATAGGATGCAGGATCCCCGGCTCTACCTCCGTTTTTTTCAATTCCAGCAGTTACTACTGCTGTAACTTCAATTTTTCTAAAACTTTTCGTTACTATGGCCACATTGTCCATATAAGCCACGGTTAAAAAACCTGAAACTTTCTCAGGGTCCATGCCTAGGTTCTTTGCAGTTTCCTTCATAAAAATAGGAACATCTCCATCTTCCAGTGCATCGATTTCTTCCTGATTTAACTGATGATTGAA